>NZ_CP157005.1:611000-916500 GCF_039904985.1 Methylomonas sp. AM2-LC
TCCTTTGGATTACAACGCTTATCAGCTTCGAAGCTGGGTTTCATTATTATTCAACCCAGCCTGCTTCTGCAAGCCAAACGTTGGCTTATTTCCTGTTTTTGGTCGTTGGCAAAATCACACCGACTGTCGCGTCTTGGCCGTACTTTGCCTATCAGTATCTGATCAGGTCTGAGCTAGTAAATGTAAGACAATACTAACTAACGCTAACCGTCAAAAAGCTTCTGCTGGGTTTAGCGTTGCTCTACCCAGCATGATTACCGCTCTTTGCATCCGTGCAAGTATACAGATTTAAGGTGTTACGCGATAAAATTGACCAAGTGCTTCGCGTTGTTCTTCCCATTTCTCTGAGTTTTCCGGCCAATGTCTTTTATCAAAACCCGGCGCATTTTTTAAGGTCGCTTTGTCTAAATCGAGAATGTAATAATCTTTAGGACTTGTCCAATGCAGCGCTCTCCAAGGAATGGCAAATAGTTTGTCTCCCATGCCCATTAGGCCGCCGAACGAAACTACCGCATAAACTACTTGGCCGTTTGCAGGATCAATCACCAAGTCCTTGATATCGCCAAGGCTATCTCCAGTGGTATTTTTAACCTTGGCCCCTGTGATTTTGCTAGCTCGACTGACCTGTTGCATCGATTTATTGGCCTCCTTCGCTTGTTCGATTGACACCTCTTTATTAGCTTCATTAAGCTCAGTTTGTTTTTCTTTAACTTCTTGTTGTTTTTCAATAAGTTCTTTTTGCTTCTCTTTTACCTCATCCGCATAGAGGGGCGTTGCAAATGCCGAACTTAGAAAATACACTGCGACGATCGGGATTAATTTCTTCAACTTATTCTCCATTTTTTATAATGATCACTACGTTTTTAGTTTGATTAAATGCCATGTAAGTTTCCTCAAACTATCACTAACATTATCCATAACCAGAAAGGCTGTCAGTACGCTAACGAACATTTGTAATTGGAGTAATTGGTAAACTCAATACTCATTACACCTTGGTATTGCTAGAACAGTCGTAACGCTCTTACAACCAATTGTATGCTTTGAAGCTACGCATTTTAGAAAAGTAAACATAAACACCACGCTATTTAGTCTGCGTAGTCTAAAATACAAGCTAACTTTTTGTTAAGTACTCAGACTTAAAATGATTTTTAATTCCCTGGCGTTTGCCATTTTTCTTCCGATTGTACTGCTACTTTATTATGTGGTGGGTAAACGCTATCAAAACTGGGTTTTATTACTTGCTGGTTATACGTTCTATGGCGTTTGGGATATACGCTTTCTGTACTTGGTATCACTGTCTACGGTTCTGGATTTTTGCACAGGATTAATGATTGCGAATGGGCAATTGACTATGGCTCAGCGTTGGGCGGCTACTGCGCATATTCTTGGCTTTGCTGTGTGTTTTTTAGTACCAGATTGGCATGCAGTAACGTTTCAGGGATTGATGTTGGAAAATATTGATTGGTCTCCGCTGTTACATCCGACTAGTTTTGGGCTTAAAGTTTTGGCGATAACCGCCATGGGTGTTACTGCCGCTCATATTGCCTATCCATATTGTCTAAAGTACATGACAGAATCCACTAAACGGATTTTCTTTCTGCGTTGCAGTTTGTTTGGGCAGTTGGGAATGTTGGGTATTTTTAAATACTATAATTTTTTTGTCGCAGAAGCCGAACTAGTGGCCAAAAATTTAGGTTTTGATGTGCCCACGCTACATCTAGAGATTATTTTGCCGATAGGCATTTCTTTTTATACATTCCAAACCTTAAGTTATGTGTGTGATGTCTACTGGGGAAAAATGCAGCCCGTGGTTCGCTTACGCGATTTTGCCCTGTTTGTTTCCTATTTTCCGCCTTTGGTGGCTGGACCTATTGAACGTGCGTCACACTTAATACCAAGAATATTGGGCGAAAGGCGTGTTAGTTTCGATACAGTAATGCAAGGTGCTTATCTCATTTTGTTGGGGTTAGTAAAAAAAATGGCGATTGCAGATGGTCTGGCTGCTAGTGTTTCATCCATATACAACAGTAGCGGAGCAGTAGGCTGGTTAGATATAGTTACCGCTACTTTGGCTTTTGCGGTGCAGATATATTGTGATTTTTCGGGTTACTCGGATATAGCCTGCGGTGTTTCGCTGTGGTTTGGTATAGAGCTTTTAAAAAATTTCGATCAACCTTATTTTTCGCTTAATCCATCTGAATTTTGGCGGCGTTGGCATATTAGTCTTTCCTCTTGGCTGCGCGATTATTTGTATATTCCTCTAGGCGGTAACCGCGGAACAGAACTTAACACTTATCGAAATTTAATGCTGACCATGGTGCTGGGTGGTTTATGGCATGGAGCAGCCTGGAATTTTTTATTATGGGGAGCATATCAAGGGGCTATGTTGATTATGCATCGCTTATTCGTTGGACCCAAGCCAAAAGAATTTTCGGGTTCTATGCTACAACGTTTACCGAGAATGGCTGTTTTTTTCGTATTCGTTTGTTACGGTTGGTTGTTATTTAGAGCAACATCTTTTGAGCAAATTGATACATTTACACATATTCTATTGACCGATTTTTCTGATATGTCCTTGCATCTGAAATTTCCACCGTTTAGTGCTTTATTGGGGGTATTGTTACTTACAGTAATAGAAGTTTATCAGTTTAAATTTAAGCAGATACATTTCTACGCCAGTTACCCTGGCTATATACACGGTGCTGTTTATGCGCTTCTCATTACGGTCTTTATTATGGGGTTGTCTAATGACAGTCAGCAATTCATCTATTTCCAGTTCTGATTCGCAAATTAAACCAGTGCCGTTTTTAACCGGTCGCCGGGTGGCGGTTGCGTTGCTATGGACTCTGTTCTGGCTGGTATTGATTGATATTCTGCTGAATGTTCAGTTTTCGATGCCAAAATCGCCATTAGAACAGCCCAGCAAACTGCAAAATTATTTTGACTATGGCCGATCTGTGGAAGGTAAATTTCGCTTGATGGTTGGGCCAGATAAAGAATCGACTGCTTTAATTGCACAAGCAGGTTGGCTGGTTGACGATGCGCAAGACCAACAGCCTAGTGTTGCCTCTGCACCCGATAAGCTATTGATTGCCGCTTATGGGCAATCGTTTACGCAACAGATTTGTCATTCTTTACAAAGTTTGGATTCTCGTATAGAGCTGCGCTTTAAAGGTGGGCCTTCTTCTACCTTGGCGCATTCCTATGCTTACTACAAATTCGATGCCAGTCATCATCGTGCTGATATCGTTGTGCTTGGTATTCTCGCCTCGTCTTTGCCATTTAGCATGGCGCCCACCATAGCCACTCTAAATTTTGAGGGGGCTGCACCATACACCTATCCGTTTTATTCTTTAATGGACGGGCAATTGGTCGAAAATGATCCGTTGATTCATTCACTGGATGAATTACGCACTGCGTTATGGAGTAAACCCGAACAATGGGATGCCTATGTGGCAATGCTGCGTAGCAAATCGCCCACTTTCAATGGTTGGGTATTTGAGAGCGATTGGTTTGATTATTCAGTTCTGGGTAAAATGGTGCGTCGTAGTATTGGGCAGAAACACGTTCATGATGTTACCGCCAGATATTGGAATGCACAGGGATTTACCAATGCAGATGGGCTTTTGGATATATCCAATGCCCTGATTGCTGATTTTGTCAGTAAGGTTAGGGCTAAAAATCAAATGCCTTATATCTTACTTATTCAGGATAAAGGTTATAAAGACCACTTGGTACTGGCATTTGAAAAACAATTGAAACAAATGGATGTTCCCTATCTAAGTACGCATCAGATTGCGCCAAGTACAAACATGCGAAATTTTGTCAGTGATGGTCATTTTACCCCCCGAAGTGACTGCCGATATAGCCATGGCTTTTCGTAAAGATATTTTAAATCGTCGTGGTATGAATTAATGCGTTCGAGTGATTAGTGAAAGCAGACATCGTTAAATTTTATATTTTCAGGTATTATATACTGCCTTTTAATTGACTTATCGACATGCAAATTGGCACCTATCAACTTCCTAGTAAAGTGCTATTGGCACCCATGGCTGGGATTACCGATCAGCCTTTCCGGCAACTGTGCACACAGTACGGAGCGGGCTTAACGGTTTCTGAAATGGTTATTTCCAATACCGAGTTGCAACATCACGCTAAAACTATCAAAAAAACTGAGTTTAGTAGTGGTATCCGTTCGATTCAAATTTTGGGTACTGAGCCGCAACAAATGGCTGCCGCTGCCCGCCTGAATCAACAACGCGGAGCACAGATTATTGATATTAATATGGGCTGTCCGGCTAAGAAAGTGTGTTCAGTGGCGGCGGGTGCAGCATTATTAAGAGACGAATCGTTAGTTGCTGATATATTGAGTGCTGTGGTTGCTGCTGTTGATATCCCTGTTACTTTAAAAATTCGTACCGGATGGGATGTACAAAATAGGAATGCGCTAAACATTGCTAAAATAGCTGAAGACAATGGCATTTCGGCCTTAACCATACATGGACGCAGTCGGGCATGCAAATTTGCAGGACAAGCGGAGTACGACACCATCAAATTAGTTAAGCAGGCGGTTAATATTCCAATTATTGCAAATGGTGATATTACCAGTGCCGAAAAAGCCCTGCAGGTTTTACAATATACCGGTGCCGATGCTGTAATGATTGGCCGTGCTGCACAAGGTAAGCCATGGATTTTCAGAGAGCTTATCAGCAAGATGGGTGGTGAGGTTTATTTACCACCTTCTTTGAGCGAAATCAAAACTATTATTAATCAACATCTGCATAATTTATATAGTTTTTACGGCAATAGTAGTGGTGTTAAAATTGCACGTAAACATATAGGCTGGTATTTCGATCAATTTGGCTGTTTACCAGCCACACAAAAAATGGCAATTAATCAAGCCCAACAGCCTGATAAACAACTGGCTTTAGTCAACGAGTCATTTGATCTAATCTCTTTACGAGTCGCATAAATGCAAATTAAAACAGTCGCTATTCAAGCTGGTAACGAACATACGCTCTCTGATCATGTGCGATCTTGTGTTGAAGACTATTTTGCCCACCTTAATGGGCACGACTCAACAAACTTATACCAATTAGTGCTAAACGAAGTTGAAAAGCCATTGTTGGAAACAGCTTTAAAACACGCGGACTTTAATCAAAGTAAAGCTGCTAAAGTGTTGGGGCTTAGCCGTAGCACGTTACGAAAAAAGCTGGAACAATACGGCATTAGTTGATTCAGCGTGTTTTGCATACCTATTTATGTCTCAGCAGTTTGTGTCAATAAACTGCAATTTTGCCTTTTCTGATGTTGGTATCATTTTAAATTAGCCACAGACATCAAACAATTTCCAAATCATTATAAATTATTCTCCTTATATCTGAGGTCTGCATGAACAAAAGAGTGACCCGTGCTTTGATAAGCGTTTCCGATAAAACTGGCGTTTTGGCATTTTGTCGGGAGTTAAATCAACTGGGTATCGAATTATTATCCACGGGCGGTACCGCAAAGTTATTGGCCGAAAATCAAATTCCGGTAACGGAAGTTGCCGAATATACTGGATTTCCAGAAATGATGGCTGGCAGAGTTAAAACCTTACATCCCAAAATTCATGGTGGTATCCTAGGCCGGCGCGGTATTGATGATGAAGTAATGGCTGAAAATGCTATCCATCCGATTGATCTAGTCGTTGTAAATTTATACCCATTTGAGCAGACTATCGCTAAACCTGATTGTGATCTGGAAACAGCGATTGAAAATATCGACATTGGTGGCCCTGCCATGATTCGTTCTGCGGCTAAAAATCATGCGGATGTGGCAATTATTGTTGATCCACAAGATTATCAAGCCATTTTGTCGGAATTAACCAGCCAGGCTGGCAGCTTAAGTCACTCGACACGCTTTAAACTAGCACTAAAAAGTTTTGAACATACCGCACGCTACGACACGGCAATCGCAACTTACTTAAGTAAAATAACATCCGAAGGTTTGCCGGAAACCTTAAATCTGCAGTTCCATAGACTGCAATCCTTGCGATATGGTGAAAATCCGCATCAGCAAGCGGCATTTTATCAGGAAAAAAATCCGCCCATTGGCAGTATTGCAGCTGCTAAGCAACTGCAGGGTAAGGAATTATCATACAACAATATTGCGGATGCAGATGCTGCACTGGAATGTGTTAAAGCATTTATAGAGCCGGCCTGTGTCATTGTTAAGCATGCCAATCCTTGTGGTGTTGCCATCGCAACAGATATTGGTGCAGCCTACGATTTGGCTTATGCTACCGATCCTACTTCTGCCTTTGGCGGCATTATTGCTTTTAATCGGGAGTTGGATGCTAAAACGGCAGGCGAAATTGTTAGTCGCCAATTTGTAGAAGTGATTATTGCTCCAGCCATTGCGCCAGAGGCATTAACAATACTGAGTAAAAAACAAAATGTGCGCGTGCTGGATTGCGGTCTGTGGACAGAAAGCCAAACGCCGGCATTTGATTTCAAAAGGGTGTCAGGTGGGTTGTTGGTGCAAGACAAAGATATCGGCAACATTACCATCGCTGATATTAAAATCGTTAGTGCGCGAGTTCCAACGGATCAGGAAATGACAGATTTACTATTTGCCTGGAAAGTGGCCAAATTTGTAAAATCCAATGCTATTGTTTACTGTAAAAATGGCCAAACTATCGGAATTGGAGCCGGTCAGATGAGTCGAGTGTATTCGGCAAAAATTGCAGGTATTAAAGCTGCTGATGAGGGCTTGATTGTACCGGGTTCAGTAATGGCTTCTGATGCTTTTTTTCCATTCCGCGATGGTATAGATGCAGCTGCTGCGGCAGGGATTACGGCGGTGATACATCCTGGCGGTTCTATGCGTGATGAAGAGGTGATTGCTGCTGCTAATGAGCATAACATTGCGATGGTGTTAACCGGAATGCGACATTTTAGACATTGATCGCTAATCTGGCATTTTAGCTTTAGGTTGCGCTGAGCTTAGTGATGCGCAACTGTCGCGATTGCTGCGCCTCTGGCGGCATAACCTATAAAACAGGTAATTAATTTGCTACGGATGGGATTGATGAAGTAGGCATCAGGCCCAGCCGCAGCCGATTATTTAGCGGGTTATCTCTTAGTGAAGTACGCTACGCTTTTTAAGCTCAACATAAATATCATCAACGCTAAACTCACCACAATCAAAACTGATGTCTGTCGCAGCTTGCGTGTCCAAGCACAGGCACAATAAGCCTGCCTGTTTAACTGCGTTAATCAGCGTTAAATCGGCATTTTCCAAAATAGTGCAAGCATGTCCTGTATCGAACAATTTTCGTTCTAATTGGTAAGCATACTGTTTGGCTTGTGTACCCAGAAAAACAATACTGGTCGGGGTTTGTGCAAAGCGGGTGGCACGTTCTTCTGCGGTGACTGGAGACCATTCTTCTGCGCTGGCATCGCCACTAATCATCCCTGCGCCTACGGTGACATTGGTTAATCTGTCAATAATGATAAACGATCCACTGCTTTTGTTACGTTTGTAAGGGTCGAACACCACAGGTGCATTTACGCTAACTGTACAAGAGCCAATTTCATTCAGCTTAAGCTCATTTGCATCGTGATGCTCTAGAGTGTTTACATCAATGCGATGATGTATCAGCGAAACTGAGCCAGAAACACTGCGTGTTGCCAATTTAAGGATATATTGACGACCCGGTGTCATTGGCTGTTCTGTCATCCACACCAGAGTGGCTTTAAATTTATCGGCAATGCTAGGTGCTGATTGTTGTTGACCAATTAAGATATCGCCGCGGCTGATGTCTATTTCATCTGTCAAAGTCAGTGTTACCGCCATCCCAGCGAACGCCAATTCCAGGTCGCCATCATAGGTGACTATGGATTTAATGTGACTGGATTTGCCTGAAGGTAGGGCGGTAATTTTATCGCCTTGTCGAAAAACACCCGACGCCACAGTGCCGCAGAAGCCACGAAAATCCAGATTAGGACGATTAACGTATTGCACTGGAAACCGTGCATCAACAAAATTGTGATCGCTGGCAATTTCGATGGTGTTTAATAGTTCCATCATCGGTTTGCCAGTATGCCAAGGCATATGCTCACTGGGGTTGACTACATTGTCACCGTCCAGAGCCGACATAGGAATAAAATGAATATCGTCCAAAGCAAGTGTTTTTACAAACGCCAGATAATCGGATTTAATGGTATTAAAAACTGTCTCGCTATACTCCACCAGATCCATTTTATTGATGGCTACAATAATATGTTTAAGACCCAATAAAGAGGCAATAAAACTATGCCGTTTGGTTTGCGTTTGCACGCCATATCGGGCATCAATCAAAATCACGGCTAAATCGCAGGTTGAAGCACCTGTTGCCATGTTGCGGGTATATTGCTCGTGGCCGGGAGTGTCGGCAATAATAAATTTACGTGTCGAAGTGGAAAAATAACGATAAGCGACATCTATGGTAATTCCTTGCTCACGTTCCGCCTGTAAGCCATCCACTAATAAAGCCAAATCAATCTTGCCAGCTCCGGTAGTGCCAGATTTAACGCTGTCGGCCTGAACTGCTGCCAGCTGATCTTCGTAAATCATTTTCGAATCGTGCAATAAGCGACCGATCAGGGTGCTTTTACCATCATCCACATTACCACAGGTCAAAAACCGTAATAGTTCTTTGCGTTCGTGTTGCGCCAAATAGGCGTCGATATCGGTGCTAATTAAATCAGATTGGTGGGACATGGTTTTCCTAAAACATGAGTAAATGACGTCGCTGCGTTATTTTTCTGAATCAAAATTAAAATTGGGATGCTTAAAAATACCCTTCACGCTTTTTCTGTTCCATAGAACCAGCCTGATCATGATCAATCAAGCGGCCTTGGCGTTCAGAGGTGGTGGTGAGTAGCATTTCCTGTATGATTTCTGGCAAAGTGGTGGCGGTTGACTCCACTGCGCCTGTTAAAGGGTAGCAGCCCAGGGTACGAAAACGCACCATTTTCATTTCCACTTTATCATTTGGGCCTAGTGGCATTCTGTCATCGTCTACCATGATCAACATACCGTCCTTTTCTACCACGGGGCGTTCTTTGGCAAAATACAAAGGTACAAGAGGAATATTTTCCAGATGAATATATTGCCAGATATCCAGCTCTGTCCAGTTGGAAAGTGGAAACACGCGTATGCTTTCGCCCTTATCTATTTTACCGTTAAAAGTGTTCCATAATTCGGGGCGTTGGTTTTTGGGGTCCCAACGGTGGTTTTTGTCGCGAAAAGAGTAAACGCGTTCTTTAGCGCGGGATTTTTCCTCATCTCGCCGAGCGCCACCAAAGGCAGCGTCAAACTGGTATTTATTTAAAGCCTGTTTTAGCGCATCGGTTTTCATGACATCGGTATGCTTTTTACTGCCGTGGGTAAAAGGACCTATGTTTTGCTCTACGCCCTCTTGATTGGTATGAATTAGTAAATCCCAGCCCAGATCTTTAACCATTTGGTCGCGGAAAGCAATCATTTCCCTAAACTTCCAAGTAGTGTCAACATGTAACAACGGAAACGGCGGTTTGCCAGGGAAAAAAGCTTTTTTTGTTAGATGTAACATTACCGCTGAGTCTTTACCGATGGAATATAACATTACCGGTTTTTCAAATTCTGCTGCAACTTCACGAATAATATGGATACTTTCAGCTTCGAGCTGTTTCAGATGGGTTAATTTATAATCGGTCATTAATGGATTCCGTGCGACACAGCGCTTCAGGCAATATATTGGAAGTGTCTATTTTAAAGGTAAACTACCATTCACGCTATTATCTAAAGCATATGAGACAAATACACGGTTTAGAAAACATCCGCCTGCAACATCCAGAACGGTTGACTGAGGCAAAATTAGCAGAAATTTTGTTAGATGATTTGCATGATTGTCGCTGTTTTATCTTCGGTTGTTGCGGAGAGAATGACAAAATTGTCTTGGCAGAATTGTACCTGTTGCCAGACACGCTGCAATATGAAATGTTCGATAAGCGTATTGATTTTATTGTTTCTGGCCCTATCCTGCGTGCCGATACGGTACCCTTGACTTATGCATTACAGGCTAAAAAAATGTCGTTAACTGGGCGCTGTTCTATGCTTGCTAAAGTGTGTGGGGTCGATTTGTATTTACAAGCCAGTTACACAGGTGTGGTAGGCGATATAGCCAGACAAAAATTTTCACTTGATGTTAAAGCATTATTGAATAAGTTTTAGGCAGTAAGGCGCAAGTTTATTGGTAGCGAGCAAAGAATTCTCCCTAGAACGGTGAAACTGTATTGATTAATTACGTTCACTACTGTTTGCTAAAACTAGCAGCCTTGGTTAGTCATAAAAATGATCACTTTTAATAATTGCAGACACCAAAACAAACTAATCCGCATTTTCTGAAAAATGCTATAATAAAAACTCTTGGGGGCGACATGGCTTCGACGTGGGTAGCAAAACCTCAGGTGCATGTCGAGGACAGTACACCTCGTAAAATCTACTGAACTAAAGTATTCGCAAATGACGAAAACTACTCAGTGGCCTTAGCAGCTTAAAACCTGCACCACTTCTCTGACTGTGTGTGCTTATGCGTGCAGGCTCTTCGGAGCACTCAGGGATCATATTACATAAGATCGCGCCAAGGCTTCGTTCGTAGCTAACAGCGCTAAATCCAATCGAAATCGCTGTTAAACCTCTTGGCCCGACGGGTATTTAACGGTTAAATTAAAAGAGCGGGATAAACATGTAGAGCTTGTGGCGGAGTGCTTGCGGACGCGGGTTCAATTCCCGCCGCCTCCACCAATATACCATCCAAGAAAGTCCAAAGAAATACAATAAACCCGCAGACCGCAAGGTCTAGCGGGTTTTTTGTTGTCCAGTGATGTGCAGTGGAATACAATACAATCTACCGGCAATTGCTGGTAAAAATGCTGGTAGACGGTTTACCAGCAAAGCATTTACCAGCAATGGGGCTGCACATGGCGAAAACACTGAACAAACTATCGCCGCTGACCATTAAAAGTATGGCGGCAACAGCAAAGAAAGAAGGCAAGGCAAATAAAGCCCCGGATGGCGGCGGATTGTATTTTGTCGCCGAACCGGAACGCTCATCCTGGTGGCGCTTCGACTATCGCGTCGATGGCAAGCAAAAAACCTTGTCGCTTGGCTTATACCCCGAAATAACTTTGCCTGGCGCCAGAGACCGGCGAGCCGAACTTAGGGCGCAAGTCGCCAATGGCATAGATCCCAGCCAGCAACGTAAAGCCGAACGCATCAGCCAAAGCGGAGCCGATAGCTTTGAACCCATAGCGCGTGAATGGTGGGAATATAAAAAAGATACCTGGACGGAAGGCCACGCCCAGCGGACACTGATCAGGCTAGTTAATGACGTATTCCCATACTTGGGATTCACTCCCATTAACAGGATCACTGCCATTACCTTGCTTGAAACCATTCGGCGAATCGAGTCACGGGGCGCAATCGAAACGGCGCACCGAACCAATCAGGCTTGTGAAGCGGTTTTTGCCTATGCGATTGGAACTGGCCGTTGCGAAAATAATCCAGCCACAGCAATTAGAACAGTTTTAAAACCGGTTCCGCCGCAAAAAAACTTTGCCAGGCTAAAAAATATTGATGATATTTCTACACTGTTGAATGACATCATCGACTACAAAGGATCCCCTATTGTTCGAGCGGCGCTGCAATTGCTGCCGCTAACCTTCGTTAGACCGGGTGAGCTGGCGACGCTGGAATGGAAAGATATTGATTTTGATAAAGCCTTATGGACAGTACCGGCACACATCAAGAAACAACGGGCCGTTCTTAAAAACGATCCTGATCGAGTTCACTATGTCCCGCTATCCCGGCAGGCAATCACAATTCTGCGAGATATTCATCCCTTAACCGGTAATGGGCGCTATGTTTTTACCGGATTAAGAACGGCGGCAGGCAGCAAGCACGAACGCCACATGGCGGCAGAAGCCCTATTAAGCGCATTACGCCGAATGGGCTACAGCAAAGAGGAAATGACCGCCCACGGCTTTCGAGGTATTGCTTCAACCCGAATTAGGGAAGATGGTAAGGGGAAATTCAGCGGGGAAGTGATTGAAGCGCAGCTATCACATATCGTCAAAGGCAAAACCGAAGCGGCTTATAATCATGCGCAATATCTGAATGACCGGGCAGAGTTAATGCAATGGTGGGCAGATTATCTGGATAGTTTGAAATCTGGGGCAAATGTAATTCCGATACGGAAGCGCGGTTAATGTATCATTTATAAAAGTTCAGATTTTATCTGTAATATACTGAATTTAAAGCGTAATAGGTCAGAGAGAGCTTGGGTCTTTTTCTGATCTTCGCATGGTTTTTTTGATTTGAAGATATTAAATGAAAAATCAGTCGACCAGGAAGTATATCTACTGATCAATATTAGTTTAGTATTCAGCAAGTAAAAGCTATTTTTATCAAGCAGTAATTGTAATTAAATGGTTTTCTTGTCGATTATAAAACTAATATAACTTTTTTTGCATGGCTACTCTAAAATATACGATGGGACTGAAAAAAAAGAAAAAGTTTAAATATGATCAATTTACCACTTTGCAACCATTGGTATTGAGGCCAGAAGTTGAGGATTTGACCCGAAGTTTGTACGAATTGGCTTGCTGTGGTTCTCGACACATGTGGGAGGAGATTAATAGCTCGGATAAACTAAAGGAAGATTCACATACGAGAGAGAGATTTTTTGAGTCGGCTCATAAGGGAATGTGGAAAGCTCAACAGTTAATGGTAGGGCTAATTCGTTCAAATCAGGGGCTGACACCTTCTCACGATGTCTTATTTAGAGGAATTGCCGACTCTATTGCATGGCAATTTATTGGCAAGCAGCTTTGTTATGCGAGGCGATTGTATAAAGGGCATTCCCAGCCCGATCTCAAACACTCTAACTTTGATTCAGTCGTCCTTGCTGCCGAACACTTCAACAATAATAACCCTGGTGGTATGGCGCTGATTTCTGACTTGACTTCATTTATTCAAGTCGGAGATCTTTTGCTTATGGGGCCAACTGGTAATATGACAATAGCTGAAGTCAAGGAGGGTAAGAAAAATCATGATATTTTGAAATTTATGGATTTTTATTTGCAGCATGGCTGCGAAAGGTCTTTTTTTTACTTTGCGCAACAAGAGGGACCGGATAGTGTTAAGCAACTAGGGCGAATGCTACGTCAAGCAGAAAGAATGGGTCATGTAAAAGAAGTTATTAATAGAGGTGTTTCTGTTGACCCCGACACCAATAGTAAGGTCATCATCCCAGAAAATTACGTTTACCTTGATTCATGGGATGATGATTTGAATTATGTTATTGCTGAATCTGAAAGAAAGGGTTGGGCAATCAGCGTGATCGACGAATGCCTTTTTCTAGGATGTTACTCTGAAGAATCAATGAGAAAGGTTGGACATATGGTATTTAATAGTTGGTTTGACAATTGCGGGGGGACACATTCTTGCCCGCGATCCAGACTTGTAGATTGCATGCTAGACCCATTGGCTGTTCCAATATTTATCTTAAACATTCCTTCCGAAAGCAAGTTTGATATTTTATTTGGTCGCAAGCAGGTCTGCATGGCCATAAATGTAGAATCTTTATTAGATCAGTGTACGAAGTCGGGTTTACAAGTCAGATACGCAACAAATAAAGAGGCAAGCAGACTTGACAATAAGGATGCGCATCCATACCGACATAATGGAAAGGCGATCTTTATTGGAAATGGCAAATCGGAAATAGTAATAGCGGACGGCATATTTCTCAGAATTATGTTTCATGGACAACGCCCAATTCATTTGATTAAGTCTATTTTGGACAATATTCAAAGCGAGCCATCAAGCAATGCAAACTAACTCGCATCCTCTTTATACACTACCTTTTTGATGTTTAAATTCAACACACCGTCTGGGAATATTATCCACAGGCCAAAAGCCATGTCGTTGGCATCTACGGTTTTTCATAAAGCAGCATTCCCGGCAATAATGCCTATCATCCAATAAATCAATGTATGGAGCAGGCAAAGTCTTGGCAGCCCATTGCAGCAACCAAAGCTTTTTGCTGTTATCCCTGGTGCGGACTTCCAAAATCTCTTGAATAATTTCCTGGTCAGTTTCGCCGATAGCCGCCAAATAATCGAGTATTTTTTGCCTGTCCTGTTCAGGAAATGGTTGTGTATTTTGGATTTTGTATTTTTCTGAGCGAACCGGGGGAACCCAGGGAATAGGCTTGTAAACTCTGGGCTGTAGCGGTTCCCCTAGCGGTTTTTGAGAAGGACTCGGGGGAACTGTCGGCGGCATTTGACCGGCGATCTGGTTAAACAAACCTTCAAGCATGATCCGCTTCCTCAACTGGTAATATCCAGTATAAAGAGGGTTTGCCTAAACCGGTTATCGTCGTTTTTCTGGCGCGTTTACCAGCATTGTGAGCGACTATCCATTTGGCATCTTCCAGTGCTTTCAGCACCCGACTGAAATCAAAATTGCCGCCAGCTTCCTTCAAAGCGTCACTGGTAAAAAGATAAATACGTTCATCGTCATTATCCTGATACCATCCGGCCCGTTCAGCCCGTGGTTTCTCATTGGGATTATTTCTGTCTGTGAATCGGGTATCACCGTATTTGAGAATATAGGTGCCGACATTCTGTAAAATTTGCTGGTCTTCTGTAAGCCCTTTACCGCGTTCACGCAGCCATTGGGCAAAAAACAACTGGCAAGCCTGTAATGCAGCACCTTGTTCCCACGACACAATTCCGGCCTCAATAGCCAGTTCTCCGGCCATCGCGTACAAGGCAAATTTAGACGCCGCCCTGGCCGACTGATGATCAGCGTGATTGAATTGCGCTTCAATTTTTGCAAGTACAGCGGCGAAATCTGCATTGCCTTGCTGAATCAAATATTCAACAAACTTGATGCCGGCATGACCGTAATGTTTGGCGGACTGAGTTTTAAAGAAATCCGATAGTGTTCTACCATCATTAAAATGGTGCAGGGTATCGAATAGCCCAAATTGCCGTTTTGCTTGAATACTCAGCAGACGCATCAACTGACCGGCCTTGGCCTGTTTACCACTTTCTTTCATGGCGGCAGTAATGGATCGTTCGCCGGTGGATAAAATTGTTAATCGCCAGCGTTGAACTTGCCGGGCAGAGCCGACTTTATTGGCTCTGGTTTTGCCTGTGCCGTTGCCCAAACAATAAACGATGCTGCCCACTTCCTGCGGATCGGCTTCGTTGATTTCATCCAGACACAAACAAGTATCAGATAACATGGCCGCAACACTTTCCAGACCATTTGAAGTGGCCCGCCAGCTGCGCTTGAAATCCTCGCCGCCCCATACTGATACTGCCAACAACAAAGCTGTCGTCTTACCTGTACTGGAGTCGCCTACCCAATGTATGCCTCCAGAATCATGATGGACTTTTGCCAGCAAAGGCCCTGCGAATGAGACGCATAGTGATAAAATCAATACCGGATTTCTAGCACAGAGTGCTGCCAGTTGTTGCCATTCCCGGTAATCGCCGCCTGGGCGAATAGCCCCATACTTACCGATGCTGTCGCTTTGCAGATAGACATTATCGGCGCCGACAATCCGGTCCGGCATCACAAAGGCATTGCCACTGGTTGTCCAACCAGTATGGGTCGCAGCAGTGATGATTTTGTCCGGAATATGAGATTGTAGATAATCGGCAAGCTTATTCCGATTTTTCTGTTCTATCTCCACGCCTGCCGCTAACAGTTCGCCCCGCAACTCTTCGCCGGAACCGCGCAGCAATTCCATCGGCATGGCCCATTGTCGCCACCGGCCAAAGGTATTGCGAAAACGTAACAAGCGGCCAAAAAATTGACCATCTTCAGTATTGGTGACGGCTTCTATATAAAGTGGCGAACAAATCCGAATGGCATGTTGAGCCGATGGCGTTTTCTGGTTACCTTCGGTCTGATAGCAATACCAGACACCTGATTGACGCTTGCCGCCTAGGTCGAACCAGTTTTCCTCAACGATATAACAAGGTAATTCCAAATCAGCGAACGACAATTGCCTGACCTCGGATTTATTGGAAACGACGCTTTTTTCCAGGCATGACAATTCGGCTTCGTCAATCTCAATCACTTCAGGCAGAAACATCGCCATTTCTCCGCTTGAGCCCAGGATAAATCATGATCTGCTCCCTGATCTGAACCCAGCGACAATTCACAGGCCTTGATGCGTCATACTCAAAAGCCGGTTCATTGATATCCACCCAGCAAGGGCGAACCGTCACCTGCTCGGCTCCTGCAACTAAGAGGACTTTTACCAAATGAATAATTTGCTTATGGGTCGGCCCTAAATCCCAATCTATCAGGATATAGAGTGCCGCCACCTGCCAGATGAAGCCAAGTGGCGATTCAGACGCAGGCATGACCAGCGCCCAAACAGACGGGTTTTTCTGCCAATGTCTGGCTCGTCGCCAACAATCTCGTCCTATACAGACAATCACCAGCCACGGCGGATTATCCGATTGCAATTTTTCCGCCAACTCTTTGCCGAACGGAGGCAGTTTTTTTCTATGCCGCAGCTGCATCAAGCGCCAACCTGATGATCAATTCGCGGATATCTTCCACCCGCCAGACCGTAATACGGGGACCGAGTTTAATCGGCGCTGGAAAACGGCCGGATTTAACACCCGCCCACCAGGTTGATTTGCTGACCGGAATCAGCGCCGGTATAGGCGGATTGGATTTGGAATTACCTATAATTTGGGGAAGGCGTAGATAGCCTGTTTCTGGAAGAGAATGCATTACGAAAAACCTCGAAATATAAAAGTTACACGGCAATGGTCGATAGTTAGCATCCAGAAACTTTGCTACAGGCAAAGCCAGGTTAGCCATTGTTCAAATAAAAGCTCGTTACCGAGCAACTCTACATTCCTGCGGAATGTGTATTATGGGTCGATATTATCCAGCAACATTTTTTTATCTATCGCATCGAAAAACGACCTTAAAAGGCCTAATTAGATTTTTAAATTAGAAATCCTAGTTATTGACGATTTTGGTAATAGTAAGTTGTTGATTTTATTATATATATTTATTTTGTATTGCTAAGGTATTACTAAAAAATAATTTAGTAATACCTTAAAAAACCCTTGATTGACATCCATTGGCCCAGGATAGATATTCTGAAGATGATTTTTTAGCTGAGTTGTACAAAAGATGGAAAATTACTCGTTTTTTGTACAAAACAATGTGAGAAATTCAGTTAGGCATCAATTAGCTTGTATAATTGAATAGCTATCGGCTTACGCCAAACCGTATGAAATTAAAAAAGCGAAAGCGACAAACACAAAAAGGATATGGACCACTCTTCCCACAACAAAATTGTCAGTTTCATCTGGTCTATCGCCGACGACTGTTTACGCGATGTGTTCGTGCGCGGCAAATACCGCGACGTTATCCTGCCCATGTTCGTGTTGCGCCGCCTGGATTGTTTGCTGGAACCCAGCAAGGAAGCCGTTTTAGAAGAGGTGCGTTTTCAGCGTGAAGACGCCGGCATGAGCGATCTTGACCCAATCGGTTTGCGTGACGCCTCAGGCTATGTGTTTTACAACACCTCGCGCTTTACCCTTAAAACTCTGCTCGGTAACCACTCGCAACTGGAAGCCAACCTGAAAAACTATCTGGACGGTTTTTCCGATAACGTTAAGGAAATTATAGATAAGTTCGATTTGCGCAATCAGATTCGTAAAATGTCACAGTCCGATGTCCTGCATGATGTGATTGAGAAATTCGTTAGCGAGGAAATCAACCTTGGCCCGGATGACCGTAAAGGGCCGGATGGCCGCAATCAACCCGGCCTGTCCAATCTCGGCATGGGCTATGTGTTTGAAGAGCTGATCCGCAAGTTCAATGAAGAAAATAACGAAGAGGCCGGCGAGCACTTTACCCCGCGCGAAGTGATCAAGCTGATGACCAATTTGGTGTTCATCCCGGTCAAAGATCAATTGCCCAACCCTCTAACCATTTACGATCCGGCTTGCGGCAGCGGCGGCATGCTCACCGAATCGCAGGATTTCATTACCGACCCGGAAGGAGAAATAAAGGCTAATGTCGGTGTGTACCTGTACGGCAAAGAGGTCAACCCCGAAACCTATGCTATTTGTAAATCCGACATGATGATCAAGGGCAACGATCCGGAAAATATTTTGTTCGGCTCAACGCTGGCCACCAATGATTTTTCCGGCAAGCGTTTTGACTTCATGCTCACTAATCCGCCTTACGGCAAATCCTGGAAAACCGAGCAAAAAAGCATCGTTGAAGGTAAGGATGTGCTGGATAAGCGCTTTGAGGTCAATCTTGCAGATTACAGCGGCGAAGAGTTCGACTTTTACCCGGCTATTCCACGCTCTTCAGACGGTCAGTTGCTGTTCCTGATGGAAATGGTGGACAAGATGAAGCGCAAGTCCGACAGCCCTTTGGGTTCGCGGATTGCCTCAGTCCACAACGGATCTTCCCTGTTCACCGGCGATGCCGGTAGCGGTGAAAGCAATATTCGCCGCCACATTATTGAAAACGACTATCTGGAAGCGATCATCCAGTTGCCCAATAATCTGTTTTATAACACAGGCATCACTACCTATGTTTGGGTGCTATCTAATCATAAAAGTGAACAGCGCCTGGGCAAGGTACAACTAATCGACGCCTCTAACCTTTACCAAAAGCTGCGCAAAAATCTGGGCGCCAAAAACTGCGAATTCAGCGACGAGCATATTGGGCAGATAACCCGGCTTTACCTGAATATGCCGAATGACGGCATCTCCAAGGTATTTAATAATCGAGATTTCGGTTATTACAAAGTCATTGTCGAACGCCCCTTACGGCTGGCAGCACAGTTCAGTCCAGAACGTATCGCCACATTACGCTTTACTCCGGGTATGCAGGAAGTCATGGAATGGGTATACGGCAAATATGGCGAAGAGGTTTACCATAATCTTAAAGCCCACGCCCAAACCATAGAAGCGCATCTGGAACGCGAGGAAATCACGCTGTCGCCGAAAAACCGTAAGGATTTGCTGTCGGATAATACCTGGCAGGCGCAACAGGCCATCATGCAGGCCGCACAAAAACTGGCCGACAAAATCGGCGGAGACGAACACCTGGACTACAACCAATTTGATGCCACAGTGGATGATGCCTGCAAAACCTTAAGTCTTAAACTGTCCGCTCAGGAACGCAAGCAAATTCTGGGTGCGGTTAGCTGGAGAGACGAACGCGCCGCCAAGGTGATCAAGAAGCTGCATAAACTCAGTGGCTCCAAATTGCAGGAGGTGCTGGATCAGTTACAGACTACCCAGGACAAACTCAGCGATTACGGCTATTGGTCTACCGGCAAGATAGGCGAATACTTTGAATACGAAGCTGACAGCGAGCTGCGCGACAGCGAGAATGTGCCGCTGGCGTCCAGTACGGAACTGTTGGCCTCCCTTGTCATCCACGACTACTTTATCCGTGAAGTGCGCCCTCATGTTGAAGACGCCTGGATCGCTCTGGACAAAACCGTTATCGGCTACGAAATTAGCTTTAACAAATACTTCTATCAGCATAAGCCCTTGCGCAGTCTGAAAGACGTAACCAGGGAAATTCTGGCGCTGGAAGCGGAAACCGATGGCTTGCTGAAACAACTGGTCAGCTTTGTAGGCATACAGTCATGACGGAATCGAACATGTTGCCGTCTGATAGCGAATTTCTGTTGTATAAATCTGAAGATGGTAGTACTTGTCTTGACGCTAAGCTTTCCGGCGAGACCGTCTGGCTGTCATTGTTGCGTGAGTCAGTTGTTGCAAATTTTGCAACAACTGCTGCCGATGGTAAAACCGTTACAGTGAGCCATTCTGGAAGACAACAGGAGGTAAGTGATGCAGCGATATGAAAGTTACAAACCCAGTGGCGTTGAATGGTTAGGAGAAATCCCCAGTCATTGGGATGTTAAACGCAATATCGGTGTTTTTGATGAACGCAAAGAAAGTAACCAGGCCAATATGGAACTGTTGTCTGTTACGATTAATCGCGGAATCATCAAGCAGGATGAGATAACGGCCAAGAAGGATAGTTCGAATGAAGACAAATCCAAATACAAGGTTGTTCGTAAGGATGATTTGGCTTACAACAAAATGCGAATGTGGCAAGGCGCAATTGGAGCATCGGACTATGATGGCATTGTCAGCCCCGCTTATATTGTACTGAGACCACGAGATACTTTCTACTCGCGATATTTTCACTATCTTTACCGTACCGAAGCATTCATCGCTGAAGCTAATCGGCATTCATATGGTCTATGCCTGGACATGAACAGCCTCAGATATGAGGATTTCAAGACAATATATTCGCCTGTTCCTCCTCAGACAGATGTCGAACGCATCGTCAACTTCCTCGACCAGAAAACCGCCGAAATTGATGCCGCGACTGCCAAAAAGCAATGGCTGATTGAGCTGCTGCAAGAGCAGAAAAGCATTTTGATCAATCAGGCTGTTACTCGCGGGTTAAATCCGAATGTGGTTATGCGAGAAAGTGAGGTGGAATGGATTGGAGAGGTGCCTGCACATTGGGAACGTTACAAGTTAAAACGTTGTATCAACTTGCTGCCAGGATTCGCATTTAAGAGTAATCAATATTCAATGGAAGAAAGTGATATTCCATTGTTAAGGGGCGTAAATATCAACCCTGGCAAAGTGAATTGGGAAGAGACTGTTTATTGGCCTGCAACCAAAATTGATTCATATTCTGCTTATCTGTTAAAGGAAGGAGATTTGGTGATTGGTATGGACCGCCCCTGGGTTACTGATGGAATACGGGTTGCCAGAATCCGTAACAAAGATCTGCCGTGCCTTCTGCTCCAGCGGGTGGCGAGAATACGTGCAAAGAAAAAAATTACTCAAGGATTCCTTGAAATTGTTTTAACTTCTAGGGGATTTCTTAATTACTTTGAACCAATGCTCACCGGCATTAGTGTTCCACACATTAGTCCAGACCAAATTGGTAACTTTGAGGTTAATCTGCCACCAATTATTGAACAAGAAAATATTTGCGCATTTGTTAAAACCATTACAGAAACAAGTAACAAGATTATTGCGTCTGAAGAAAAAGCAAGAGATAAGCTCCTTGATCTTCGTATTGCTTTGATATCTGAGGTTGTTACCGGAAATATCAAAGTCTAAAGGAAATTAGAATGGTCAGTCAAACCAACGAAGCCGCTCTGGAAACCCACATTGAAAATGCCCTAGCTAAAGATGGCTACCTGATTGGCAACCCGGCTGACTTCGACCGTGAATTCGCCATCGAAGCCAAGCTGTTCTGGCAATTTCTGGAAGCCACCCAGCCCAAGCAACTGGCCAAGCTGAAAGACCGCCCTAACTGGCAACGGCTGGTTCTAGAGCGTTTAGCCAAAAAGATCAAGAAAGACAGCGTACTGGCAGTGTTGAAAAAAGGCCTGGATATAGACGATGCCCATTTCGATTTACTGTACCGGTTGCCCTATAACGACATGAATCCCGAGGTGTTGGCTAATTTCAAAGCTAACCGTTTCAGTGTCACCCGGCAGGTGCATTACAGCGATGACGACAGCTTCAAATCGGTTGACATGGTGCTGTTTATCAACGGTTTGGCCATTGTCACCCTGGAGTTGAAAAATCCCTGGACCGGTCAGAATGTCTATCACGCCATCAAGCAATACCGCAATGATCGTGATCCCAAGGAGGCTTTGTTCGAATTTGGCCGCTGTCTGGTGCATTTTGCCGTCGATCCTGACGAAGCCTATATGTGTACCCGCTTGTCCGGTAACGACAGCAATTTTTTGCCGTTCAACAAGGGTTTCAATTTCGGCAAGGGCAATCCGGTAAACCCTAACGGCCATAAAACCGCTTATCTGTGGAAAGAAATACTCAGCCGCCGCAGCCTAACCAATATCATCGAGCAGTTTGCCAAGTTTACGGTCGAGAAAGACAAGAAAACCGGCAAGGACAAGAAATCGCTGTTTTTCCCGCGTTATCATCAACTGGACGTAGTGCGCGGCATTTTGCGGGACGCCAAACACAACGGCATAGGCCAGACTTATTTAATCCAGCATTCCGCCGGTTCCGGCAAATCCAATTCCATCACCTGGCTGGCGTATCAATTGGTGGAACTTTATGACAAATCCGGCCTTAAAAACGTCTTCGATTCAGTAGTGGTCGTCACCGACCGCCGGGTGCTGGACAGCCAGCTCAAAGACAATATCAAGCTGTTTTCGGAAGTGAAAAATATTGTCGCCCATTGCGAAAGCGCCGTTGAGCTGAAATACAATCTGGAAGCCGGTAAAAAGGTCATTATTACCACGGTGCAGAAATTTCCCTTCATCGTCGACGGCATCGGTGAATTGTTTGACCGCAATTTTGCGGTGATTATCGACGAGGCACATTCCTCGCAATCCGGCATCGCCGCCGATAAAGTCAACGAAACGCTGGCCGGACAAGAGACGGAAGAGCCTGAAGATATACAAGACCGGATTTTAGCGGTGATGCGCGACCGTAAAATGAGCAAAAACGCCAGCTACTTTGCCTTTACCGCCACACCCAAACCGCAAACGTTGGAAAAATTTGGTCGACAGGGCGCGGACGGTAAATTTTACCCGTTTCATTTGTATTCCATGAAGCAGGCCATCGAAGAGCAATTCATCCTGGATGTGCTGGCCAATTACACAACCTATAAAAGCTATTACGAGGTGCAGAAATCCGTTGAGGAAAATCCGCTGTTCAATACCGCCAAGGCGCAAAAGAAGCTCAAGGCATTTGTTGAGGCCAGCCCCAGCACCATAGAAGTTAAAGCCCGGATTATCATTGATCATTTTACGAGCAATATCTGGCAGGCCAAAAAAATGAAAGGCAAGGCCAAGGCCATGGTGGTCACACGTAATATTGAATGTGCCATCCGCTATTTCTTTGCCATCCGCACTGCCTTGAAGGAGGTCAATGCGCCTTTTAAGGCGTTAGTGGCTTTTTCCGGCGAAAAAATGCTGGATGGTATTAAGTACACTGAGGATGGCATCAACGGCATTTCCGCCCGTGATCTGCCGGAGGAATTCGAGAAAGACGATTACAAAATTCTGGTGGTCGCCAATAAATACCTGACCGGCTTCGACGAACCGATGCTGCATACCATGTACGTCGATAAAAAACTGCAAGGCGTGCTGGCGGTACAGGCGTTGTCACGGCTAAACCGCTGCAACTGGAAGCTGGGCAAATCCGACACCTTTGTGCTGGATTTCTACAATTCGGTGGACGATATTAAATCTGCCTTCGATCCCTATTACACCGCTACCACGCTTAGCGAGCCAACCGACGTCAATGTACTGCACGATTTAAAAGATGCGTTGGACGACTTTGGAGTGTATGAATGGGACGAAGTGGCCGACTTTAACGACAAGTTTTTCACCGGCGTCGAGGCGGAACAACTGCATCCCATCATCGATACGGTTGTCACCCGTTTTGATGCCGATCTGGACGATGAACAGCGTATCGATTTCAAGATCAAGGCAAAGCAGTTTGTGAAAATCTACGCCCAGATCGCCGCGATTATCCCGTTCAATAATATCAATTGGGAAATGTTGCACTGGTTTTTAAAGTTTTTGATACCCAAACTCAAGGTTAAAGACCCAGATCAGGATATGCTGGACGAGTTACTGAACAGCGTCGACCTATCCACCTATGGTTTGGAGCGTTCCAAACTAAATGTGCAAATTGGCCTGGACTCCTCCGAGACCGAACTGGAACCGCAAAACCCGAATCTGCGCGGCTTTATCGGTGGCGGTGAGGAACGAGATCCGCTGGATGACATTATCAGAGTCTTTAACGAACGCTATTTTGCCGGTTGGGAAGCCACTCCGGAAGAGCAGCGGGTAAAATTCATCAACATTGCCAAGCATGTAATGGAACACGCCGATTACAAAGCCCAGGTAGAAGACAATCCGGATAGCCAGAATCGGCAACTGGCACTGGAAAAGCTGATTCAGAATGCTATCAGCATTGAACGCAAGCGGGAGCTGGATTTATACAAACGATATGCATCCGACCCGGACTTTAAGCGGGCGTTTGATGCGATCATTGCCAGGGTGTTGGTTACTCGAGCGGGCGATCTGGTTTTTTCTACTTGACGACCAATCTATTATTTTGAAACTGAACAATGAGCGAATATCAATATTATGAATTCAGAACGGTTGACTACCTCCTGACTACAGAGCAACAAGCCGAACTGCGCAGCCGCTCGTCACGCGCGACAATTACCGCAACCAGCTTCATAAATGAATATCATTGGGGTGATCTAAAGGGCGATCCTTTAGACTGGATGCAGCGCTATTTCGATGCGCACGTCTATTCAGCAAATTGGGGAACCTGCAGTTTGATGCTGCGTTTGCCTGTTTCCACACTAGACAAGGAAATGCTGGAACATTTCACGGTGTCAACGCGCACATGGGCGCAACCATGCTTTACCGATGCATTTGCTGTGACTAAGGTTTCCGATTACTGGATATTACACTGGAGTTTTAACGATGATTCCGGTGAGAACGAACGTTTCTGGAGTGAAGACCATGGTTCCGCATGGATGGGGAGTTTGCTGCCGCTACGCGACGAACTGATGCGCGGCGATACTCGGCCATTCTATTTGGGCTGGCTGGCGCGAGTTTGTAACGAAGAGTTAGAGGACTATGATGTCGAACCCCCAATACCAGCCGGACTGCAAACATTAACACCGGCACAAATAGCACTAACTGAATTCCTGATGATTGATCCGGATTGGCTCGCCGCTGCGGCAAACACCAGCTCAGCTTTATCTGATGGTGATACAGTAGATTCTGATTTGGCCAACTGGATTGCGCTTCAGTCGTCTAATGATATGCGCGCGACACTTCGTTTATTGCTGGAAGGACGTAGTCAGGAAGCCGAAAGAGCCTTAAAACAGCGCTATCTGGCCTGGCAGCGGGAACATTCCCCTAGTTCGGATTCAGCAAAACGGCGTACTGTTGCGGAAATCAATCTCGGCCGCGAAGCTGCACGGTCTAAACGGCTTAAAATCGAACAGCAACAACGTGTAGTTCAGGAAGCCAAGCGTCGCGCTGAACGTAATCAACAATTAGAACGCATTGCTGCAAATTCGGAAGAGGCTTGGGCTACCATAGACAAAACATTGCAGCGTGGATCCGGGCATGCCTATGATCAGGCTTTGCAAGCATTGAAAGATTTGGCGGGGGCTTTGACTCAATCTGGGCGGGAAAGCGATTTCAAGCATGGCCTGGTAAAATTGCTCTGCGTGCATGGTAAGCGTGGCGCGTGGATGAAACGGTTGGCTGATGCAAAAATCTAAGTAGAGGATTCTTGATGGATAAAACAGGTTATTTTTCAAAAATACTGAAAAAACAGTTATCATTGTTTTATTATTCATGATAATTAACGTTAACATCATGTTTCCTTTCTGTAATTCAATTCCAGGATAATCATAACTCACATGTTGGATGCCGAACTCCAAAATATAACAGAACTGGAACCGGAGCTACCCGAACCAGGCGAACTGGAAGGCAATTTACTGGATCAAGTTATGGAGCCGTTTAACCCGGCTGAAATAAACATCGTCGTCGAACCCAAGTCTCTGGATACGCTTATTGAACGTATTCAACATGATGAAATTGACATGAATACTGATTTTCAGCGTCATGCTGATCTTTGGGATAATCAGAAAATGAGTCGATTAATTGAATCAGTATTAATTAGATTTCCCTTGCCTGCTTTCTATTTTGATGCGACAAATAATGAAAATTGGCTGATTGTCGATGGTTTACAACGCTTATCTGCTATTCGAAAGTTTGTAGTTGAAAAAAAATTACGTTTAAGTGGGTTGGAATTTTTAACTGATTTAAATGGCCAAAATTATGATCAATTACATAGAACGTATCAGCGACGTATAAAAGAATGTCCAGTAACTGTGTATTTGATCAAACCTGGTACGCCTGACAATGTCAAATACAGTATATTTAGACGTATCAATACTGGTGGGCTTACTCTCAATAATCAAGAGATTCGAAACGCTCTTGCTAAACCAGACGATAGACTCTTTTTGGAAAAACTTGCTTCTCATCCCTTGATGAAAACCATGCTCGGCGATTTATCCAAACGAATGAGTGATCAAGAGCTAGTACTGAGATTTTGGGCTTTTTATCGTTTCGATTACTTCGATAAAGCTAATAAAAAGGAAATGGCTTTGTTTCTGGATAAGGCAATGGATGAGCTCAGAAAAGGTGACGCCAATTACCGAAAAGAATTTGAACGTATTTTCGAGCTTGCAATTCATCGTTGTCATACCTTATTGGGCAAAAAAGGTTTTGAAAAAGAACAAGGAAAGATTAATGGAAAACAGGCCAAGAATTCAACACTGTTTGAGGTATGGATGGTTAGTTTTGCCCGATTAACTATGGATGAAGCTGAAGTACTGGAAAATAATGTTGATGAGTTTAGAGAAAGAGTGTCAGCATTAATCATGGACAGCGAGTTTTTTAAAGCTATTTCATACTCAACCCAGAAAAAAGAACACGTCTCTATTCGTTATAATAAAGTTAAAGAACTTATAGATCTTGTTATATTAATATAATATATGATTGAATTTATCAGTATAAAACGCTTTAAAACCTTACTGGAGGCCAGTTTTCCATTAAGTGCGCTTAATGTTTATTCTGGTCTGAATGGCATGGGTAAATCATCAGTTATTCAGACATTACTGCTATTAAGACAATCCCAAGAGCGTAATACACTTATTCCAAAAGGTCTGTTGCTAAACGGCGATTATATTCAATTAGGAACCGGTAGGGATGCTTTATCCATTGCAAGTGAAGAAGAAAATATAGAGATATTTATAAAATGGGAAGATTTTGAGTTCCCTGAGCAATTTAAGTTTGACTATCAATCTGACTCTGATTTACTACCTAACTCACATATAACGAATCATACCCATCCTCCTCTCATTTTTTACCCAGAGTTAAGTTTATTTAATCATAATTTCCATTATCTTTGTGCGGAACGATTAGGACCAAAAAGTCATCATGCCCTGTCAGACTTCCATATCAAAGACTTAAACTCTCTTGGTAATCATGGTGAATATACTGTACATTTTATAGCTGCTCATGGCTCACGGAATCTTAGTATAACTGCATTAAAGCACGGCAATGCCTTATCAAGTACTCTTTTAGAAAATATTGAAGCATGGATGTCTGAAATTACTCCCGGTTTAAGAATAAAAGCAGCGGCTATGCCAGAATATAACTCTGCAACATTAAGTTATTCTTTTGTACAAGGCAAGGATGTAACCGCCGACTTTAAACCCCAAAATGTGGGCTTTGGCTTGAGTTATGTTTTACCGGTTGTAACTTGTATCTTAAGTGCAAAACCTGGTGATTTGCTAATTATTGAAAATCCAGAATCACACCTTCATCCCGCCGGACAATCGGTAATGGGGCGCTTATGTGCTTTAGCGGCAGCTTCGGGTAGGGTACAAATTATTGTGGAATCCCATTCTGACCATTTTTTAAACGGGGTCAGAGTAGCGATAAAGGAAAGTTTAATTAGTAAAGATTTGGTCAAATTGTTCTTTCTCCAAAGGAGTGCGACGTGTTTTAATCATGAATCCGAAGTGCTTTACCCTAGCATTGATAATCAAGGCCGAATAGATCAATGGCCGGATGGATTTTTTGATGAGTGGGATAAACAATTGGACAGGTTGTTATGATGGGTAGTTTTTTTAAAGACACTTCTTATAGCTCAATAACTTGGCAATGCATGGCCAAGTTATTACCAGTCAGTCACTAATGAGGCGCCATGTCCTTAGCTCTGGTATTTAACCACCACTCCCTCCCCTTTTCTAATCAACAAGAAGCTAACACAGGAATTGCAGAGTTTATTAATACTTTTCATAAATGCCAGCAATTTGGTTATGACTTACTTTGGGTTGATGAAAACAGAATAAATCATGTATTTGATATTGAATTATCGGCAAACTATTTTATCCGTGACTGGTTTTTATGGGCTAAAACTCAAAGTCACTATGTAGACTTAACTAGAAAATTGAGAAGTATACAAACTCACAAACCTTTGCTGACACCTATTGCCTTCCAAGATACAGATAATCGCTTAGAAGTTGGGTTTGACGGTCAAAATAAAGGTTCAATTGTACTATTGGCTGCATATTATTACCAAAACTTTTTAATCAGCTTTACCAGTGATTCAATTTGGATATCTACTTGGCTTAAGGTTTGGGTGTTGAATCTGGATAGTGGTCAACATCAATCCCAATTAGCTAATTTATCCGATCTAAACAGTTTGCTTGAGCATCAAAAAATACTGCAACTTACTCGCAATGCCAGACTTGCTGATGGTAAATCTATCTGGGAAAATCGTAAGCAATTTTTCACCTATTTGGTGTTACTAGATAACCTTGGTTATCAACTTAAAACCTGGTCACATCGCCAGGATATTTTAGTTAAAGCAAGAGATGCGTTAACGGCAATGAATAATTTTGTCGAAAAATGGCGAAATGGTGATTATTTTGACTATAGACATCAGTATCTTGCAGAATGCGGATTGGCAGCTGATGTCAGTGGTGAATCGAATTCGGTTCATAACGATTGCAAAAAGAAAACTGAAAGAGAGTTCTTTTTGCCGACGGGTAGGAAAGTTTACTGTGAAAATCACGTTAAATTATCGGATGGTTTTCGTATGCACTTTTATCCTGATTCAGCCGATAAAACAATTTATGTTGCCTACTTAGGACCGCATTTGACCTTATAAACTCAGAAAATTGTTGTATCGGAAAGCAAGTGATAGTCGACGACTAGCTTTGGTTTGATTTTACTCATGTATTGATCCCTGTAGATTTATAGTGTCGGCGTAATAATTGATCAAGGTGGCGATGTCGATGTAACGGGTTTGTTCGTTGCCGGTCTCAATGACTGAGAGTGTTGTCGGGTTGAGACCTGCTGCACTGGAAACGGCTTCAATCGATAATGCTCGGTCTTTACGGTATGCTTCTAAAGCTCGGCTGAGTTCGACCAAGGATGGCAAAATACTGATTTGCTCTGATTTATCGAGCGACAATTCAGTTTGAATTGATGCCGGTTTTTGGAAATTTGTCTGCGCAAAAATAATAGGCTTGGGCGGCGTTCCGGGTTTATTGCTCCATTGCCAGATCACGCATAAGGCTAACCAATAGGCGTTAGCCGTTTTCGGCGCCATGTCGCGGTGGGCTTTCCAGAATTGGATAACATGACGTTTGCCGACTTCGTGCAGATTGTGGAGTTGTTCGGATTGCTCGATAAATTCGACGAACTTGATCATTCTGCCCACCTGCAGGCGGCGATTTTCCTTGGAGCCGCTACGCACGTATTGATGGGCAAGCGTTTGGATTTGATTAACCAATGTAGACACTGACTACCTCCAGACGGTTGTGACCCAGTTCGGTCGATAGTTGTACTCTGGCTTTATGATCTATAGCTTCGGCAGTTTCTGAATTCACGTTCAAGAAGTTGGCCAAGTAATTTAGCCAGTCCTTTCTGGGAATGCCGGTGGTGATCGGTGCCGGTGCGCCGCTTAAGTCCTGATAGCGTTGCTGGGCGTAATGATGGCGTTGCGCATGGAAATTGAATTGAAGCTGTTGGGCTTTGGCGTAACATTCCTGGCGGAATTTCACATAGCTCATGTCGTTTGGGATCATGGAACGTCCGTCCTGGATATTGGCCGCTTGTTTCAGTGCTATCTTTGCTTCACTACTGATCGGTACTTCCCGGCGTTTACCGCCCTTGGTGCCGGTGAGAATAGTGACGGTTCCGGTTTTATCGCCTTGCTTTAAAGCCTGTCTGGCATCCAGCAAGGCAGATTCCTTAAAGCGAAGTCCCAGTGTTCGCTGTAAATTCAGCAGGACGATTACACGCTGGTCTAGCAGTTCCTCTGCTTGTTCGGTCAATTCGGCAATAACTTGGTCGTGTTGCGACTGCGGAAGAGCTTTGCTGGCTTCCGGCAGGTATTTCCGTTTCGGAATGCCGCAGTCCTTGGTCGGACTCACTGTTTTCCAATCGCCCGCTGTGGCGGTTTTCAAGATGCTGTTTACCGCTGAAATATAAAGCTGGGCAGTAGAGGGCTTCAATTCACCTTGCTCTATTCGGCTGTTTAAATGCCGACCATAGGCAATCAGGTGATCCGGCATGATGTTTTCCATTTTGCTGATGCCTTTTTCTGCTTCCAGCCATTTGGCGAATACCGTCCAGCGATCTGCCAAAGTGCCACGGGTGGAAAATGATTTTTCCGATTGCTGCGAGCACATTTTTCCGGCACGCAGCAGGTTCCGGCTGCCGATACCGAAATTCCGGGTGGATTTTGAAGGGTTACCCCGGTGTAACCTAGTTTGGTTATGTTTGGTCATAGTTTGTTTCCTGACAAAAAGCGATGGCAATGGGCTCCATCATTCCAAACGGACTTTTAGGTATAAATCCGCTTGGAAAGAGGGAGCCGGGTCGGCCTTAAAAAATTGTTAATAGTCATGAGCAGGGACCCCGGCTCCTCACCCTCTTTGTACACAAGGCCATTCTCATGACGATGAGTGTTGACGCACGAGTTGCAAACTCGGCAGTTGTGCGTACAAAGTGTGTGGTGTGCGCGGCTTATGACTCGCTGCGCTAGCGAGATACAGGTGGTCTGTCGGAAACGAACTAGGGGTGCTGGCCAAACGCATTGCTTGTCCTACCGCGACAATCAACTCTGCCCCATCATGGTCCGTTACCGACAAAACCCGGAAAAACCCGCGATGAAAGCGCAGTTATCCGTTTGATTTACTTGATGGAAATACTTAAAGACCTTTCTGTTTCTGTTTTTCGGAAAAATTGAAACAGCAGGCCTTACTTGAATGATCGACGCCTAACCAGCTCCAAAGCATCAGTGTGATGACAAAACCCGAACCGACAAACCTTACCGGCGTTGGTTTTGCATAGGCAAAAGCCGAACATTGCGCCATGAAGCATGGCATTCAGTAAAAGTGTCGAGTAGTTCTCAATAGAATTTCAATCGAATCAGGTCAGGGTGGATGGCATAGGCCAGCCGAATCCTCGGACACAAAACGATTGATTATGTAGGCCGATAGCCAAAACTTGCCACCCTGCATTGATAGTCATCAATACAGTATCCATCCTGAGGAACCTTGGTTCCGAGCAAGATTTTTGCACCCTTAAAAAATGGCGCAACGGCAACACCGCCGTTCAGAAAACTTACTAACGCGGTTTATCGGTTATTTAAAGCGTACGAGTACGCAGATAGAATTCTGATCGAAACGATCAGAACACGAGCCGGGAAGGTCGACAAACGTTAACCAACCAGGTAATTCTTACCAGGCACATTTATCTGTGCCCTCTGTTTTTCGGATTTCGTGAGAAAACCATCATTCTATATAGCTTCAGCATCTGTCAATACTGGGCAAATCTTTTTTGTGCAAGTATTTTTTCGGCATCTAGCCTTAATCATTTCCAGCGGCATCCTCTGCCATCCCCTCAGGGATTACATCCAAGCTGGCACTACTCATTGTTTTAACTGCCGAGTTAGCAGTCTATGAAAGTTTCGTCCTGAAAAGTTCTTTGAGCCGGGGAAATTTTCTTACAATCGAGAGTAAGCTGTCAAGCGGAAAATTTAAAATATTTTAATTATTTCAATTGGTTATGTTGTTTATAGTCGTCCATTAAAAGCCAGCAGCATCCAGCTACATCCGAGTTTTTAATTCATTTTGTTATAAAATTTTCTGAAACAAATGCATTTACGTCACTTGTTTCGTACTCACAAATGGAGCACAATTGTAAGATAATGACTCACAGGAGTAACTTATGGAAAATTCGACTACTAAAGACAGCCGCCTAAATATACGTTGCGATATGCGGGCTCGTGCATTGCTTGACAAAGCAGCAACCTATTCACATGTCAGTATTTCCGAGTTTGTGTTGTCTCATGCATTGGAATCTGCTGAAAAAGTCGTTCAGGCCAATGAGAGCATCACGTTACAGCCGGAAGATTTCCATGTATTTTTAGCGGCTCTTGATGCGCCGAGCCAACCGAATCCCGCTTTACAAAAAGCTTTTAAACGACATGCGGAGCAAGTTTTGAAGTGACGCGCTTCCATATTCACCAGCTCAATAAATCCGTTGATAGAACTTCATTTAATTGTGGTCAACCGGAATTGGATGATTATATTCGCCACTATGCTTCGCAAGACGTAAAACGTAATGTTGCCAGAGTGTTTATTGCCACCCCGGAATCCGCAGAAACTCAACTGGCCGGTTTTTTTACTTTAAGTGCAGGCAGCATTAATTGTTCTGATTTGCCGGAAGCCTTTGCCAAAACCTTGCCCAGATATCCGGTGCCGGTTGCAATACTGGGCAGACTGGCTGTCGATGTTCGCTTTCAGGGTAAAGGTTTAGGTTCTATATTGCTAACAGAGGCCTGTCAGCGTGTTGCCCATGCCAGCAGTACTTTAGCGGTAATTGGCATTATTGTGGACGCAAAAGATGCCGCTGCAGAATTTTACCGGCATTTTGGTTTTACGCCTTTGCCTGGCAAACCAAACAAGTTATTGTTGCCGACAACCACATTTGCTCCCAAAACCTTAATAAGATAGAGACTCCTTAATAATTTTGATTGAATACTAAAGTTCCCCCATATTTTTAGATGAGAGAACTAAAAAACCTTTAATTTCAATATGGTTCCCTTGGTTCGCTGGTTCCCTCTATAAAAACTCATACCCTAATTTGTTTTAACTGGAAAAAAATTTTGCAGAATTGCTTAGCCCAGCCGCTGTTGGAATTAAGCTATTATTTCTTTTATTGGATTTTTTGTAATCGACCGATTACAATAAGCTATGTACATTAGTTCGATAAATGGCTATCCGGCATTAAGGACGGCATGACCAAGCGTCGCCTGGTAGCCAGAATTAAAAAAGCCCAGCTGGGCAATCTGGGCGACATCAAATCGGTTGGAGAAGGGATTTTCGAAATGCGTGAACATTTTGGCGCCGGTTACCGAATGTATTATGTACAGCATGGCGCAGTAATGATAATCATGTTGGGTGGTGGCGACAAATCATCACAAGCAGATGATATTGCAAAAGCCAAACAACTAGCCAATCTTTTGGAGGATTAGGATGACTGAAAAAATTAGTGTTGCCAGTTTACCTGAGTTCGATGCATCACATTATTTGGATAGCGAACAGGCAATTGCGGAATATTTAACGGTCATTATTGAAGACGGTGATTCAGCTTTGCTTGCCGCGGCCTTAGGGGATATAGCGCGTGCCCGAGGTATGGCGGATATTGCTAAAGCATCCGGCCTAACCCGTGAGGCGCTTTATAAAGCGCTAAGACCTAATGCTCATCCTCGTTTCGATACAATCGCTAAAGTTTGTAAGGCATTAGGCGTCAAATTGCAGGTTGAGCCTATTTGATTTTTTCTGCTTTGAGATCGGCTAACCTGGATTTAGGGTTCCAAGTCAATTCAGGGGCGTTTAATGTACGAAAAGGCATCTAACCAAGAACCATTTTTAAGTCGAAAATGGTCGTACCCGATACAGTTGCTGGTAAATTTGCTGGTAGTCGAAAATTTTTAAACAAATAAATATGTTATTAATCAACTAGTAAGATATAATATTCGTTAGACGCCGCCCCACCAAGAAAATCCACGAAAGATATTGAACCCGCTAACCGCAAGGTATAGCGGGTTTTTTCTGTCCATTTTTTGATTAAAAATTAAAACTTTCCTTGCTGGATTTCAATAATCCACAAAAGAGGCCACATTTCCGGCAAGCAACCATGACTGTTGGCACCAACACCTATGGGTAAAAAATGAACATCAACTTGCAGACAGAACTTGATGATATATTACAAGCGTTTGGAAGTTATGCTGCTGAGTTTTTTTAGCGGCAAGTCTGTATCATGCTAAAAAGATTAGTTTTGCCAGTGCTGCTCATATGGCAGGTTTGGATTTTGAAAGCTTTAAAACTCGTTTAATGGAGAATTTTGATCAAGGTTATATCTTGGCTGACGAATGTGTTTTAGAAGACATTGAAACCATTGGACAGTTATAAATCCGTGTTAATAATAGCTATAGGGATAATGGCTTTGCATATGATGTTCTTAGCGATTCTCGGCAGATCAAAGAGTTACATCCTAACTTTAGGTTAATTGAGGTGACACAATGGATCCAATACTATAGTTGGCAACACGGTGAAGTTGAATCCGGTGGATGTAGGTGTGGCGGGTTAGTAGAGGATGGTGATCAATCCTCAATCTTAATTTATTACAAGGAACGTTTTGTTGATGTAAGCTATTGATATAGTGTTTTTTCCAAAATTTCCGAGTTTCGGGCTTAGAACCCCCATAAACTCCTGTTTCATCAAAAAATAGCGTACGCTAAGGTTTCATAAGATAATGACGGCTCATTTTAAAAATTAAATTCTGCCACATTATTTACTATGACAGCATCCTTGCCTCCCAATATAACGTTATACTGGAATGACTCGTTGGCCGAGGAATTGTTGAGCTTTTTGACGGGGCGGATCAAATGTTCGGAGACTGCGGCCGACCTGACACAAGAAACTTTCCTGCGTTTCCATCAATTCATCCAGACCACACCGCCCGATAATGCCCGAGCCTTGGCTTATCGCATCGCCATCAATCTTGCCAATGACTACCAGCGCAAAGTAAAAGTCAGGCAGACCTATAATGCCAATACCGATCTCACTGATATTGAGGATATTCATCCAAGTGAAATACCCGGGCCTGAACAAATTGTCATGGCACAACAGCAGCTGCAATGCTTACAAGACGCGCTAAATGAACTCAGCGAAGAATGTCGCACCGTATTTTTGCTGCATAGTGTTCAAGGGCTTACCTATTTTGAAATTGCTGCCAAACTAGGTATTTCACGATCCATGGTAGGCCGGCATTTGGTCATGGCGTTAGCTCATAGTAAACAACGGCTAAAAGCCTCCGAATAATAGCCATGAGTTCCTTACAAAGAAATGGCGAGCGATTTCTAGTCACAAACGTCTTAAAAATGACCACCCCTGGATTTTTGAAACGAAATGAACTTGCAATCTGACCAAGCTGAGCTGCCCGAATTGACGCTAGAGGCCTTCGAATGGCTGGTTAGGCTGCGTTCCAATGAGATGAGTGAGGCGGAAACGCATGACTTTGCTGAGTGGATGTCGAGAGATATTTTCCATGTCAAAGCCTTTGCCGAAGCCGAAGACTTATTCCTGAATCTGACCATGGCCGCAAAAATCCCTCAGTTTACGGCTCAAATTAGTGTCGAAACCAGTCAAACCAATGCATCGCAAAACAGTACATCAGCTGCCACTACTTTAAATATCAATCCATCCAACAGCCGAAAACACCTCCGCTTGAATACAGGTTGGCTAGCGTTACCCTTAGCCTTGGCTGCTTGCTGGCTGTTCGCGGTGACCTTGGTCATGCCCAATCAGACCCATCTTTTCGACGCCTATTTCAGTGATTACCACACCAACACCGGTGAAGTTCGGGAAATAAAGCTTGCTGATGGTAGCCAGTTACTGCTGAATACCAATACCGCCGTTTCGGTTGATTACCAAGCAACCATCCGGCAAATTACCCTGCATCATGGTCAAGCCCGATTTATTGTAGCCAAAGAGACCCAGCGTCCGTTTGAAGTTAAATCGGGCGAACTGTTGGTTCGTGCCCTGGGAACGGTTTTTGAAGTTTATAATCGGCCATCCGACGAAACGAGCGTCATTGTGCAAGAACATGCCGTCGCAGCGCGTTTGCAGCCAGAATCCCTGATATCGGTTAAAGACCAGACAGGAACCATAACGGTGCAGGAGGGCCAACAAATAAGTTACAGCGGCAGTGGCACCCTTAATTTGTTAGAAACGGTCGACCTTGCCCAAACCAGCGCTTGGCAAAAGCGTAAAATTTCCGTCAACGACCGACCACTGGGTGAATTGATCGAAGAACTGAACCGTTACCGCGTTGGTCGTATTTTCCTTTCCGATACAAATCTCAAAAATCTGCGCGTGGTCGGGGTGTTTTCCCTAGATGACCCCGAAGCTGTCCTCAAAAAGGTATGCCAGATATTGGCTTTGGAAGAAAGTCGTCTGGGCCCGTGGTGGATACTGCTGCATCGTTAAGGCCTGCTGCGTTATTGTCGATACCCGCTGATGTTGTTCAGTAAAATTGAATTATTTGCCCCGTTTTGAACAGATGCTATTTCTCCCCTCTTTTAGGTTGCCCCCTTCAATCAGAAGCCTGAACCATCGAATGGTTTCAATTTAAAAGCCTTTCCAGTTTCTTGAGTCATTTATTTTTCTGAAACGTCGTAAAGGGTAATGCATTATTTTACCCAGGAGAATACATGACAATCCGTTCCAAACGCAACCACTTGATGATTGTACTGATCGCGTTCCAATTTTTTGGAAAAGTCAACGCAGAGAGTACCGTGCGCCAATATCATATCCCTGCGCAATCGCTCAATAGTGCTTTGATGGGGTTTGCTTCCGATTCCAACCTGGAACTCCTGTATAGCGCCGATCAATTGCGTGGCCTCAATTTCAAAGGCCTGGATGGCACCATGACGCCCAAACAGGCGCTGGATCAATTACTGCAAGACAGTGGCTACACTTATCGATTTATTGATGATCATACCGTAACACTAGAAAAAGCGCCCCCCCCTCCTGCATCACTGCTTAACAGTACCGACCCAACCAACTTGCCAAAAGTGAATGTAGTCGGCAATGCTGTTTACGATGTCAAAGATCCCTATAACGAAGACTACGTTATTCCCAATGCCACGGCTGGCACCAAGACCGACACCCCCATCATGGAAACACCCTTGAACGTGCAGGTGGTTTCCAAACAGGTGATGAAGGATCAGCAGGTGATTAGCTTGGGAGATGCTTTGAAGAATGTCAGTGGGGTGGTGTTTAACAGTCAAACGAGTGTGGGTAATTTGAATGCTACTAACGCAGGAACGGATTCGATTATCACCTTACGTGGGTTTGCCTCAACGACAACACTGCGTAATGGTTTTAGGCTGCAAGGCGGGGCTAATCGGAATATGTCCAATGTAGAATCGGTGGAGGTGCTAAAAGGCCCTGCCGCTATTCTTTATGGTTTGGTCGAACCGGGTGGTATGGTGAATGTGGTCACCAAGCAGCCACTGGCAACGCCGTATTACGCTCTGAACCAGCAATTTGGCTCTTACGATAATTATCGCACTACTATCGATACTACCGGTCCAGTCGCTGGCAATACGGATGTTCTGTACCGGATGAATGTAAGCTATCAAAACAGTGGGTCCTATCAAAATTATGTGAGTAATGAAGATATTTTTTTAGCACCGACCCTGAAATGGGTTATTAGTCCAAAAACCCAGCTGACTGCTGAATTTGAATATAACCGCCAAAACAAAAATGTGGGCAATGCATTTAATCCGTATCTCGGCGGACAATTGATGAATCTGCCCTTGAGCACCAATTATGGTGCTGTGTCTCCTACCGTCACCGAGACTTTTTTCGGTAATCTAAATTGGTCGCACCAATTCAACGATGACTGGAGTGTTAAGCACAGCTTTTCGGTCAATCAGCAGGGATTTACCGCTAATGGTGTTGCACTACCGGGGGTAACAACTACTTCGGCTGGCTTTGTATCGATAGGTCTACCTCCTCAACCCTTCGTTGGTTGGGGGGTTGTGCGTACACCTATCGGTAATGGCTCACAATCGGACACCTATTCAACCAATCTGGATCTGATCGGTCATTTTAATACGTATGGTTTGCGGCACACTACCTTATTTGGCGGCGATTATTATCGGCTAAACAATTCTTTTTCTATGATTCGGAGTTCTCTAGAAATACCCTGGTCCGTGGTTAATCCTTACAATCCGGTCAATCCTGGTCTTCAATTAGATCCGAATATATCAGCATCCGGAGACTTTGGTTCGCACCAACAAACCGATCAATACGGTCTGTACGGCCAAGATCAGATTAAACTGCCGTTTGATGTCCACATTACCGGTGGTATTCGTTACCAGTATATCCATCAACGTACGCTGACTACCGGCGATGGTGGTGTCTCGACGGGTGATACAGCTTATAGTCAGGATGCAGTCACACCACGTGTAGGTGTATTATGGCATCCGCAGAGTTGGGTTAGCCTTTATGCCAACTATGCGGAGAGTTTTGGCCCCAATACTGGTTTGACCTGGATTGGCTCTGGTCAAACAACTGCAGGGCAATATAAACAAATTGCCCCCACCAGTGCCGAGCAATATGAAGGCGGCATTAAAACTGAGTTTTTGGATGGTCAGCTACGTGCCACTTTAGCTTACTATGATATGACCAAAACAAATGTCGCTACTGGAGATCCGCAGCATCCATTTCCTGCCTGTGGCAGTGGTTGTAGCTTGGCGATTGGTGGAATCCGTAGTCGTGGGCCGGAGTTGGATATTCAAGGTGAATTGTTTCCGGGTTGGAATATGATTGCTACTTGGGCAAACACAGATATACGCGTTTCAAAAACCAATGCGAATAACGATCCGCTTCCATTAAATAACCTTAGTGTGGGATCTAGGTTATTTGATGTGCCACGCAATACGGCCAGCGTTTGGAGTACTTACGAAATACAAGATACCGATTTTAAAGGACTAAAGTTCGGTGGTGGGGTAACTGTGCGGGATGGAACCATCGGTGTGGGTGGATTGAGCTTTGCAACTGGTACTAACGCTCCAACCATTCACGTGCCCGCTTATGCAACTTTGGACTTGATGACTGCCTATAGTCACTCTTTTGGTAAATCTAAAGTCACTGTCCAATTTAATCTCACCAATCTGCTAGATAAACGCTATTACACCAATATCAACTCTGTAAACAATGATACAACCAATGGATTTTACGCGGCTAATGCGGCCTACGGTGCGCCGCGAGCGGCTATGGGGTCAATTAATATCCAATATTAAGGGCAAGCCTACTAAAAAAAGGGGATACCTCCCCTTTTTTCATATCTCACCAGTTAGGAATACAGTTGAATATGTCACGTCACTTCTGGGGCATCATACAACGCTATGCAGGTCTGTTCATGGCTTTTATTTTAACCGTGGCAGGGCTAACAGGTATTTTATCATGAACTGGATCATTGGCTTAATCCAGCAAATAATCCAGTTATCATTCAATCGGGTTCACTATTGTCACCCCTTGGTCTTGCGCGATGAGCATTAGCTTTGACCTCACTCACGCATAAACGCCATTGATTTACAGTCATAAACGAATGAGCTGTATTCCCTGTCTATGAACCCCGCCTTGATCCGCTTACGGCTGAACCGTATAAATTACAAGTCATCAACTCAACCCTTATACCGATCTAGTAATCGCCTCTCCACCTGTCAAGCAAACCGAAAATAGCGGCTTTTGGCCGCTGATCCGGCAAAATATCCTGCCGTTTATCTATGCTATTCAGCTACCCGTCTTTGAGTGACGGTTTGCCTGACAGAAAACAAGGTAGACTTCATTTTTTTCCTATCTCTCCCAGTAATGGGCGACTTAATATCTTATACCACCAACTTGCCGCTTCGCCTTTATCTGCGGTGCGCATTGCCAACCATACAGGTTCAGGTGGCCGCGCTTCAGTAACTGCCAACTCAATAAGTGCGCCATCTTTTAAGTATGTTGTGATCAACTTCCTGGGTAGAAAGCCAAATCCAAGGCCAGCAAGTTGAAATTGTATTTTGATATCAAAATTAGGCACGGTAATTCGTTTTTGACCGGACAATAAGCCTATGGTTTTGGCTGGTAGAGAGCGGGCGCTGTCTGCAACTACAATCACTGTATGTTCGTACAAATCATCAGACTTAAGCGGCTGCTCTGCTTTGGCAAGTGGGTGATCGGGAGAGACGCAAAAAGCAAAATCGACTGTATCTATTTGCCGGATTTGATAGCCGCTCCAATTTGGACAATCGCCAACGGCGATGATGATGTCGCTACGTTCTTCGCGTAATGCTTCCCAGACTCCGCCCATAGTTTCAGTGGAAAATCTAATTCGGGTGCCGCATTCCAAGGCATTAAATGATAATAAGTCGTTAATAAAAACCCGGCTAGGTATCAGCGAATCGAAGACAATTCTGAGTTCAGATTCATAACCTAAAGCAATTTTATGTAGACGCGATTCAAGATCCCCAAAAGCTTGTAATAACAAACGTCCTTCATTTAAAAGAGTAATTCCGGCCGCAGTCAATGAAATTTTTGGGCCGTTGCGATCGAATAATTTAATGTTCAATTGCTCTTCCAGCTTGCCGACAGCATAAGAAATAGTGGATGGCACCCGATGCAAAAAATCCGCTGCGCCTGACATGGAGCCTGTGCGGTCAATGGCATCTATAATCTGGATAGCTTCAAGTGATAACTTCATTGTGTGTGTCTAATAAGCACTTTGCAAAACACCCTTTAAACCAGTTTAACTTTCGAAAAAATCGAATATAAATGACAAAATAACTCGTTTTAAATATTCATAATTACAAGGTATTCTATATTCACTCGCTTAAAAACAGAAGATTACATTTGAAAAATTTGGAAAATGTAATTCGAAATTGTCGAAAGCATAAGTCAAATATACTGTAAAGGAGTCATACCATGATTGAAGTCCGTCCAGCACAACGCCGAGGCACAGCCCAATTTGACTGGCTGTTCTCACGGCATACATTTTCCTTTGGCCACTATTACGATCCACAGCAAATCGGTTTTTCAGATTTACGTGTGATTAACGATGATATCGTCCAGCCGGGCAAAGGTTTTGGTACCCACCCGCACCGGGATATGGAAATCTTTACTTATGTGATAGACGGTAGTCTGGAACACAAAGATTCGATGGGTACTGGTTCCGTTATTAAAGCTGGCGATGTGCAAATCATGAGTGCGGGTAAAGGCATTGCTCATAGCGAATTCAACCACTCACAGACCGAGTTAGTTCATTTTCTGCAAATTTGGCTAGTTCCTGATAAAAAAGGTGTACCGCCACGTTATCAACAAACTCATTTTAGTCAGGCAGAAAAACAAGGGCAGCTACGCTTGATTATTTCGCCTGATAATACGGACGGATCTTTGTCTGTCTATCAGGATGTGCGCGTTTATGCTGGTTGTTTCGATGGAGAGGAGCATGCGCAGTTAGCACTCGCAGAGAATCGTTATGCCTATGTCCACGTTGTACGCGGTACTTTGACCGTTGCCGGTACACTGTTGATGGAAGGCGATGGTGCGCGTATCCGCCATGAAAGACTTATTACACTTCAACAAGGCCAAAATGCTGAGGTATTGGTATTTGACTTGCGCGCCCAAGACCAATCTGAGGAGTAATACCATATGAATGAATTACTCCAGATTACTCCAAATAATGAACAAGTGTTTTTCGTGGTTCGGCATCGGCTTAAAAAAGGTAAGACCATACATCAGCAATACGAAAGCTGGTTAGGAAAAATCGTTCCCATAGCAGCAAGTTTTACAGGTCATTTAGGCGTGCAAATTGTGCGTCCGCCCGAAGGACACAATGAATACCTGATTGTCGTTAGATTCGCCAGTATTCATGATTTAGAAAACTGGCAACAATCGCAGCAACGCTCACAGTTGATTAACGAAATCGCCCCTATTCTGGATAAGGATGAGTCTCTGGATATAAAAACCGGTATTGATTACTGGTTCACCCCGCCGACAGTGGGTAAGCATCCGCGTCGCTGGAAACAATGGTTGGTGACCAGTTCGGTCATTTGGCCTTTGACAATGTATGTTCCACCAGTGATGGAGCCCTTTTTTTTAAAACTGCAGCCCTGGTTTATAAAATATCCAGAACTGGAAGAATTTGGTTTTCGCCAAGGGGTATTGGCTATGGTAATCGTTGGCTTGGTGGTGTATGCCATTATGCCTGTGTATGTTCGGCTAATTTCAAAATGGTTTTTTAAAGATTAAAAGGGTGAGTTCAACTGGTCATTGCAACACTATCTGATTTAATATTATTAACAGAGGTGAATCAATGGCACAGAAAGGTCGACCCGGTTTATCCGCAGCTCAAAAGGTTGAGTTGTGGCAAAGATGGAAATTAGGACAATCACTCAGTGAGATAGGTCGTGCCCTTGGTAAGCATGCTGGATCCGTGCATACTGTTTTATCCGCTCATGGTGGAATTATTCCTGCAACTCGCTCAAGATCGGCTAGGTCACTGAGTCTAGTTGAGCGCGAAGAAATATCGCGAGGACTGGCGGCTGGTGAATCAATGCGACAGATTGCATCAAAACTAGCAAGATCACCCTCTACTATCTGCCGTGAAATTGCCCGTAATGGTAATAAAGATCAATATCGAGCAATCGAAGCTGATTCAAAAGCATGGGATCAAGCACAGCGACCTAAGCCCTGTCGACTGGCTACACATTCTCAACTACAAATCATGGTGGCAACTAAACTCGGTTTCGATTGGTCTCCTGAGCAAATTGCTGGCTGGCTTAAACATGAATATCCAAACGATATCAATATGCATGTCTCACATGAAACAATCTATAAAAGCCTGTATATTCAAGCACGCGGCGTTTTGAAAAAGGAATTAATCGGACATCTACGATCGAAACGAATGATGCGGCGAGGTAAGGCATCAACAACTGAAGGCCAGCCAAGAGGGCAAATTATTGATGCGGTATCGATAAAAGATCGACCTGCAGAGGTTGAGGATCGTGCAATACCTGGGCATTGGGAAGGTGATCTGATTACGGGGTCTAAAAACAGCCATATTGCTACTCTAGTTGAACGTCGGTCACGATTTGTGTTGCTGGTTCAAGTTGATGGCAAAGATACGACGAATGTTGTGAATGCATTAATTCGTCAGGTACAGCAACTTCCTTCCGGCTTAATGGCTTCGTTGACATGGGATCGTGGTACTGAATTAGCTCAACATAAAAGATTTACTGTAGCCACCGATGTGGCAATGTATTTTTGCGATCCAAGAAGCCCTTGGCAGCGAGGAACCAATGAAAATACAAACCGATTATTAAGACAATATTTTCCCAAAGGGACCGATTTAAGCGGTTATAGTCAGCAAGACCTAGATGAGATTGCTTTAAAGCTTAATACGAGACCTAGAAAAACACTGGGCTACATGATGCCTGGTGATAAACTAAACGAATGCGTTGCAATGACCAGTTGAACTCACCAGTAATATATTAAATTCATATCGTTATCATTGTTTTGGGTTTTTTGGATTGGTCAATCTGGCACGAAGACAGAATAAGCGGGCACTTAAGCTTATTTTTGTAGTTAATCACAGATTCTACAACGATGGGACCTAGCTTAGAGCGAGTTAGTAATCGGCTATAAATTATTAAATGAGGAGGGGATAATATGAGTCAAGTAACGACAAGTAAAATATTTAATTGGCAAGTTGATGGATGCCATCTGTCAAGATTTGATATTACACCCAATAAGCCCGTTTCTTTACAAAAAGTCTTTCATGATGAAATTTCAATTATAGGCTTTTCCGGTGCCGTTTGGAAAAGTTGGCAAAACGGTCAAAGTTATCTTGAATCCCCGGATTGCCTTGTTTTGCGAGATGCTGGACAAATATTTTCCCTGGAAACGTCATTTATTAGTACAAGCGGAGCAATCTGTCGGGAAATAAAAATCAGTCCTCAGCTTCTTAAAGATTTATGCCAACAATTTCAGATCACTAAGTATGCTTTGGATTTTAAAAATCCAATTATTGAGAATCTGGTGTTACGCAATCAATTTGCTTATACACACAGTGTATTAGAAATCAGTGATTGTACCTTGGAAAAATCCAGTTGTCTGGCCTTGTTTTTGAGTAAACTTTCTCAGTATGTACCCGCTAATCATTACAGTTACCATCATCAATTAAATCCAGCCAAAATAAAAACGGTCATTGAATATTTACGAGCTGCCTACGGTAAAAATATCTCGCTGACAGAACTTTCAGAAATGACTGAAACTAATCCTTATGTGCTGTTGAGAAATTTTCAAAAAAGTTTAGGAATTACGCCACATGAATATCTGCAAGCTTATCGAATCATTCAAGCTAGAAAGTTGATTTCTACAGGAATTTCATTGACAGATGTTGCGATGCTGTGTGGCTTTTCTGATCAGAGCCATCTGACCCGAGTCTTTAAAAAGAAGGTGGGAGTTACTCCTGGCCAGTTTGTAACCATGTAATTCTGCTTTAATTTAGGCATCTTCTTCATTTGCCCTAGCAACGGACGTCCTCTTAATTTTTGGATTGTAAAATAAAGTCAATATCGTTCAAGACCTGTCAATTTTGTTCAAGACCTAGCATAGCAATCTTGATTAAATGTCTCTACTGAATAAGTTTCTGATGTTCCCTACAGTCTTATTCACTGAATAATCTTAGCATTTAATGTAAATTACAGGAGAGGAACATGTCCGCAGCAACCGAAAAATTGATTACCCCAGATAATTGCGTATTTTTATTTATCGATCACCAGCCGCAAATGGCTTTTGGTGTGACCAGTATTGATCGTCAGCTACTCAAGAACAATACGGTAGCAATGGCAAAGGCGGCCAAGCTTTTTAATATTCCAACTATTCTTACAGCAGTAGAAACAGAATCCTTTAGTGGTTATATCTGGCCTGAATTAATGGATGTTTTACAACAAGATCCCATTGAGCGCACCAGTATGAATAGTTGGGAAGACAACACATTTGTTGAGGCGGTTAAAAAGACAGGGCGGAAAAAATTAGTTATCGCAGCCCTGTGGACAGAAGCGTGCCTAATTTTTCCAACCATCTGCGCACTTGCCGAGGGTTATGAAGTCATCATGAATACAGATGCGTCAGGTGGTACTTCTGTAGAGGCACATAACGCAGCGATTAGACGCGGTGAACAACATGGAGCAGAGTCTATAACCTCTGTGCAAGTACTGCTCGAATTGCAACGGGATTGGAGCCGAAAAGAAACTTATGTAGGTACCACTGATATAGTGCGCGAACATTTTGGCGCTTATGGCATGGGTATCGATTACGCTGCCAGTAGGGTGCATGACTACGGTCAACGTGCAAAATATCCACATAAAATCATCAAATAACATACTTTGGGCAGAACGCCTTCCTATCTGAATGCTCTATCGCTGTAAACGATTGAGGGGAATTGCACATGAAACTGACCAATCCGGAAACCATTTTATTTAATGGGAAAATTACCACGCTGGATACCAATAAGCCCGAAGTGAGTGCGATTGCATTGGCGGCAGGAAAAGTTATTGCTATTGGTTCGGATGCAGAAATACAAACTCTAGCTATAGATTCTACCCGGGTAATTAACTTGCACGGTAAACGCGTATTGCCAGGCTTAAATGATTCTCACTTACATTTAATTCGCGGTGGTCTGAATTACAATTTGGAATTACGTTGGGAAGGTGTCGGCAGCATCGCAGACGCATTGGTCATGCTGCAACTACAAGCGGCAAGAACACCTGCTCCACAATGGGTGCGGGTGGTTGGCGGGTGGAGTGAGTTTCAATTTAAAGAAAGGCGCATGCCGACCTTGGCAGAGATCAATGCAGTATGTCCTGATACGCCAGTTTTCATCTTACACCTATATGATCGTGCCTTGCTGAATGCTGCTGCATTAAGAGCCGCAGGGATTAGTAAAGACACGCCCGATCCGGTTGGTGGAAAAGTGCAAAGAGATGCTAAGGGCAATCCTACAGGCATGCTGATTGCAGAGCCGAACGCCATGATTCTTTACTCTACTCTTGCTAAAGGCCCCAAGTTGCCGTTAAGCGATCAAATCAATTCAACGCGTCACTTTATGCGAGAGTTGAATCGCCTAGGGGTAACCAGTTGTATCGATGCCGGCGGTGGTTTTCAAAACTACCCGGAAGATTATCAAGTGATTGCACAATTGCATGCAGAAAATCAAATGACGGTGCGCATCGCTTATAACTTATTTACCCAAAACCCTGGAAATGAGTTGGCTGATTTTCAGCAATGGGCCGATATTGTCAAACCTTATAGCGGTGATAGTTATTTCAGGCATAACGGTGCGGGAGAAATGCTGGCTTTTTCTGCCGCTGATTTTGAAGATTTTCTGCAACCACGCCCTGATATGGCATTTGGTATGGAAAAAGAGCTTGGCGATGTAGTTAGGCTTCTGGTGGAAAAACGCTGGCCGTTCAGATTGCATGCGACCTACGATGAAACCATAGGTCGTGCTCTAGATGTATTTGAGTCTATTGATCAAGATACGCGTTTCGATAATTTGCGTTGGTTTTTCGATCATGCTGAAACAGTCAGTGAAAAAAATATGGCGCGCATTAAAAAATTGGGGGGTGGTATTGCCGTGCAACACCGTATGGCTTTTCAAGGAGAATATTTTGTAGAGCGTTACGGGAAAAAGGCGGCAGAACAAACTCCGCCCATACGCAAAATGTTGGAGTTGGGTATACCCGTCGGTGGCGGCACCGATGCCACCCGTGTCGCCAGTTTTAATCCATGGGTTTCTTTGTATTGGCTCATAACAGGTAAAACCGTCGGTGGGCTTAGCCTGTATGGTGAGAGCAACTGTCTGGAACGTGAAGAAGCTTTGCGTTTATGGACGGCAGGGAGCGCTTATAAATCTAACGAAGAAACGGTTAAAGGTACTTTATCCGTTGGCATGTATGCTGATTTGATCGTCATTTCGAGTGATTTTATGTCAATTGCCGATGAAGATATCAAAGCGATTACTTCAGTGCTGACCATTGTGGGAGGCAAGATCGTCTATGCCGCTGACGACTATAGTCAGTTTGATGCGCCGTTACCGCCGATAAGTCCTGATTGGTCGCCTGTGCAGTATTTTGGTGGTCATCAAACCCCCAATACCCATTATGCGCTGCAGGCAAATCCATGCTTGTCGCCAACATGTATTGTGCATGGTCAGCAAAGTCATGATGGTAAGCTTTCTCTCTGGTTGGGGCTTGATGGTCAGCAAAAACAATCGCAATTCGAAAATCCCTGGGCAATGGGGTGCGGGTGTTTTGCGTACTAATGATTTAATGGAGAACAACCATGAATACATTTTTGACATCAAGTGGCATTTCGATTTACTACAAAGATTGGGGATCGGGTGATCCTGTTGTGTTCAGTCACGGATGGCCTTTAAGTTCGGATGCTTGGGAATCCCAAATGCTGTTTCTGGCAGATAAGGGTTTTCGAGTAATCGGGCATGATAGGCGTGGGCATGGTAGATCCGAGCAGTCGTGGGAAGGTAACAACATGAATCAATATGCTGACGACCTAGCGGAATTAATCAATCATCTGGATTTGCAAAATATCATACTGGTTGGGCATTCTACGGGCGGTGGCGAAGTCGCGCGTTATATCGGGCGGCATGGTACCGCACGTGTCAGTAAAGCGGTATTAGTGGGAGCGGTGCCACCGTTGATGCTGAAGACCGCAGAAAATCCAGATGGAATGCCTGTTGTGGTTTTTGATGGGCTTCGTTCTGCATCTTTGGATAACAGAGCGCAATTATATAAAGATTTAGCGAGTGGACCCTTTTTTGGATTTAATCGTCCTGGGGTAAAAAAATCGCAAGGCGTGATTGATGCGTTTTGCATGCAAGGCATGATGGCTGGCCACAAAAATACTTACGATTGTATCAAAGCCTTTTCTGAAACTGATTTTACTGAGGATTTGAAAAAATTCGATATCCCCACTCTGATCATCCATGGGGATGACGACCAGATTGTGCCCATTTATGCCTCTGCCATACCCACCGCTAAATTGATCAAGAATTCAATATTAAAAATCTATCTGGGCGGCTCTCACGGTTTGGCCGATACCAGCAAAATGCAATTGAATGCAGACTTATTGGATTTTTTGCAATGAAATTAATAGATGCTGAGGCGTACACATCAAGTTGGTTAATCATACGGCTATTAATGTCGTCCATGTTTGTTGAGAGTGGTATCGACAAACTATTACATTGGAACGAATACCTTGCAGAAACCCTTATAAAAGGTATTCCGTTGCCAGGTTTGAGTTTGCCTTTGGTAATTGCTACAGAAATCATTGGTAGCGCAACATTGGTCAGTGGCATCTATATCAGGCCTGGCGCAATGATTCTGGTTGGTTACGTTTTTACTTTAAATATCGTCTACTTCGATTTTTGGCATCAGGATGGTATGGATGCCGTGATGGCGCGAAAAGAGTTTTTGAAAAATTTTGCAGTAGTTGCAGGGCTGTTACTGATTGCATTAGTGGCTAGAGATTCCAAGTCCAGATAAGTTACTTAAGCGAAGTCTGGGGTATATAAGAGATGCTCTAATTTAAAGAGATTGATATTTAAATTCGATGTCATCAAGCTGCAAGTTTAATGCAATGGCACCCATTTTAAACACTTAATAGCCAACGCTTCAAATGAGCTTATCCTAAAAAACAATCAACAAATTAATTTGTGGAGATTACCATGACAACATTACCTTCTATTACGATTAAAAGCCTGATTTTCAGTTTTTCCATATTATCAGTTTCTAGTGTATGGGCAGTGGAAACACCGGAAAAAATCTTTCAGGCATCACATGGACTGAAAGTATCGATCAAAGAAATCGGTCCGGTTACCCAAACCGCTGATTTACAAATTATTACTTTATTAAAACATCACTCAGATGGCGACAAATATATTGAAGCTATGCAAGATTTTAACGACAAGCAAGGTGGCCTCGTTGCAGCATTGCGGGAACGTGGCGAATTTATCGGTGAGTTAGGCGAAACTTTACTGTATACCCCGCCTAAGCATTCGATTAAGCCTAAAAAAGTGTTATTAATCGGTTTGGGTGATGAACAAGATTTGTCTCTGGAAAAACTTCGGGTTGCTGGTCGAATTGCCGTGCGCGAAGCGGTGCGATTGCAGGCAAAAAATGTATCTTTTGCACCCACCTTACGCGATCAGGGTAGCAGTTTAATCGAGGTTGGCGAGGGCGATGCTGCGGTAGTAGAGCAAGTGCTATTAGCCTACGACACGGAAAAACATTTGCAAAAGCTGGGATTGACGCCAAAATTTAGTATAGCCAGTTGGGTGATTGAAGCGGGCCCCAGCTATTTTGAGAGTGCAAATACCCATATCGATGCGATTATTCAACAGACTACTGAACAGTTAAAAAAGCGTGATACTCAGTCGTATTTAAAATAAGACTAGAGGGGCTAGGCTGGAATAGATTAATGGAAATTCGCCTATTTAGTTTGCTGATCTGGTTGGGGCTTTCCTCGGCGTGGGCTGGTGACGATGTGACTCCAATTGATCCTTTAACAGGCAAAGTGATGGTGGCGCCACAAGATTCCAGCCTGTCTGAATACGTAACTACCGGGCCGCCCAATCCCAATCCGCCACCCTATACCTTGTTGCGTTACACCGAGCGCTATACCTATCTTGCAGATCCATCCAAGCGCACGGATTTTTTTGATGCGTATAAATACATTTCACTGGATAAAGACAACCCGGAAAGCTATTTGAGTTTTGGAGGAGAATTACGTGAGCGTTTCGAGTATTACAACAATCAAGCTTTTGGTGTTAAGGGGGCGAAGAACACTAATTATGATTTGCAGCGTATTCTGTTACACACCGATTTACATGTAAACGAACGTTTGCGTATTTTTGCCCAAGGTATTTCCAGCTTGCAGTTCGGTGGTGTGTCCAGTTTGGCAATTAATCAGAATCCACTGGATCTGCAACAGGCATTTGCCGATTACGTTTTTGGTAATCCTAATCCGGATGGCAATCGTTTGACCGTTAGAGGTGGACGATTTTCGATGACCTATGGGGCTGGCAGGCTGATAGCCACTCGCGCTGCCCCAAACACACCATTAAAATTTGATGGCTTTCAGTTCATTGGTTCAATGGGGGGTAAAACAAAACTCTATGGTTTTATGACTCATCCCGCCATGGAAGAAAAATTTGAAGTGTCAAAAACCAATTACAGTCAGACTTTTGCTGGCATCTATGGCAGTACGCCGATTGGCGGTGCTCTGGATGTCAACGCAGATTTATATTACTTGATGTTTAAAAATCAAAATGCAAAATATGCAGATGGGACTGGAGTGGAAAATCGACACTCCATGGGTATTCGATTATTTGGGAATAAAGCTAATTGGGATTACGATTTGGAATCGGTTTATCAATTTGGCTCATTAGGTGTCCAGAATATTCAAGCTTGGACTGTTGCTACTGATTTTGGCTATAGGTTTTTGGATATGCCATGGATGCCAAGATTGGGGGTAAAGGCCGATGCCGCTAGTGGAACTACAAAAAAAGGCAGCGGTATAGGTACCTTTAATCCTTTGTTCTTTAAGGCGGGATATTTTAATGATGCTGCCGTGATCAGTCCGGCCAATATTTTTGATGTTCATCTTTCCATGCAGATGCAGCCACGAGAGGATATGAACTTTGTTTTAGGTAGTGACATATTATGGCGTTACAGCAAAAATGACGCACTGTATAATCCTGGCGGGGCCGTGATGTTGCCTGCCAATTTTGGATCCATGTATGTCGGCACCACAGCGGAAGTTGCACTGCAATGGAGTTTAACTAGGCATTTGGTTGGAACTTTGTCCTACGTGCATATTTTTACCGGAAAATATGCACACCAATCAGGCGGTGGAGATGTCGATTTCCTTGCTTCCTGGTTAAGTTTCACTTGGTAATCGAAATACATAAACAACTCAGACAATGAGTAAGCGGGGTGTATATAGGTAGTGTATTGACTTTTTCCGTTTCAAAAGGCAATATCAAATATACCTCCACATGCATTATTTTGAAAAGTTTATGGTTATTGACAATGGATAGATTTAACTGGTCAAAAACCGAAACAAAAGTTGCAAAGCAGGCGTTGGATGCCGCGCTTGCAAACGAAAACGCAGATACTAAAAGATATGAGTGCAAAAGCCGAAAATTCTGAAGACATTTGGAATATCCACGAATTTCTTAGTAAGCAGCGAAAAACAATGGATGAAAAATACGACTACAGTACCTCCGTTCTTATGTTGGTCTTAGCAAGACTAATCAGAGAAAATTGGATTACTGAAAATGAACTTGAAGGGTTGGATCAAGAAAAGATCAATGTCATTCTCAGTGTTGCTTCAATGTAAGCATTCCAGAATGCGTAATTGAAGACATTAGCATTGTTGAAATAGCTAATGAAATATGGAATACTGGGTAGACAAAAAAGACAAATTTGTTCGGGAAATTCAAGCATAACAATGGCTTGTTTATACTGTCTGCAAGCCCAGTCCAATACTAATCAAGCTAAAATTAACACGAGGCTACGAGAATGAATAAGATACTATTAACAACAACGATCATGAGTATGTTCGTCGTGTCGGGTTGCGCTACTTATGGAGGTTATACACCAACAGTGGATGATAGTGTCTATAGGCAAACCCAAAAACCTCAACAATCTTACCAAGTTACACCACCACCACCTCAACAACTTTACCAGCGTCAGCAAGTCTTGGATAAAAAAGGTAAGCCAATACTCGATCAGCATGGTAAACCCGTCTATGAGCAAGTGCCTATAGTAGACCAAAATGGAAACCCGGTTTACCAACAAGCAGCGCCAGCACCCGTGCAATCTTATCAGCCCCAACAACAGGGCCCCGCTAATTCTGCCAGCCAAGATTCCGTAGAATGTCAGCAAATTGCTAGAAATGCCGCAAACACTGGCACAGAAGCGGTAGAAGGTGGGCTAGTGGGTGGTCTTGTTGGTGCTGCTGGCGGCGCTGCACTGGGTGCAATATTAGGAAATCCAGGAACTGGCGCAGCTATTGGCGCTGCAACGGGTGGAATTGGTGGTGGGGCATATTCTGGCCTGTCTGCCGATCAAAAATATCAGCAAGCTTTCAAAAACTGTATGAGAAATCGTGGTCACAACGTACTGGATTAGCTTCTGGTGTTCAACTAAATGTTTAAGTATTTGATTATTAGCTAATATGGCCGATAATCTTTTTGCATTTAGCAATAAACCCTCGTAAGTAATTGGTTGGAATCATAGCTTTGTTTCGTAGTTTATCGGTGTTTTGCAGAGCAAAGCCGAAAGTCACTACGAACTGAAGCTATGAAATACCCAAGCCACTAATGGTTGGGTTTTTTGAGGAGACGAAGCCTACGAATATAGGCTGTTTGCTGAGTATTGGTATCTATTTAACCAAGGGGAACTTCGAAAAACCACCCTTCGACAAGCTTAGGGCGAACGGTGATATTTATATATCAATAGTTTACCGTTCGTGCTGAGCCCGTCGAAGCGCAAAAGCCAGGTTTTTCGAAGTTCCTCAAGGTAGATAGCTACTTTAACTTTATTTAGCGCTTAATAAAGCTCTAATTTTTCCATCTAATTGTTCGGGAGCCACGCTACTCTCAAAAGCGGTAATGGTTGAAGCATTCTTACTGATAAGATATTTGGAAAAATTCCATTGTGGTGCTTGACCAGTGGCTTTATACAGTTTGCGAAAAAATATATTGGCATCAGAACCTTTAATGACGCTTTTTTCCATCATTGGAAAAGTAACTCCATAATTAATGAAACAGACTTTAGCGATTTTTTCAGAATTTTCAAATTCCTGATTAAAATCATTGGACGGAAAACCGACAATCACTAGGCCCTGATTTTTATACTTTTGATACAGAGCTTCCAGACCTTTAAATTGCGGCGTATACGCACAGCTGCTGGCGGTATTAACCGCGAGAATTACTTTACCTACAAAAGCCTGACAAAAATCGATTTGTTCATTTGATCTTAATTTGGTCATTTTGTAATTGAGCAAATCAGGGCAAGACTCTGACCAAGCTGGCGAGATTGATAATAAGTAGATACTTATCATTAAAGCTAAAGTTTTCATTTTTACGCCTTAAAAGGAATTTATGACGTTTAGCTTACCAGGACGTGATGAAAGTCAATTGCCTTCCCTGTTTTATTACGCGGTTTTGTTTCGGCAAGAATGTTTATGGTTAAAAACTCGATAGTAAAAGTCTGCGTGTTAGCTCACTCTATTTTTTCAAGTGCTGTTGGTTTAGCTTTGAATAACTCCGCAATTATTTCAAGTTGCATAGCAAATTGAGGTATTGCCGGAATTTTCCAGGCTTTGCCTGTAATACGGGATAATAGATTATTTAGCCAGGGGCGATCCGATTTTGCATGGTGAATGATAAATCGATAGGATTCTCCATCGTTAAAAATAGCAAAATCTTCCAGACATACCTCAATCGTATCTGCTTCACCATATAGCCGGGTTTCTACGTAAATTTTTCGTGCGTCTACGTCAAAATTAAATTTGGTTAATTCTGCAATACCTTTCAGGATAAGATTGGAGACCCAGACAATTAACATATTTGGGGTCAGTTTTATGGCTATTTTTACCAGTGACGATTTTATGCTCATTTTGCCCTTTCAGTGATACTAATATATTTGGATGTATGTTACAGCATGCATATAAAAAATCTTAGCTTTGCATTGCTTTAAAATTGTATATCCGCAATATCAAGATTAAAAATGCGTAATTGGTCGATGTTTCGTTGGATATTGCTCAGTTTTTTCAAACACTAACTTGGATTTTAGTCGATTTATTCTTGTAGTTGTGTGAAATTAAATAACATGTAAGTACTTGGCTACATGTCAGTCTGAAATGCTACTGCCAGATTGCTTAGACGCTACTCACTTATCTGGAGTCAGTTGAATATTTATACTGTTGCCATTTTTGGACTATTAGGTTGAAACACCCTAAATTCACTGCTTTTAAGTCACTAAATGGTTTAAATAAACCAATTTGATATTAGTGTAATGTGTGTTTGTTTTTAACTTAATGATTTAGATGAATAATGTAGTTTTGGTTCGGTTTATGCTGATATTGATTTGTCTAAACAATTTCAGCCATAAGGAGGCCGTATGTTCAGGTACATAAAAATAGTAATCATCGCTAGTATGTTCTTTTCATCCTCGGTATTTGCAGAGGGTTGGGAGCATCATCACCATCATTATCACGGCTACGAAAATGGTTACCGTAATGGATATGGTAATGGATATAGTTATAACCCTTATTTTGCAAGGGAGTATATCTCTCCTCCAGTAGTCATTGCTCCTCAACCTTATTTCATACAACCCCAAGTAAATTCTGGCTATATGCCGCCAATTTACGGCCAGTATAGAGGTCGATGGTAAGTTATGAAAATTAACCGTAGCAGGAGGTTATTCATCAGCTGTATGTTTCTACAAGGTTTGGGCCAGCCTTACGTAACTTATCGTAATGGAATTCTCTCCTGTGTTGTTCGTTCGAGTATTGAACTTTGGTAATGGTGATTTTAGAAGATGTTGTCGTTAACTTAACTGTTTTATTGTTTAATAATTGGAAATAATGCATGTTACTTTTGAGCTATTGAATTTATTTTTTATGGGATTATAGTAAAGACATGTTTAACAAAGAGAAAAATCATGAACGACTTTCAAAAAGATGTACTCAATGGCTTGGCATTTATTACGGGTGTTATTGGCTTTATGAGTGGTGAGTTTATTATTTCTAGTGCTCTTTTCGCAGCTACAACAGTGGCCAGCAATGTCAATACTAACCGTAAACAACGATACGATAAAAATGATACTACGCTACGGATGTAAATCCGTGGCGCTTCATTGATTTGTCATCAAGTGTATCCTTGAGCACTGTCCAAAAAGATAAAGGGTTATCTTAAAACTTTAGGTGTATGGGGTGTTATCTAAGCAGTTTTTGAGGATATCGCTTTATTCCGATCTCTTTTTTGCAGTCCGAAAATAGCGGTTTCAAAAAACTAAACCTAGTGGCTACTTTTGTCTAGGGAATCCTGCAAAAAAATATTAAAATTCCGTTGCTGTATAGTAATTAGTTAAAAGCCTAGTATTTTTATGATTAAGCTTTCCTGCATTATGGAGGGAGGCTAGCGATTTAACTATCGGTCGCTTTTTAAGGGTTCAGTTGGCGCATTTTTCTCAAAAGTCTTGATAGAATACCTAGCATTTAATTGCAATTACATGATAATTAGTTTATACAACATGCAAATCATAAATGTATCAACTACAATTACTAATTTTACATAAAATTTGTAGTTGTTTATTGTTAGGGTTAATCAGGCTATTTTTCAGTTTGGTTATGAAATGAGAATAAAATGTCGATTTTGTCCATGCAAAAGTTTGTAGATTGGAAACACCTGCCGTGGGCAACGTTGCTTCTTATCGTCTTAAATTTAGCTGTTTTTCAGTTTAGCCATAGCTTAGACACTAAACAATATCAGAAGGCCACTGATTTCTATTGGACATCTCCTTTGTCTAGCATAGAACTGCCAAAGTATCTAGAGAGTTTGCAGCAGCGTGGAGATAGTCAAAAACTAGAAAAATTAAAGCAATTACTTAATAATCCCAATCAATCGCCAGAGTACAAAGAATCACTTAATCAATTTGTTATGTCCATGAATTACGATCAGTCTTTTATGGAACCTCTTCGGGCAGAGAAGCTTATTCTGCCTGAAAATCAACGCTTTTCTGTTTGGCGCAAAGCGCGTTCAGTTTTTGATGAGCTTTTTCTAAAAACAGTCACAAATCAGTATGGGTTTACTCCGGTCAGCCCCAATGCTAGTGGTCTTTTTGCTCATCTGTTTTTACATAATGATACTAAATATTTGATTGGCAACATGGTCCTTTTATTTTTAATTGGCTTTGCCTTGGAAAAATCGCTTGGTTGTGTACGCTATTTTTGTGCTTATATATTCACAGGTGTTGGCGCGGCCGGTTGTTTTTGGTTGGCCGATCAGCATAGCATTATTCCTTTACTAGGTGCGTCTTCTGCTATTGCTGGTTTGATTGGCGTTTGTATAGGGATATTTGGTATTCAAAAAATTCCATTTTTGTGTTTTTCTGGAGTTCGCGCTCCATTATTGATTATGTTAGTTTGGATGACAAACGTCTACTACCATTTTACTTATGAGCAAGGTAAATATCATACATTTTTAGCTGATATTAGTGGTTTTGTATTAGGCGTTGCAATCGGTCTAGTAATCAAAAATTTGTTCACACATACACTTAATCTGGGTTTTCTAGATAATAAAGTAAAGTATAAAAATAAAGAATTGCGTTACAATCAAGCTTTAACTGCATTAAATCAACTTGATTTGGCCCATGCTCAAGCATTATTCTTTGATTTATATAGGGATTTTCCTGATGATAAAGAAATTCTCCAGCAGTATTACAAAGTTTGTAGGTATTCGCAACAATCAGTCGAATATCGTAACTTGGTCAGAAAAATACTCTCTTCTAGCGATGAAGATAGCTGTAGCTCAAGGTTATTAAGGGAGGCATTTGCAGATTATTACATGCGTCCTGAAGAGTTTGATGTGTCTCCATCTGTGCTTATAAAGCTCGCAATACGTTTTTGTCGGGTTGGTTATCTGGCTGATGCAGAAAATATTGTAAACATGTTAATGACATGTGATTATCGACAGCGTAAAGGATTAGATAATGCTATGCTGGTATTGGCTAACGTCTGGCTGAAAAAAGGCAATTTGGCTAAATCTCAAGGCTTTCATCAAATGGTGTTGTTACATTATCCTCGTGGTGAGGCTGCACGCTATTTAAAACAACAGATGGATTCTGATGGGAAATTATCCTCAAATTATGCTGATTTGTAGTGAATAAAAAAATCGGTTGATTTGTGCCGATTTATTAAATTATAAAAATCACTATGCCCTGCAACGCACAATGCACCTATAGACAGAGTTGGTTATTTGATCATTAGTACGTGCTAATTTGTAACTGAGTAGTTAATAAATACTAATGTCATTTGTAACTATGAATAGTAAGTTAACTGTAAGCAATTCATTGATGTATAAATATAAATTTAATTTATATTGCTAAAGTTAGCTTGGTCGAAAGATATTGGGAACAATGGATAATGCACTTGATTTTCTTGATTCATGACTTTAGCATTGCCGAGAGTTTAAAAATCTGGGAAACTGCTCATTGATATTTACAAATCCTGTCAGTTATGAATACCACACTAACTAAAATATGATAAAGGTGTTACTGGTTGACGATCACGAGCTAGTACGTAGCGGCATTGAAGCTTTGCTAAATGCTATGGATGACATTACTGTAATTGCTGCTTGTGACTGCGGTGAGCAGGCACTTGAGTTGATTGATAAAAATCCGCCTGATGTCATTTTGATGGACATCAATATGCCAGGGATGGGAGGGCTTGAGGCTTGTCGGCGTATCCTGAATACATTGCCAGAAATTAAGCTAATTGGTTTGTCAGCGTATGATAATGGTCAAGTTCCTAGGCAATTGCTAAGGCTCGGTGTGGAAGGATTTGTTTCTAAAGGTTCACCAGTCATTGAGATGGTGGACGCTATAAGAGCCGTAATGTCAGGTAAGCGACATATTAGGTCAGAATCTATTCAGGCCAGTGAAAATTCTATCTTTGCTAAACTTTCCCAGCGAGAATTAGAAGTGGCGGGTTTAATTTTGCAAGGTAAAAGTATTCCCGACATGGCAGATACTCTGCAAATAAATGCCAAAACAGTCAATACTTATCGCTATAGATTATACGAGAAATTAAATATAAAAAATGATGTGGAATTAATGCATCTGGCGGTAAAGTTTAATATTTTAAATAGCGAAATACTCAACTAAAGTCTATAACATACGCATTTGGCTTAATCTAACAAAGTAATCTGCAATTCACATCTTAAGTTTATTTCAATGTAATCAGATACATTAAAGATGATTAGGCAATTAATTGTTGTGCTTTACTAAAAGCATCACGAAAATCAATTAATAACGGCGTATTTGTGTCTAACATAGATTTTAACAATTCATGCTGTAACTGATATTTTACATTACCTACAGCTAAAGCCCCAATACCTATCGCTTGTTTAGCTTGGGTGGCATGAATCAGGGGCAATGCAAAATCATTTACCCCTAAACCTTCAATACCCGCAGGTGGTACAGCATTAACATCGCCTGCTACTTTTAATTGTTTTGCTTGGGCTAACACGTGAGAAGACAATACTCTAATACCCGCTTTTGCAGTACAAAATACAATATCAGCATCTTCGATTAATGCAATTTTTTCAATATCGTTACGTGCAATTGCACCCGTCAATTTAGTCGAAAAACGTCTGCTATATTGCTTGGCGGCGTCATTGGCGTTATCAATTGATAAATGATCCACCAACACCGTGTCAGCACCCTGCAAAGAGGCTATGATTCCGGTTGCTATACCCACAGGACCGGTTCCACCAAACACTAAAGTTTTGCATTCTCGTAATGTTTTCCCATGATGTTCTTTCAAGGCTTTTTCTACACAGGCTACTAAGGCCGCCGCCGTAGTATATGCGCCACTTGGATCAGCAAAAACAGACACTTGAAAAGGGGGAACCATGGCTGGTTGGCAGGCTTGTAACATATCAATTGCCAAGCCTATATCTCGTCCACCAATAAAAATACCGGTCTTTTTAATGCCCGACGGGCTGCGAGAAAAAATGACATCCTGAGTTAATGTAAGGATGTTATCTAGTTTAACATTTGAATAAGGCATCAGTACATCAAAACCAGCATCTAGAGCCATATTAATGTCAAACGGGCTATTGTTCGGCATTGGATCAAACATGTGAAGTATGCTACGTTTTGACATTTTTATTTTTACCTTAGGTAACTGAAAATTTTGGGCTTGTAAATTCAAACGCCATCCGGCAGAAAATTTAAATTACGAGTAATTGGTTTATCTCAAATTTGATCTGAATGGCACATACCTAATCATATAATCCATATGTTATAAAGCGGACGCGGCTTACGTGGATCGAGTTAGATCGTTACCGGTAACCCAATAATAGATGCTGTAATCTATTACTAAGCCGACATGTTAGGTTAAAGCTTGCGCCTAACCCAACCGACTAAGTAAGTGTCATTCAAATCTGACCTCATTTAGGTCTAATTATAGATAAAGAATTTAATTAGTAGATTTAATAAACTCTCTAGCTACTTCAAACGCATGTTCAAAATGCAAGAACAAGGGTTGATCGCTTTCCAGCATACGTTTCAAAAGTCGGCTCTGTGCCTGATATTTAATATTGCCTATCGCTAATGCGCCAATGCCTACGGCACCGCTTATTGAGCCTGCCAACGGTTTACCATTATCAAATGCATCCAGTCCAGCAATACCTGAAGGTGGTACAGCATTTACATCCGCAGCCACTTTAAGCTGGGGAGCCTGTGCAATCAAATCAGCCCCTAATAGTTCGATGCCTGCCGCACCCGTTGCAAATACCACGTCAGCAGTTTTCATATATTCTGCCTTGTCTGCGTCTGCGCCTGCAAATACTTTTATTTTACCATCACCAAATTCTTCGGTACAAAGCTCCGCTGTACGCTGAGCTTTATCCAGTTGTCTACCAATGATGGTTACCTTCGCGCCTGCTTGGGCAGCGATTACCGCAGCCGCTTGACCTACAGGGCCTGTGCCGCCCAATGCTAGAACATTTTTACCTACCAAGGTGGTCTGGAATTTTTCTGCCAATTCTCTTTCAACTGCGGCAACCATGCCGGCAGCGGTGGTAAATGCGCCGCTAGGGTCTGCGAAAACGGAAACTTCAAAAGGAGGTACCATAGAGTTTTTGGCCATTTTCAGCATATCTAATGCTTGTTTGGTTTCTCTGCCACCGATAAAAATCGCGGTACGTAATAAACCTTTTGGACTACGTGAAAAGATAGCATCTTGCACTAATCCACGCACTTCGCTTGGTTCCACATTGATGTATGGCACTGCTGAAATCCAGCCTGCATCCATCGCCATATTGACGTCGAATGGGCTTAAGTTCTTTGCTGTTGTCAGCATGTGTAAAATAAAGGGTTTTTCCATGAGGGCCTCTTGAAATAATATTAGCCGATCAGTATAAAATAAAAGGCATTCTAATAACAATTTTAGCGATGCCTAACATTTTTTTATTTCAAATTCGCAGGCACATGCGGTTCAATTGCATGATACATGAGCTGATGCATTCTTGGGTTTCCTGCAATGATATTACCAGACTGTAAATATTTGTCATTGAAGGAAAAATCAGTGACAACACCGCCCGCTTCTTGTACTAGTAATACGCCCGCAGCAATATCCCATTCTTTAACACCTATTTCCCAATAGGCATCCAGACGCCCGCAAGCAACATAAGCCACATCTAGGGCTGCTGCGCCAGCACGCCTGATACCAGCAGAATCCGCAGAAACTGAGCGAAACATCGCTAAGTATGGCTCAATATTTTCCATGGTTTTGAAAGGAAATCCGGTGCCAATTAATGCGCCGCGCATACTATTATGTTTAGCGACGCGTATCTTGCGATTATTTAACATAGCACCACCGCCGCGTTCGGCAGTAAACAGTTCATCACGACAAGGGTCGTAGATAACGGCTAATTCAAGCTTGTTTTTGTGCTTAAGCGCAATAGATACCGCATATTGGGGGAAACCATGCAGAAAATTGGTCGTTCCATCCAGAGGATCGATAATCCACACATAGTCATTTCCCTTATGTTCGCCGCTTTCTTCAGCAAGTACACCATGATCGGGAAAAGAGGCGCGGATATGTTTAATAATTTCCTGCTCGGCCATACGGTCAACTTCTGAGGCATAATCATTTCTGCCTTTTTGGTCGATAGTGAGTTTCTCAATATTTTGAGAGGAGCGTTGAATCAGGTCGCCGGCATTCCGTGCAGCACGGACGGCTATGTTTAGCATTGGATGCATAGATCAAATTGGTAATGAGCAGTTAGAAAACCCTGATAGGATAACAAATCTTTTGTTAAAATCCTGATTTTTTAGCTATTGAGGTTACCTTGCTAACAAATTTTAAAATTGTTTTGGTCGAAACCTCGCATCCTGGCAACATTGGCGCCGTGGCTAGAGCAATGAAAAACATGCAAATGTACCCATTGCGTCTAGTACAACCTAAGTTTTTTCCTCATGCTGATGCTACTTCGCGAGCCTCCGGTGCTGACGATATCCTTAAAAATGCTGCTGTCTATACAAATCTGCCAGAAGCGATTGCCGATTGCCAAATTGTGCTGGGTGCAAGTGCCAGAGATAGAACCATTAGCTGGCCAGCTGTAACAGCACGTCAATGTGCTGAAAAATGGGCTAGTCCGATAGATCCCTCTTTGAATATTGCTATAGTGTTCGGCAGGGAAAATTCGGGGCTTAAAAATCATGAATTAGATTTGTGTGACTATTTGTTGCGCATTCCATGTAATTCAGAATACAGCTCATTAAACATTGCTGCTGCCGTGCAAGTCGTCTGCTATGAACTTTTTGTGGCAACCCACCAGGAACAAAGTAACCCAAAAGTGGGTGATCATGACCAGGCCCCCTTAGCCAGCAGCGCGCAAATGGAGGCTTTTTACCAACATTTACAAGAAACCATTACTGATATTGGCTTTTTGCATCCAGAGCGCGCTAAATCAATCATGCGTCGCTTACGCCGCATTTATAACCGTACACAATTGGACACTAAAGAGTTGGATATTTTAAGAGGTATTTTACGTTTCTCGCAAAATCACAATGCGGAGTGAAAAACAGGGTTACTTTTAAAGTCTAGATACAAGCCCAAAATACGGGTATCCTGTTTCGATTTGATCGGAGGCTGAAAGGTAAAGATCGGCCATGAGCAGATTAACGAACATAATGATTAAATGACTGATTAAATAAATTGATACGATAAACATCGTAGCCTCGGTTAGCGAAGTGTAACCGAGAGCAAAATGCTCCGTTATACCAAAGCTACTTTTCATTTTTGAAGGGAAAAAAGAAGTTGTAATTAACCCTTTTAACCGCTTATTTGACGAAGATTTTAGTCGATCTTGCAAGTCTTTTTCCTGAGCTTGCTGCTTTTTGAGGCGCTCAATTTTCTTTATCGTCAACCAAGCTATCAAGGCTGTTTTTGTCATTGGAGCGTCTTGTGAGGCTAATTGTTGTTGATAATCTGCAATTTTTTTATCCAGTTCCGCCAGATGTTTCTCAGTGATTTTGGTCGTATAAATACTATCTTTGCTGGTGTCGGCTTTAAAAAAACTACCGTCAATGGCAATTTCATCCACCTCAAACAGATTGAGTTATTGGCAAAGTAGAATGAAGTCATTTTTCAAATCATTCTTTACAAGTAAACAAACCTTATTCTATTATATAGATAATATCGGTAGTTAACTTTGTTTCTCTTAAGTTGATGCATATGGGGCGAAAAATAATTAGCCTTGGATATTCGATGGCTGAACTATTACTTACTGCGAAGGTTTTAAACCTAGCAACGGCTTTCACCCTCAAAAGCTGACAGTTTAGCAATAAAACCCAACCATTCAGATAATGCCAGTAGTTATTGGTTTTGAGTTAACGATAATAAATACTATTCACTTAGTTTATCAGCTAGCTCATTATTAGAACCAGAGAGTAGTAAAAAGCAGTAGGCCCCATATTTTTCGCATAGAAAGTCTACTCAATAACGTAGGCACATGCGGCAGGTAGTGGTAGATGTAGCGGATTCATTACTTCATGATTAATATGTTGAATACTATTTGTTTGCGATTGCTCTTGGTTATGTTTCTGATTGTTATAAGCGGTTGCACTGTTAATTCGTATCAAGGTGTAACGCGACCAGATAGTGAAGTGGCAACCGTTATATTAAAGAAACCGATTGTTGCGATGATTCCACTCTTCTGGGTATTTCCATTCAATATGTTGACCTGGCAATATGACGATTGGTATGAAACTTCTTGGTCTGATAAAGATATATTAATTAATTCAGAGTCTTTGAACCGCTTTAAAACGGTAAAAGTGCTTCCAGGTAAAAATTCAATCGAAAGTATTGTCACTCGACAGTTGGCCGATCAAACAGTGGGAGCCAGCAATTGCTCCAATGGCCCCTGTTCATGCACAAAAGACAAAGATAATAAAGAAAACTGCACATTCACTGAAAGTTGCTCAACACCCCATGAGATTACCGAACAAATTGAGCATTGTTTACTTTATTTCACAGCAGTTGCAGGCACAACTTATCAGGTTTTTATCCATAATGGTCAATTAACTCTAAGCAATTTTGAGCAAAATAAGGCGGAAATTGCGAATTGCGTTTTAGGAGATGTTTATAAGAGGCAAACTTATGAATCTACGAGTAATACCTTAAGTTGCAGTAAATAATTTTTTAAATTCACTACTCACCTCTTCTGTTCAAAAGCTGTCCATAGTAGCTTTCTGTGCCCAGATTGCAGCTAGATGGGTTGCCTTCCAAGATGTTAGTTGCGAGCAGGACGTATGCCCTGTGTTCTCTGGCCGCAACCTCGGTACAGAAAGCGGGATAACTGATAAGGGAGTGAGTACTTACCATCATGATTTATTTTTCGAAAGTGAGTAATGAATGCTATGTATTTAGTAATTATATATTTAGTAATTATATTTTTTGTAATTGTAATGTTTATGTCGTCAAGACGATGTCCAGCGTGTGGTAAATCTACGACCTTTAAAAAATCGGGTAAGCCACGGCAATCCGCAAAATCCGTTTATTCCATGGAATATTTTTATAGCTGCGGACATTGTGGATATTCAGCATGGTTGCCTAAGCATCATCAGTGGACGGGAGGTTCCGAAGGTGGTGGAGGTGGAGGTGGAGCTGGAGATGGCGGGTGTGGAGGTGATGGGGGGTGTTAATCGTTTCTGCTAAGCATTAACACCACAGGGCCACTCCAAAAGTCAAAAGGATCAGGCCTTTCCATGACGTATTTTTACGTGAATATACAAATTCGGCATATTCAGAACGAATAACATAAATAGTTATTAAAGGTTAAATGTGTTATGCAAAGACACTGCACCGTTCGCTGCGAAATATGATTGGGTTATATACGTAGATATTTATTCAACGCCATGATTATAAATGGTTTTAAAAAATGACAAGGGTTTGGCGTTAGAATCACTTTGCGCGCTAGCTGTTTTTCGCTTAAGCTAGCTATAAAAGCCATCTGGGTCTTCAAGCGTTCTTACTTAATGCCCATCGAATACTGACGACTTGGAGGTCGAATGAAACAAATCATCCTGCTGCTTTGTGCAGGTACTTTTCTCTCGGAAGCAATGGCAACACCGCATAACTCGGTCGAGATTTACGAGCAAGTACAACGGTCAGTGATGGTTTTTGAAGCATTGGACGATGCGAATAAACCGTTGAAAGCATTAACAGCCGTTGCTGTTGCGAGCGATAAAGTCGTTACGGTGTGCGATGAACTCAACGGTAAGCTTCAATTCCGGATCGTCACGAATAGTAAATCGTTTCTGGCAACAATTTTGGCCAGAGATAGCCAACGGCATTTGTGCTTGTTGTCGGTGCCTGATGCCCAGTTGACTAAAATTGTTAGCGCTGACGCCAATCAATCCTTGCAATCTGGAGCTAGGGTTTATGCGCTTTCCAATGCGTTGGGGTTGGGTGTCGGCATCTCTGAAGGGGTGGTTTCGGGTATTCGTCCACAATTAGGTGTCGATTTTATTCAATTTTCCGCGCCGGTTTCGCCGGGGTCCGACGGAGGAGCCTTGGTCGATACCGAAGGGCGTTTGTTGGGCATAATTACCTATAGACACCGCGATGGGCAGAATGTGAATTTTGCCATTCCCGCCAAATGGCTGGCCGAGATTGAGCTACATGACAAGACTGACACAGCATACAAACAATTCCGGGAAACCGCCGAACAACTACAGAATCAGGAACAGTGGCAAAAGCTGGCTGAACACGCCGAACAATGGATCGGCGGGCATCAAAGCGATGTCGATGCTTGGCGTTGGTCCGTAATGGCAGCGGAAAAGAATAACAACCTTGATAGTGAAGAAACTGCCTGGCGTAAGTTGTACCAACTGGAACCAGCGTCGTCGACCGCCGGCGCAGGATTGCTCAGAGTAAAGTTAAAACGTAATCAAAGTACAGAGGCGCTGCAATTGGCGCGCGAATTACTATCGTTGCACCAGGAAGATGCCGAAATTTGGACTATCGTTGGTCAAACCGAGCAATCGGCAGGTACCGCAGCCAAAGCCGAAGAAGCCTATCGTAAGGCATTGTCTTTCAATCCTTGGCAACTAACTGCTTACCAGGGGTTAATCGGAATCGCAGAACAGCGAAATGATCGAGGTATGGTCACCCAATTATGGCAAAGCCTGTCGGCGCTAAACCCTGACGTGCCGGTCATCCAATTTAAGTTGGCCGAGGCCTATATCCGCGAAGGCCGGCCAGCCCGCGCCTACTCCCTCTTGGAAAAGCTCACCATCCCAGACGCTCAAAAACCCGATGCAGATTTTTGGAAAGGACAAACATTGATCGCACTTGGCAGACCTCTGGATGCAATCCAAGCCTTCGAAAAAAGTTTGCAGGGCAATCCTACGGCCAAAGCCTGGGCCTATGCTGCTTTGGGCAGCAGTTATTTTCAACTGCAGCGTTATTTGGAATCTATCCAAGCCTATCGGGAAGCGGTTCGGCTGGACCCCAACAATCCTGAATGGCAATATGGTCTAGCCTTATCGCTAAAAGACAGCTTTCGCGGTCAAGAAGCCTTGGAAATCGATGCTCAATTGCTAAAAAAATTTCCTAACGACCCCACGGTTTGGCGACAAAAAGGTTTTACCGAGGCAATTCTCGGACTAACTCAGGAAAGCATTAAGTCCTTGGAAAAATCCCTTGAAATTGAGCCTAAACAAGGAAAAGTATGGGCTGCTTTGATCGAAGAATACCACCGAGCAGGCCGTGATAAGGATGTTAGTAGTGCCTATGAAAAGCTACGCGGAGTCGACAGTGCCTATGCGGAGATGGCTTACCGATCGGCCATTTTACCCTTCGAGGAGCATCAGCCATGAGCAGACTGAAGCAGGCTTTATCCATTTTCCTCTGTTTGTTGAGTTTACCGAGCTGCGAAACACGCGCCGAGTACGATGCTGAAGGCTTGTTTAAACACGTTTCGCCCTCAGTAGTGACTATCGTCACTTTCGATGAAAAAGGCCATCAAGAGGGCCAAGGTAGCGGCGTAGTGGTAAACAAAGACCACATTGTGACCAATTGCCATGTGGTACGAGAGGCTCATACTTTGAAAGTCAATACTGGCGATCATGAATATGCGGCGACCTGGACCCAGGCAGATCCAACCCGGGATATTTGCCTGCTCAGCGTGGAAGGCCTGCCGCCTATGTCTCCGCAGGAACTCAGAAAGCTCGATGATTTAAAAATTGGTGAAAGCGTTTACGCAGTTGGCAATCCACTTGGATTCGGACTTTCGGTCAATTCCGGCTTGGTTTCAAGTATCAGTCCCTATCATGATGAACAGGTGATTGTGGCCAGTGTGTCGTTATCGCCCGGTTCCAGCGGCGGCGGCCTATTCGATAACCGAGGCCGATTGCTGGGGATAACGACAGCGATACTTAGCGCCGGCCAAAACTTAAATCTTGTTCTTCCCGCAGATTGGATAATCGAATTGAATAAACGTGGCGTCTCCGCACCTCCCGTTACTGTGATTCCCGGACCTGAACCGCACTGGATGGAAGAAGCCCAGGCGCTGCAAGCTACAGCCAAACTATCGGAATTTGAAAAGCACGTTCATAACTGGCGAGCAGTGCAACCAGACTCTGCGATGGCTGCAGCCTATTTGGGTGTGGCATTGATCGCTCAGAATTCTGTCGAAGCGGAAGCGGCTTTACGAGACGCCGTGCGACTGGACGACAGAAACGAATATGCTTGGTTTGTACTCGCAAAATTGATGTATAGCCAAGGTCATAGAGACGAGGCGAAACAGATATTGCAAAAAGCCCAGCAGATATCGCCTACACAGGGAAACCTTTATACAACCAAGGCCTTGTGGTTGCTGGAAGACGGTAAACTTAAGGAGGCTTATAGCGCAGTTCAGGATGCGATACGCTTAGAACCGGGAGTAAGCGACCACTGGCGCGTACTTGGTGTGGTCACCGATAGATTGAACCATGCTGATGAATCGGCCAAAGCCTATCGGACAGCGCTAAGATTAAACCCCCTAGACGATAAACTAAAGCAGGCTTTATTGGATGTGCTGGCTCGCAACGGTAATTCCGATGCCGCCCACTTGGTGCTTGGCAAGGATGCCGACAACAATCCGTCCAGTGCCGGAACCTGGGTGTCTATGGGGTTTACTGAATTGAACCGTAAACACTACATCGATGCCGAAAAAGCTTTTAGAAAAGCGATTGAAATTGCGCCAGAAACCACCAATGCTTGGACCGGTTTAGGTAGCGTGTTGCAAAACACCAACCGTTTAAAGGAAGCCGAGCAGGCTTACGACAAGGCTTATACTCTAAGGCCTGACAATCCGAGCATCGTTGCAGAGATACTGACGAATCGTGGCAATGCCAAAAGCAAATTAGGCGACAAACGGGCAGCGTTAGCAGATATAGAGGCGGCGGTTAAAATCGACCCAACTTATATCAATGCCTATCGGTCTCTCGGTATTTTGAAGGTTGAGGTTCGCGACCATCGTGCGGTTGTTGATGCTTTCAGAAAAGTAGTTGTATCTGACATCGCTGGCTCTGATGATTGGGCGACATTGGGTGAATCTTTAGATCTAACAGGGGAAAAAAAAGCAGCACTTGAAGCCTTGGAAAAATCCGAAAAATTAGATTCGAATAACCCGAAAACTTTACTAGCTCTAGCGGGATATTACGGCCGTAATGGCGATTTACAGAAAGCTTTGACATATATTGATCGGGCATTAAAAATCGATTCGTCGGTCGCTGTCAACTGGAGCAATAAGGGGTACGCTTTGTTAAAGCTTGGTCGCTTGTCGGAGGCGGTTAGTGCGCTAGAAACTGCAACCAATCTTGATCCGCAATTCGCCAATGCCTGGATCAATTTGGGTGAGGCGCAAATGCGTAGCAATAATCTGGGCAAGGCGATACAGTCCCTGGAGATAGCGCTTAAACTGGCACCCGGCGCGCTCGATGCTCGCTTATTCTTAGCGCAATCATATTTGGGATCTAAGCAGTCGGAAAATGCCAGAACCCACGCCAATGTAGTATTGAAAGCCCAACCGGAGTTGCCACAAGCTTTGGCGATTTTGACTTTGGCTGATTTGATGGATAACAATAGTGTAGCCGCATTGACTAACTATCGAAAAATCCAAGCCAGGAGTCCTCAAATGGCTCAGTCAGTCAAAGCGATGGCTGTTTCTCAACGGTTGACTGGAGCTCAAGTTTTGCCTGATTAAATCAGTGCCGTTCCAAAACCACTGTGGATGACTTGAACTGGGAGCCTGATGGTGTAACTGTCCAAGTCCGGCTGTGTGTCCAGCGAAGGCTGGTATGTTCAGCAGGAGTAAGTCCTGTCGGGGTAATAGTCAAAGCCCCGTAGCTTGGATAGCAGGGTGGCGGGAAACCAAGACCTTGAAGCCTATCGACTAGTGTTTCCTAGGGAAATGCGCGAGTCAACGGGCCGTAACGAAAGTAAACGTAAAAGTGGCCTCGAAAGTGAGTAAGCCCGAAGGTCGAGCCTGCAACCGTAGGGCGAAGACAGCATGACTGGTTGAAACTGACTGATACAGCCAGACCACTTCGGCGGGGTAGAAGCGACGGCACGTTGGCAAGGACATACTAAGCAACTGGAGAAGCCCTCCTCATCCCTGTGCGAAATGGCAGGAGCAAGGTAAGTCTTATAACCGGAGAACCCGGAAAATGGACTGAAGGTGAGAGGGTGGCGGATGGGTCTGTAGTAGTGATGATTCCGGGTAACGCCGGTGGAGCGAAGAGGCCCTGCTGTTTGTAATTCTTCTAACAATATAAGAGGCGGCGAGATGATAAAGGCGTCCAGTAATTTGCAGGACTTGAGACGGAAGATATATATTAAGGCGAAGGCGGAACCGTCCTGGCGATTTTGGGGGATATACGTTCATGTTTTCAAAATGGAAACCTTACTTGAAGCCTATACAATGGCGAAGAAAAACAACGGAGCGCCTGGAAGTGATGGCATAACGTTTGAAGTCATTGAAAGGCAGGGACTGGATGCGTTCCTGAGGCAAATACAATTTGAGTTGATTGAGCGAACCTACACACCACTAAAGTCGAAGAGACAGGAGATACCGAAGGATGGCGGAAAAGTCCGCATTCTGTCGATACCTGCTATCCGTGATCGGGTGGTGCAAGGTGCTCTAAAACTGATATTGGAGCCGATATTCGAAGCTGACTTCCAATCAGGTTCGTTTGGGTATCGGCCTAAGCGTACAGCGCATGAAGCAGTGGAGCGGGTAGCTAAGGCAATCGTACAAAGGAAAACGCTGGTCATTGATCTTGATTTACGCGCCTACTTTGATACGGTGCAACATCATCTACTGTTGGAAAAGGTGGCGCGTCGAATCAAAGACGATGACATTCTGTGGATATTGACGCGAATATTGAAAGCATCAGGTTCAATAGGCGTTCCGCAAGGCGGGGTGATTTCTCCCTTGCTCAGTAATATTTACCTCACAGAGGTCGATTGTATGCTGGAGCGGGCAAAAGAAGTAACGCGAAACGGTAAATATGTCTACATCGAATATGCACGTTTTGCTGATGATCTTGTGGTCTTGATTGATGCCTATCCACGCCATAGATGGCTGCTAGCTGCTGTAAGCAAACGTCTTCGGGAAGAATTTGCCAAACTACAAGTTGAGGTTAATGAAGAGAAAAGTCGAAAGGTCGATCTGGCCTGTGGTGAAAGCTTTAGTTTTCTAGGCTTTGATTTCCGCAGTGTTCTCAGTCTAAAGAAGGTTTGGCGAGCAAACTACGCACCAAAGTTGAAGAAGCGTACGGCGTTGCTGCGAAAACTCAAGGAAATCTTTAGGCGTTTTCAATCACAACCGATAGATAGAATAATAGAACTAATCAATCCGATATTAAGAGGGTGGGTTAACTATTTTTCCATTGGGCATTCCAGCGAGTGTTTCGGTTATGTCAAAGATTGGGTTGAAAAGAAAGTACGGCGGCATCTTGGGCGATCTCGGAATAGTAGGGGCTTCGGCTGGAAGGAGTGGAGTAAACACTGGCTTTATAACGAACTTAAGCTGTTTAACGGTTATCGGGTTCGGCATGGCTAGGCGTTGAAAGTGAATTCAGACGATAGGCCACATAAGCCTTGATAAGAAACGAACAGGAAAGCGTAGTGCGGGAAAACCGCACGCTGCGTTTGACGTGGCGGGAGCTGGAAACGTGATGATGGTAGTCGGATTGCGGCCCATGACGAAAGTTATGGATAAGCCACCGGAACCTAAAGTGCGCGCGCCAGTTTTCGACCCTACCAGCAAGAGTCGTTAGATTCAAGTCTAGCAGGTACTTTACTTACGCTTTTTTGCGTGAAAATACAAATCAACATCTTCAGAAAAAATAACATTTAAATATGCGGTCTGAAAAATCCTATCGTTAACTAAAAAATCTTCGGCAATACAATTAAAGCTCACTAATTACTTCAGAAAAAGCAGAGGCCTGAGTATGCTACCTAGTGCTGAGTCTAATGACAAACCTTGAGATACCTCAGTTTGTTAAGATCTAGAAATGAGCGAAAATAGGTTTTTTTCAACTAAAATTTGATTTATTAACAACACCGCCAAAACATCCATGAACCTGACGGCGTATCATGCTTGTTAAATCAATTTCTTGTCCATAAGAAAACATAAAATTTCCTATAATTTAATCATTACGATTTGTGTATGCCATAAATCAATCAACGTTTCAGGTTTATCGGCAAAGAATTCATCCACGGCTTTTTTCACACCAGGGCAACTTTTAGAAAAATAATCGTGGCAAATGATTGCGCCCCCACGAGTCATTCGTGGGTAAAAATATTCAAACCCTGCTTTAGTACTTTCATAAACATCCATATCCAGATTAACAAAAGAAAATTTTGTTTCTAAAGGAATTTCTAAAGTTGTTTCTGGAAAAAAACCCACATGATATCTTATTAAGTCATTAAATTCGTACAGTAGATTTCGAACGTCATCTAACGCGCTCCCCTTGACGTCTCCAACTTTAAGCAAATCAACATCTGCAGTTATTTCAGGAATGCCAGTAAAAGTATCAAAAAGATGTATCGGTTTTTTTGACTCATTAGCTTTAGCCATAATCAAGGCGCTCCCACCATGAAATGAGCCACATTCAGCAAGGTCCCCAGAAAGATGATTGGTTCTACTAACAATACGATGAAGATTAACTACTTCGTGAAATGACATTGCAACGAGATTCGAATTGAGAATCGATTGGAAGTATTGAATTTGTTCTGGAGAATTAGCTAAAGTGTGGTTCCATAGTGGATCAATATATATTTCATTATCACAATAACCTTTACTAAGATATGGTAATCGTCCTAAGCATCTAATGAAAGGCTGGCGTTTGATAAAATGAATTAAACGCTTTAAAAAGTTAAGCAGCATATGTAAATAGCCTATAAATTAATAAGTATTTTTGTGGTTGAAGTTTATCAGAATTTTAGAGCGTTTATAAAAATTTATAGCAGCTACATTAATTATCTAAATCATGAAGTATCAGAATATTAACTAGTCCGTTATTAAAAAAACAAAAAAGCAGAATGCGCAAATAGTTAGAGTGCATCGATTCTCTGGAAAAACGCTTAGTTTGCTGAGCGTGGGCTTTTCTCACTTCATGAAGCCCGCAAATTGGCTTGCAAAGCCAGGTGAGGAAACTACTAACTGGAAAACCGTATCCAGGAGAACTTCCCGTACAATTCGGATGGCGAGGTGGCGAAAGCCGGTCCGCCTCCTTTGAATTACAAAGCTTATCAGCTTCGAATTGCGGTTTCATTATCATTCAGCCGCGCCTACTTTTGTAAATCCAACATCTGTATTTGGCACTAGGTAATTGACGATGCTTCTAAAAAGTTACGCTGAACAAATCAATCCAATGCAGGCAACAGCACTTTCGATAATGCATTCAGTTTCGAATACTCAGGCAAATCTGTAAACACACCATAGCCCGGTTTATCCGCCACCATGCCACGCACAAACAAATACTTAATTCCGCCAAAGTGTTGTTGATAATCATAGCCAGGTAGACGCTGTTGTAAGTAAGCATCCAGCACCAAACTATACAACCAATATTGCAAACCGTAATTATGTTCACGCATGGCCTGTAACAGGGTTGTTGGTTGATAATCAGGCAAACTGTTGGTTTTATAATCAATTACATAAAATTTACCTTGATAGCAACAGATCAAGTCAATAAACCCGGTTAAATAACCGCGCATTTGCTTGCTGGCTAAGGGCTGATAAGTGGCTGTGGAGGTAAGAATGTCGTTAATACGCTCAACATTCAATGCGGGCATAGCCAGATAAAAAGGCATTTCTTTTATGCAGTTTTTAGGATGCAGATTTTTTAGACAAAATTCGACATCCTCACTCAATGCGCTAGTAGTAACAGTTTGCAATAGTTGATCGATTAATTGAGGTGTTTGGAGTTGCAACCCAAAGCGGGCAATGGCTTGATCGCGGTATTTACTAATATCATTGCCACTGGCCAGCATTTGGAAGTTTAAAGTTTCAAGTAGATAATGCACAACATTACCCGTGATAGCACCTTTAGGTAAACCATTGTCAGAGACTTCTCCTTCACTAGTTTCAAGCGCTTTATCTTCAGGAAGCTCAGGTGTATCGTGTATGCTTAAGGCTGATAATGCCGTATAGCTACTCATTTGCCAGGGGCTATACAAGCTGCGTTGGAAGTGGCGATAGGACAAACTAATGTGCTTATCCATTTTTAGATACTGCTCGGTTATTTCACAGTCAACAGGCAATAATTGGTAAGCGAATGCTTCAGGATGCTCAGTTAAAAAAGCCTTAAACATTTGTTGCTGTCCCGCAAAATCAGTATCGGCAAAATCCAGTAGATAGGCTAAGGCCGAATCGTTAGGTTTTTCTTTAGTGCGTACATCTGCCCAGCACAAATAACAGCGGTATTTTGCCCGCGTTACCGCAACGTATAGCAAGCGCAAATCTTCTGCTAATTCTTCATAAATAGCTTTTTGACGGCGTTCGGCAAATTGTGCAGAGCCTAGGTCTACAATCATGTGACCCTCTTCATGGCATTGAATCTGGTTTTTCTCGCTGTATAAACGGTCACTACGTTGCCAGAGGCTAGGACAAAATACCACCGCATATTCAAGGCCCTTACTGCCATGCAAGGTAACAATTTTTACCGCATCAGCATCGCTTTCCAAACGTAATTGTTGATCATCACTGCATTGTTGCGGGGCTTGATGTATGGATTGGCGTAACCAGTCCAGAGTTTTATTGATAGCTAGCTGTTCATCTATACTGACTTGTTGTAGGCGTTCAATAATGTGATGTAAATTAGTCAATATTCTTTCTGCTTGTGGTAGCTCGCAAAGCTGTTGTTCTACCTGCTCTTGTTCTAATAGGCGTTGCATCATGCTTAACAGGCCGGACTGTTGCCAAATTTCATGATACTGCTGGAATCGACTCAAGTAAGCATCCAGCGCTGTTTCATCATTAGCAAACTGATAGAGCTGTTGACCATCCAGATTGAACCAACTTAAGGTTAAAGCTTGTTTTAAGGTTGGAATATGGCTGGGTTGGGCAACAGCCTGTAATACGATGTAGATTTCCAGAGCTTGATCAGTCGCAAAAACTGATTGCTTGCTATTCACTACTGCCGGGATACCTACTGCTTGCAATGCCTGTTGATACTCAAGCGCCTGATTATTGCTACGCACTAAAATAGCGATGTCTTTAGCCTGTATTTTTATTGAGTCCGAAGCAGTATCGTTAGCTTCTTCAGTGTACGCAAGGTTTAGTAGCTGTAAAATTTCGTTGACCACTGCGTCACGTATGGCGCGTGCCGCTTTACCCGAAGTCCAATATTCAGTATTACCATGGTTTTTATCTAATTGCCACCAGACTAAGGGTGGCGTATCGCAAATACTGCCCTTAGCCTTAGTCTGCGCTGCTTCGACGGGATTAAAATCTAGTTCTGGGAGTAAAAAGGGTTGATCACGATTAAATAACACATTGACGGCTGTAACCAAATCCGGATCAGATCGCCAGTTTTGCAGCAGGGTATAATGCTGTTGCGCTTGGCGTTGGGCAGCAAAGTAGGAATAGATATCCGCCCCGCGAAATTTATAAATAGCCTGTTTGGGATCGCCTATTAGGTACAGGTATTGATGTGTTGCCGTAAAAATTTGCGAGAATATTTGCCATTGCTGATGATCGGTGTCCTGAAATTCGTCAATCAATGCCACCTTAAAGCGTTGTTGCAAATGATCGATTAGTAACTGCGCTTTTTCACCGTGTAAAGCCTCTGTCAAACGGCTAATCAAGTCATCAAATGATAAGACATTATTTTGCTGTAGTGCTTTATCAAGGTCTGTGCGTAAAGTGTTTAACAACGCATAACGAAACACGATATTCAATTCTTGCAAAGTGTTAGCAAGTTGCTCAAAAGTAGTAAAATCCAGCTCTAGCCTATCTAGATAGAGTTGTTTTTGTTGTTCGCTTGGCAAAGGTTTGTTTTTACTGACTAGAAATTTACGACCATTCAATCCGTCTAGTAAACCAGCCGCGGTTAGCCATAAAAAGTCAGCTTTTTCTGTGTTTGGATTCTGTAGCCAAGTGCCTAGGGCATTGCTGTTTTCTTCGACATAGTGGCTAAAGGACTCTTTAAAAAAACCCGCAGAAAAGGCTGCTTGTAATTTTTGTAAGAGTGGTGGAAATTTTTCGTTGGCGTCTACCAGTAATACTTCCAGTTTTTGCATGACAGTATCCAGATCATCATTTTCTGGATAAACAATTTGGTGTAAGCCAATAGTGTTAATACTGCTTAATAGTGAATCGGGAGTTGGAAATTCGGCTGTCAGTAAACTAACCTGCCAAACTGGGCGTTGATAAACGTGTTTGCGCCAAAAGTCGTCGGCACAATTTTGCCGAATGCGGGTTATATCACCACTGAGTTCACAGTTGAACAGTTGGCCGCATTCTAAAGCATGTTCTGACAATACCCGCTGACAAAAGCCATGTATGGTAAAAATAGCGGCTTGATCAATGTCTAATAATGCCAGCTCTAGCCGCCGCCTGATAGTGTCTTGATCAATTGTTAGGCCAGTAAGCCATTTTTCCAGATAGCCTTCTTTATTTATTTCGGTTTGACTAACGGCTGCTTTAGCTTCAACCAGGCGCATGCGTATCCTGTCTTTCAGCTCTTCTGTTGCAGCTTTGGTAAAGGTTACCACTAGCAGTTCTTTTAAATCGACATCCAGTTCGACGACAAAACGCAATACCAGTATGGCTATAGCATGCGTTTTACCGGTACCTGCACTAGCTTCTATCAAATTAATGCCAGATAGCAACTCGCTACAGGAAGCTTCGAATGCTTTATTCTGCATAAGCACTACTCCAGGCGGGTACTAACAAGGTTTGGCAATTCTCTTCAAAAGTGTCATTGAAAACCGTGGTTAAATCGCGATGAGCCAGTACTTGACAAATTTCAGGCTCATAACCTTTTTCAATGCTGTCACTCATATGCTTTATAACGGCAGGTAATGCGTTAGATGGGTTTTTTTGTTGCAAATAATAAAACGACGCTTGCGTAAAAAAAATGTCAGGACGTTGTTTGCCCTGTACAAACAGGTCTAGCAATTTTTGTAAGATCTGCTGATCAGCCATTTCAGGTTTAAAAAGCAAGTCTTTGTCTTTACTTAACAAATAAGTCAATTGCGCTTGTTGGGTATTGATTAATAAATGATGCAACCAAGCGCTCATAAAGTCACTGCCTTTTAACGAGCTATAACGATAAAGTAAGCTGCCATTGCTGTATCTATTTTCTAGTTTACCTAGCAATCGATAAGGGCCAATTTGATAGTCAAAAGCTTGGGCAGGTTGGACGCTACCTAGGTTTTTGGCCTGTATGGAGTTTACAAATTCATGTATGCATACTTGTTGTCGCTGCCATTCCACTTCACCCAAAGCGCCCGCTGGCCAATGTCCCTGCGCTTGCATTTTTGCCAATGGTTGAGCTTTACCCCTCAGTAATTGGGCGATCCACTGTTGCTGAAGTTTATAACGACTCAGGCCGTCTAGCACAAACGGTTCGCGTTCTTCAGGGTCAGCAGGGATTTGTGGTAAAAAAATACCGAGTTGTTGTTGTAAAAAGAAACGTTGCGGATGATTATAAAATTGCAATAGCTCGTCTATTAAAATGACTTCGCCATGGTTGATATTGATAGTGCCCTGCCACCAAGGTTTGCTTTGCGCTTTTTCAGTACCTAAATCTCGTGCAGTCACATAATCATTTTGTGAATAACTAAATAGCGATGGATGGCTGTTGTCAAAATAGCGTGAACTAAACGCATGCAGTGGATGATAAATCACCAGATTATCCAGTTCATAACAGTCGCGTAATACATCCTGTAATTCACTGACAATGACCGAAGGCGGGATGTGGCTATTATCCTGTTGCGATTGACCTATGTAGGTTAAAATGAGTTGTCTCCGGGTAGATAACAAAACTTCTAAAAACTGGTAACGATCATCGGCTCGTCGCGATCGATCACCTAATCTGGGTTGTTGTGTCAATAAATCAAAATCTGGGCTACGCTCTGTTTTGGGGAATTCGCCATCGTTCATACCCAGCAATGCAATTACTTGAAAGGGTATAGCACGCATAGGCAACATGGAGCAAAATGTGAGTTGTCCTCGAAGAAAGCCATTACTGGATTTTGTTTCATCCATGTGACCTTCCAGCCAAGCGATCAGCACAGTTAATGAAATAGGCTGCTCATGAATGGCAGCAATTTCAGAAATTTGGGCTATAAATTCATTAAGTTGTTGCTGATTTTGCGAATAAGCATTACCCAATAATTGATGCGCATAATGGCTTAATAGGCTTTGCCAATTGCTGAGCGTTTTTGCCGATTGCAATTCATCAGCAGCGGTAAATAACAATTGTAAAAACTCATTGAGTCCTCCAAGTGCTTGACTTGCCGAGCCTTCAATTTCCAGATATGGTAATACTTCATCAATAAATGCGTCATCACTACCCATGGCATAGCCCATAAATAAGCGGTCCAAGGTGGCTTGCCAAGTGTTTTGATTAAGCGCGGGTAATCCCAGTGATTGTTTGTGAGTTGCCGATTGTCCCCAACGTACCTGAGTATCTTCAATCCAATGGCGAATTAAGCTTAAATCGGCTTCATTAAGTCCAAAGCTTTGATAGACATGGCTTTGTTCAAGTAAATCTAATACGCTTTGCCAACCCAATCGAGTTTGCGACAAATTTAAAAACTGTAATAGAGCATGTAGTGAAATATTGGTAGTTCGCAAGCTACGATCGGCTATGGCATGTTGTATGTCATTGAATACGGCGCTAATGAAAGGTGCATAGAGCTGAATATCGGGTGCCATTACCACAATATCGCGTAATTCGAGATCAGTATGCTTTTCCAGCGTTGCCAACAGTTGATTTTTTAGTGTCTGCACTTCGCGTAACCGAGAATGGCAAGCATGGATACTGATGGAATTGTCTGCTTGTAGCTTAATTGCGCTAATTTGATTATTTAACAGGTCGTTCTGTAGATATTGCAGATTGCTTTGAGTAATATCGGCCTCAAAACTAGTGGGCTCAAATGCAAAGCTTACCCTTTCCAGCAGTAATTGTTGGAACTCCCGTCCTTGTTGGCCCAACCCCACCAATAACGGATGGGCTTCAATTGTTGTCAAATCGATCTGTAAGCGTTTGCTAGGTAAATCAGCCCAATAGTTTTGCACGGGATTAAACAAAAATAAATGCACATCGCTATGCTGGGATAAGGCCTGTAAATAATCTAGCAATAATGGCGGCATACTATTGATGCCAAACACCAGAATGCGTTCCGGCAAAATATCCCCCAGTTGTCCTTGCGCATTTTGTTGTAATAACTGAATATTTTTTCGCCATTGTTCGCCTCGATGTTCAGTACCAATGTCCCTAACCAGTGCCAGCCATAAATTGCGTTGCCATGCTTCACTAGCGGTATTATATAAACTGCGACCTTGTTGCCATGCATCCAGTAAATCGGGACGCAACATTTGGTATTGATCGAAAATACGTGTTAATTGCCATGCCAATTGGTAGCGTTTTAAATCATTGTTTTCACCATTTAAAAAATAGTGTATGGGTTTAAATACTTCGCCCTCAATATCACGTAACAACGTTTCAATGCGCCACAGTAATAAATGTCGATCAAAAGCATTCTCATTTGACTGCTTATCCAGACATGCCGACAATGAATTGAAAAATTTCGTTGGAAACAAGTAACGAAAATTGCCCCAAACTTTAAATTGTTCTGCCAGTTGCTGCGATAACCATCGTTCCATACCCTGACTTTGAATCAAAAACAATTCTTCGGCAAAGGGTGAGGTCAATGGCGCAGATTTTAGTACAGCAACCAGATGTGCCAGCAGATTTTCTGTTTTGTTGGAACTGTGCAAAATGAACATATAGGAATAAAATTTATGCTTGATCAAAACAAACTGGATAATATTGGCAGACTAACGACTAACCTACAGGATTACAATGAAAAAATTATGCTTTGTTTTTACCTTGTTTCTAACTTTTGATAGTTGGGCAGGGGTGTTTAAATGTGTAGAAGCTTCAGGCCACATTTATTATCAATCATCGCCCTGTACGAGCGAACATCAAGCTGTACAAATTAATCCAAAAACAGGGGCTACGCTTGATTTAAATGAACTTGAACAGCAAAAAGCGCTTAATGCGGAACAAAAAAAACAACAAGAATTGCAGGAATTAGCTGAAAAAAATGCCAAAATCGAAAAATTTGCTCAAATAAAACAGCAGGCTAAAGCAGAAATCAAGGTGACTCAGGACTTGATTAAAGAGAATCCCTTACAATTTTCAGCCTATGCTATTCCAGCATACGATCCGGATAACTTGCCAGAGCGTATTAAACCTTTCGAGTCTGTTTTGCCCGAAGTTGAAAAGTATAGACGTAAGGCAGCCCAAAAAGCATTGGCTACTGGAAAATGTCAGCGCGTTGAAGCGGATGAGCTTAATGGTAAAAGTAAGCCAGATTCTTTAGTCTTTCTGATTAATTGCAGTAGCGGAAGTAACTTTTATTTTAATCAGGCTGAGCTAAATTAAAAAAACTATTATGACATCCAGCAAAATTATTTTTATTACCGGTTGTTCTTCCGGTATTGGCTACACTACCGCACACGTATTGAAACAGCGTGGACATCAAGTGATTTGTTCAGCACGCAAATCGATAGATGTTATGCGTCTGCAACAGGAGGGCTTTACTTGTTTGCAATTGGATCTTGCCGATTCAGATAGTATTAAGGGTGCAGTAAAAGAACTGTTGATACTCACTGAGGGGAAACTTGATGTATTGTTTAACAATGGAGCCTATGGTCAGCCAGGAGCCGTGGAAGATTTAAGTCGCGACGTTTTACGCAGCCAATTTGAGACCAACTTTTTTGGTACTCATGAACTGACCAATTTGGTAATACCTGTAATGCGGCAGCAGGGCTATGGTCGCATTATCTATAACAGTTCTATACTGGGCTTTGTCGCTTTGAAATTTCGTGGTGCTTATAATGCCAGTAAATTCGCTCTGGAAGGGTTGGCCGATACCTTGCGTTTGGAATTGCGCGGTAGTGGTGTGCATATTGTTTTGATTGAGCCCGGCCCGATTAGCAGCGATTTTCGTAAAAATGCGATGCAAATGTTTCAAGACAATGTAGACCCCAATCTGAGCGTTCATCAAAGTACTTATCAGGCAATGGTCGCGCGTCTGGAAAAAGTGGGGCCAGCAGCACCTTTCACTTTACCTGCAACTGCAGTTGCTGCAAAAGTACTTGCTGCAATTGAGGCTGCTCATCCACGCTGCCGCTACCCTGTGACGTTTCCCACTTACCTGTTCGGCTTCTTAAAGCGCCTGTTGCCGACTGCCTGGTTAGATAGAATTCTGGTAAGTGTTGAGTGAATTAGTCAATTTCCATAGACTAGAAAAATGTCATCAATTTGCAATAAACATACTATCAAACCCCATGATCTATGTTATTATCGCGCTGGCATATAGCCAGTAGTGTATTTTTAATAGTCGCTATATGTTCTTAATAAAAATAACTGTGAGGGTAATACATGAAAATTTTAAAAAGCGCTGTAATTGCATTCTCTTTAGCCGCTGCAATGGGTTCTTTTTCAACTGCTGCCGTTGCTGAAGCAGGCAGAACCAGTTACAAACCAATAGATGCGATTAAAGGTGTTCTGGAGCGTATTGCAGCTGCTGAAACAGCTATTAACAATGGCGCGGAAGATGCGGATGTTGCAGCACTGATCAAAAAAGCTTCTGATTTTTCTGAAGAAATAAATGCAAATGACAGAGTTGCTCGTGAAAACTCAAAAGCTACTAAACATTTGAAAGCAGCTATTGCCTCTGCAAAAGCAGCCAATCTACAAGAATCAAAAGAGCATTTAGCCAAAGCTAAAGAAGTTATCGAAAGCTTGAAAAAACTACTCTAAATTGCATTAAGATGGGGTGCGTCTAGCACCCCATTCTAGTCTAATTGCTAAAACGCTTAAGTGCGAAACTTATCGCTTTAACTAATACAACTGAATCTAATACACTTTAAAGGTAAAAGTCAGTCTCATCCAATTCTTTTTCTATCCAGTTCAATAGCTCTTTCGCATTTCTAGCCGGTATTTTTTGCCATTCAAGCTCAGCATCTGGATGTAATAATTGCCAACGTTGCAACAGATTTTTTAGTCTGACTGCGCTGCTTACAGTAAAATGAAACTGTGTACTTAACAGATGGAATAGACTCTGATTAACAGTAGGTAGTTGCTGCGTTCTTTGTCTAATCAAGCTAATCAATTCATCTATGGCTTGCACATGTAAGCTTATCCAGCCCTCTACCTTGCTGGCATTTATATTATCAATCGAAGACTCTGAGTTGTCTGAAACTATTTTCAGGCTATGTATGAGTTCACTGCTACTAAATTTACTACAAAGTTCATAAAAACCAGCCGCTTCCATATCATATAAACAATCTTCAGCGTAATTATTTTGCGGTTTTTGCATGGTTTTGACAGCGCAAGTTTTAAAGCCTATCCGTTTGGGTAGTTGGGGATAAAATTTTTTGTTATTTTCTCCGTTTATAATCTTGTCAACCAGATAGATTGAGCCTAGCGCATTGTCACGATGCCCAGCAATTCCCAAATTAAGCATTAAGCAATGCTGACTCCGTAATGGATAAATAGCCATTGCATAGCCAATTGCACCCGCCATTGCAATGGATCCTATTCCTGTAATCACTAAAACCCGATCAGAATCGGTATAGATTAAAAATGGATGGGTTTCGGCGTGTTGCTTTAAACCCCAACGCTGAATCAGTGGTTTCGCCTCACTGGATAGAGCTATAAAAACAAATACTGATGGCGACATGGACTTTAATAATAAAAACAATACAAATTTAAAAAGAAATGTAACTATTCTGTTAGTTTTTAAAACCCAGCCAAATAGCTAATTTGTTTGGCTATTAGAGCCGGGAGGCAGAAGTTTGCCGACACTAATAGCCGAATAGCTGAGCATACGCTGAAAACTTACAAAGTATTTTGCTTGTTATACGCGTTACTAATATCGCGTTTCCAGAGAAGAGCAATCATTTTTCCTCCGTAGTCGATGTACCTGTAGGGGAAGCATTACTGCCATTTATGAATAAAGCTTTCAATCTTTGTAGGGCATTTTGTATGGTCTTATCCATAACCACTTGATTGCCTATAGACACAATGACACGAGCAAGTTCAGGTATTTTGGTTTGAGTCGCCAGCATATAGATAGGTTGTACATAAAGTATGGAGTTACCCATTGGTAAAATCACCATACGTCCCTTTTTAACTTCTGAACCTTGTTGATTCCATAGTGTAAATTGCGCAGCAATTTCTGGATTTTGATCGATTAACGCATTAACCTGTGAAGGTCCGTTAACCTGTACTGCCTTTGGAAACTTGAATACAGTGACACCAGGTTTATAGCTATGATCGCAACTTTTGTCATCTAGAGTGGTAGCAACACCAATCATGCTTAAATTTTCACGCTTGATAGGTGTCATTGGATTAATCATCACAAATTCTTCTTCATCATTGCAGTGATCAAAATCCATAGTAATAAAATAAGGTAATACTAATTCATGTGCGACTGAAGCATAATCCCAAGTTTCAGCTTGCTCATAAAATAAATCTGGATTATTTTGATGATATTTAGCGTAGATTTTCATCTGCATATAGAACAAATCACGCGGATAGCGCAAGTGTTGTAATAGTTCATCTGGCATTTCTGCCAAGTTTTTGAAAACGCCGGGATAGGCTCGACTGTAGGCATTAATAATCGGATCTTTAGGATCGCAGATATAAAAGTCTACATGACCATCATACGCATCCACTACGATTTTCACAGAATTACGAATATAGTTGAACTCTTGTTTCCCATCTAGATAATCATCATCGGCAGGTTTTGAAACCGGATAAAAGTTAGAAAGGGTGTATGCATCCTGAATCCAGTATAAGCGCTCTTTGCCAACGACCAGATAAGGATCTTTATCAAGATGTAGAAAAGGGGTCAGGGTGCTGATTCTTTCGTCAATATTACGACGAATCAGTAACTTACTCTCTTTAGTGATATTAGGAGATAAAAAAACTTTTTCATCCTGTACATAAGTTGATAACAGCAATTTTCTGAAATAGGAGGAAATAGGTATACCTGAATTACCCTGATAATCCTGAGTTTCGTTTGCGGTGGTACCTGAAATCTCCTGGCTAGCTAAAATATTAGGCACAATCGCATAATTGTATTTGCCTTTGCCATAATAAATATCAGGATATTTGACAGAAAACCCCATATTGGAAGTCATGTTTAAATCTCTTAAATACCAAACGATAGGTATGGCTGCATCTTGTGCCGCTGGAGAAATGACCGCACCGTAACCATGGGTGTAGCGTAGGTGCATGTTTTCCCAGTTTTGTGCTTCTTTGGGTAATTTTTCGATGTTGATTTCGCGGGCAGCAAGATTGACTTGCTGATGATGACCATTGATGAAATAACGGTCTTCATTCACATCTGGAAATCCATAGTAAGGTCTGATGCCTTGCAGCTGTGTATAACTATCCAGAAGGAACTCTCTATCCCAGACCGGAATATTCTCAAAATGTTTTTGAGTTGACCAGGTTTCGATATCTTTGCTGGCATCAATATTCACCTTAAAATCGATGACATTAATTTTATTCAAATCATAAGCGGCTAAGGTTGCATCGATGTTGTCTCGCATGCCTGATGCTTCAATATGGCTAAAGTTGGGTTTGACAATCAGCGTTTCAATAAACTCTGGTATGGTATGAAAATGGCGTAATGCTAAAAGGGTTACGAAACTGATGGTAGCAATCAGGCTAGGGGCTTTACTGCGATGTTTGTTTGAAATTACATAAAAAACGACCGATATCGTGATAGCGATGATGGCGATAATAGTTAGCCAAATTAAAGGCAGTTGATAGCGCAGTTCAATAAAACCAGGACCAAAAAATACCGGCTCATTGTTATCTGCATATAACAATGCAAAGCGCTCCAGCAGAAAACCCCAGATTACAAAAAGCATAAAGAATATAAATAATATACTCAGATGAATTTTGGCACCCAGTGGAATTTCTTTACTTTGATGAGGTAAAAAATGATGCTCGAGCCAATAAAGTAAGCCAGTTGCCATTAATGCTAAGCCAGCTGTAATCAACAATTCTTTTTGTATCAGTAAGTACATAGGATACTGAAACATATAAAAGCTAACATCATTACCGTATATAGGATCAATAATGCCGGAACTGTTACCGAAGAAGTACAGTAGAGCCTGATTCCACTGCTGATAAAATGGTATAGCAATCATAACAGCAAGTATTAATGAAACAGGGATGTAGATTTTGGCCGAACCGCTGACAAAACCATCCGCAAGGAGCTGAAAACTGCGCCTTTTTTTGTCATCCATCAATGTTTCATCTGAGGGATTAAGCCCCAGATAACGGGAGGCAATCCAGAAATGAATTAGAAAAACCAAAAAGAAAAATAGAGTTACAAAACCCGAAAATATGAATCGATAGAGTGTTTTTAGCCAAAAATAGACTTCAAAGTTTAAAGATTTGAACCACCACAAATCCACAAAAAAATCGATAAACACGAAGTAGAAAGCCATATACATAACGATGGCAAAAACGATAGTAGCTACCGTCAAGACGGGTAACAGTTTCCGGTTACGCATAATTTCCTCTTTAGTTTTGTTTTTTAGTACTCAGTATGACTGATAACCTGGGTATAGCAGCTATATTTGTAATTGTAGTGTTTAAAAAAGCACTTTTCCTTGAACGGGATTAGTAATAACCAGTCCGGCGTTTTAAACGCAGTTATGTGGTTTCTAATGATTACCATTCTAACACCCAAATAAAAATTGTTTTTAACCAGCACTTGCTGTCCTGCAAGCTGCAAAAAATCATTGTTAACTTTAAATAGCAGGAGTATGGTTTACCACATAATTATAAAGCTTTTTAAAGCCAATGCAGAGGGGGAGTCATGACCACAAACAATTATCCTAGACGCAGATTTTTACAACACTCAGTATTAGGAACGGTATTAGCTGCTTTTCCTGAATTTTTGTTGGCAAATGACAGTAAAATAAAAAGTCGTGCCACTCTAGGTTTCAACGCTGATGTAGAAGTCGACTTTACAGCACAATCGGCATTTGTACCTGTTTTTAGCGGCGGAACACAAACTCAGGTGCAGAAGTTTTATGCCAGTATACGTAAAGGACCTGAGAATACTTTACAAACGTTACCTGACAATTATCTTGGACCTATTCTGCATCTGCAAAAAGGCCAGAAAGTCAGAGTGTATTTTACCAATAAATTATCTGAACCTACGATTATTCATTGGCACGGTTTGCACGTTCCGCAATTCAGTGATGGTCATCCTATGTACACTATTAATCAAGGTGAGCAGTACATCTATGAATTTGAAGTACTGAATCGGGCTGGCACCAGTTTTTATCATTCACATGCCCATGAATTAACTGCCGAACAGGTTTATAGAGGATTGGCAGGATTGATAGTCGTTAGTGATACAGATGAAAAAAAACTGGAGTTGCCGCGTGGTGAATATGATCTACCTCTAGTTATACAAGATCGAAATTTCACAGCGAATAACCAACTTCAATATTTACAGAGCATGCCGCAAAGAATGATGGGGTTTTTAGGTGACCATATTCTGGTTAATGGTAAACCGAATGCAGAATTCAAGGTAAAATCCAGAGCCTACCGTTTTCGTGCTGTCAATGGGTCTAACTCACGAATTTATAAACTGGGTTGGGAGGACGGAACGCCGTTGCTGGCTATAGGTACCGATGCAGGCTTACTGGCAAGTCCTGAGCAAAAACCCTATATCATGTTGGCTCCTGGTGAGCGAGTCGACTTGTGGCTAGATTTTAGTCATCGAGAGCTAGGTTCAAAACTTGTTATGTACAGTTTGGCGTTTTCTGGCGTTATGCCTACTATGTATGAACACATGTTCAATCATCGCAATGATGAGAATAGGGGGATGCATATGCAGCATAGCCTTGCTCAAGGTAGTCAATTTCCAATTGCTACCTTTACAATTATCGAAAAAGTAGGCGATTCACCTGCGCTACCTGAAAAACTGGTTCCTTTTCAACGTTTGAGTATAGGTGCGGTGGATAATGTCGATACGCCAATACCGATTGCACTTTCCATGCAACACATGACGCCCACTTTGAACGGCAAAACTTTTTCTATGGATAGAGTTTTAGATGTAGAGAGAGTTGCGTTAGGCTCATATAAGAAAATCAGTATTTTTCATGACCAACAACATGTTCATGGCGGCATGGGGATGATGCGTAGAAGACAAAGTACAGACGATAATGTTCAAAATAGAGGCGGTATGGGCGGTATGGGCGGTATGGGCGGTATGGGCGGTATGGGCGGTATGGGCGGTATGATGGAAATGGCTCATCCTATTCATTTACATGGGCAACAATTTCAAATCATTAAGCGTCATACTTCTGATGTAAACGAATCAGCTTATAACAGCGTAAAATATGGTTTCATTGAAAATGGCTGGAAAGATACTGTATTGGTAATGCCCGGAGAAAAAGTCGATATCATCAAACCTTTTCAGGATTTTAAAGGTTTGTTTTTGTATCATTGTCACAATCTTGAGCACGAAGATTTGGGTATGATGCGTCAATTTTTGATTAGTTAAGGTTGATTATATCGCCACCGAAACTACTGTTCGGTGGCGATATATTATGACTATTTTTTAAACAATGCCAAGATGCGTTGGCGATTCAGAAATAACAGATAAGCTGAAATGCCAAGAACCAAGCCATAAATTAGCTGGCTAAATATAGAGGGTTGATCAGCTGCCGTTACGGGCGTCGTATTATCACTCAGTTTTGCAGGTGGGGGTGGCGGTACGAAGGCCTTTTCTTTTTGAGCTCTTATTTCAGGCAAGCCCAAGCTTTTCCATGCATCGTAATCCTGCCACATCGGATATTTTCCTTGCCAGAATTCCTTGGTGAAATAAGGAGCCAAGCTCATACCGTGTAATTTTGGAATACCTCTTTCATCGGCAAAACCCTTATAAACGACGAGGCTTATGTCGCCACCCTCACCCACACCGTTGGTGGTAAAAGATTTTTCAACATGGTCATGAAACATCCAGACACCTTGTCCAAAACTGTTTAAGCCATCATCAACACCACTTAGAGACAAGTCCAGTCGCTGAGCGGGTACCATGCCATGTACATCGCGTTTGATATAGGACGATGGGCCGTTATCGACGCCATCGTAATGTGTAACCATGGGTTTGTGACCGTGAATATGCAACGCAAATGCATCGGTATGTCCATTCAGTACGCGCAATTTAACGTTCTTGTTTTCTTCCATGTTAATCAGAGATTCTCTGATAGTATAAGGAAATGAGCGACCATTCAGCATGTAATAATCATCTGTCGCTTCGGTGGTGTCATATTCTTGATTAAGACGTCGCGCTATTAGACGTGGATCATTGGCTGATCGGGCTAATTCATGTAATTCTTTATCAACGGATTGGTAATGTAAATCGTACTCAGCGCTGTATTTTTCCAATACTGCAACTGAAGGGTGGCGTACCTGACCTGCACCAACGTTGAAAACTTGCGGCCAGTTATTAGGCCGATTTTCTTCAACAATAAAAATACCTTGTAAGCCCATAGGTATATGAGTATGTGGCTGTACATGGCAGTGATAATACATGGTGCCAGGTTGGCGCGGTTTGATCACATACGTTTTGCTGGTTCCAGGCATCACATCCATTTGCCCTGTTTGCCCCACACCGTCGTTTCCTTCACCACTGTGATCCATGTAAGGATGATCAATGCCGTGTAAATGGATGGAATGTGGCAGATAATGACTGTTTTCCAAAACTATCCAGACAATATCGTTTTGCTCAACCCGAATGACAGGTGAAGGTGCACGCAGGAGTGGATTGGCAACCGGCTCATATAAGCTTAAAGTAGACATATCCCGAGTTTTTGGGGCATATACCCAGAATGTGGGCTGGATGCCTGGAGCAATATCAAAAGTAGTGGTTGGTTCGCGCATATCCGGTGAATGGCCGTTAAGTTCGGCAATTTCCAGCTTGATAATGTAATGATCAGGGTCACCATCACCATCAATATCATTGCTCATAGTAACCGCATCAGCGGCTAGTTGGGTTTCCATTAAAGTGGACATGGAAATGCCGTTGGTGCCTTTTACAAAGGCAGCGATATCTGCCGGATTATCAGGATTACACATTCGTGATTCCTGAATTTCCACGCCATCAATGACTTGGGCGTCACGCCATTTAGGGTCAGTAAATTCGGAACACACTTCTTCGGCAACGCCAGGCTTGACGTTGGTTGATGCTGGTAAATTATTGGCAGCTAAAGCCCAATGTGGTATCGACAACAAAGTGCCGCACAGAATGGCTAGATTAATTTTATGCATAGAAAGCCTCATAAAAAAGATAATGAGTTTACACAGGTAATAAAATTACAATTTTACTGACCTGAAAACTACTTAATGTAACCAGAAGCCATAGCTAAAGTACAGAGATTATTTACGCATAAGCATCTAGCTAAGGTGATTTTCAGATTTTATGCAGGATCCCATTCTCTAAAATAGCTAATGGCGCTTATAATCAATCTATAAATTATAACGAGCCATACACACCAACACCACATAATTAACTGAACCTATGCATAATGTTAGATTGTTATTTAGTATTTTTCTGATCCTATTAGTTCACGCATTTTTCAGTTGGTATCACAATCAGCCGCAAGATGCTGGAATAGATGTGCCTGCCGGTAAACTAAGAAGTCTGTCTTTTGCGCCTTTTAGGGAAGGATTTAGTCCGTTGGAGGAAGTTTCGCCCTTACCTGAGCATATAGAAGAAGATATACGCTTATTGGCAGATAAAACCGAAAGCATTCGTACTTATTCTAGCCTCGGAGGGATGGAACCTACTCCCGAACTTGCGCGTAAATATGGTCTAAGTATGATTCAAGGTGGTTGGTTAGGCTATAGTCTGACAAATAATCGCAAAGAAGTCGATGCGTTGATCAAATCTGCCAATGAGCATCCAGATGTGGTCAAACGAGTCATGGTCGGTAATGAGGTATTACTGCGCGGAGATATGGATGTAGATAGGTTGATTGGTTATATCCGCGAAGTAAAACGTGCTGTTAAACAACCGGTATCCTATGCTGATGTTTGGTCTATGTATATGAAATATCCCAAATTAATTCAAGAAGTTGATTTCATAACCATACATATTTTACCTTATTGGGAAGATGAGCCTATCGCTGTCGAATCTGCTTCAGATCATTTGGAAAAAATTGTTAAGCAGGTTGAAGACGAAGCGCGGGGAATTGCTCCTGGCAAACCCATTTTGATCGGTGAATCTGGCTGGCCAAGCACTGGGCGTGAACGAGGTATGGCTTTGCCCAGTGTAGTTAATGCGGCCAAATATATTCGGGGTATGATACAGATCGCAAATCATCATGGTTTTGATTATAACATTGTGGAGGCCTTCAATCAGCCTTGGAAAAGTAATCTGGAAGGCGTGGTTGGAGCCAATTGGGGTTTGTTTTCTGCTGACCGTCAAGCTGTTTTTCCGCTGACAGGCCCTGTTACTGAAAACCCAAATTGGTTATGGCATTTTCTGGAAGCGACGGCTTTATGGTTGTTGATTGTTGCTATCTATTTTAAAAAATTAGTAGAGATGCCGATGTGGCGGGGGGCTTTGTTTTTGATCATGGCTCAAGTGTTGAGCGTTTGCCTGATCAGTTTGATACATTTTCTTTGGTATACCAGTTATAGTGGCTGGCAGAGAGCCTATGCCATCCTGCTAATTATTAGCAATGCCTATTTGGGGAAGCTGTTACTGCAACGTAGTCATGCCATTTTAATCGGCAATGGTGAATCATTGAGACTTGCAGAGCAATTGCGAACAGTTTATTTATTTTTTATTGGCTTAGCGCTTTATAAAACCTATGGGCTGGCTGTTAATGGTCGCTATTTGAGTTTTCCAGTTGAACAGTTTTTGATACCGGTGATCGGTTTATTGAGCTTAATGTTATTTTTAGCTATACAACAACGCTTTGACAGTCGTTTGCTGAGTTTTGATCAACTCACAGGAGGCAGTTTACATACACATCGTGATCGGTTAATTGCTTATTTTCTGAGTTTTGCCGTTGTTGCCATGCTGTTAGGAGAAATTAAGGCTTTTATGGATGGTCGTGATTTTATCCAAGCTCATCCAGGGTTTTCTGAAGGTCTGCCAGTAGCACTACTGTATACTTTACATAATCAGCAATTGTTGTCTTGGTTGGCGTGTTTATTGGTGTTGTCATTGGCTTTCTGGCGGAATATTGATCTGAAAGCTAAAGCCTAAAGTAAGCTTTTATAGACGGGTTCATAATAAAAAAGCCATTGTATGGTCGTTAACTAGCCTAAAATTCGTATACGCGGCAATTTGTCACATATTCAAAGGGCTGCACAGCGATTAATATATACACAACTCTTGTATGCGCTCCCTCTCCTTAGAGTTAAGAGTTTTAATATCCTTCCTTAGTGCGGCCCCCTAGGCCGCATCTTTTTAAAGAAGTGCCGCATGGAACGGAACTACCACAAACCGACCTCAGTTAGTATCGATTTAGTTGAGTTAAACTGGCGAACTGCCTTTCACGAAGCAGGTCATGCTGTCTCTATCCAAATTGGAAACCAGGAAAAACAATTGCCACCCGTTTTTTTTGAAATTTTAGTCAAAAGGGCTACCTCTCCCGACGGCCAGTTTTTTGCTAAAGTTTTGAATGGTAATCTGATTCAAAACTTCCCTATTGATATCGTAGAAAGTTTTTCTCAAATTTCAGGAAGTGATCAACATAGTTGTCAGCGAGCCTATGAAGCTGATGTCATTAATTTGTTGGTTGGACCTTTAGCTGAAGCCAAATATATTTCCATTCGCGATAATCAGATGTTTAACTCAAGTTTGCTTACCGCTAAGGCCTTATATAATTATGGTGGTTATACGGATATGAAAAAAATAGAGACTTATCTGGATGCGTTTATTGCTGCTAAAGAATTGCGCGAAGATAAAATGTTGGAATTGCTTGTTCAGGCTTTTCAATTTATCAGTAATCCTAAAAATTGGGGCCGCATTACGAAGTTAGCTCACTATATATTAAATAGTAGTCAGGAAACTATTTCTTGTGATGAAGCTATCACGATAATGGATGGTGGATCGCCAGAGCAAGTTTAGAATAGTAAACCCTGCTGATTCAATTTTTTGCAAGTCATACTCTCTATTGCCATCGTTCAGAGTTGTTCGCAACAAGGTTTGATTGGTTTATAATTGCAGTTTTAGAAAACCAGTCAGATTTAATTTTTTCTGGAGCAATACCTTAACAGAGCTGTTATCGATTATAAAGGCCATTTTTTAGTCAGTTTTTATCGCTTTTATTCATATCATTAAATGGATTTAGCTTTTGCTGAATAAGAAAGGCTAAATTAATACAAACTAATATTTAAAGGTTCAATTATGAAAAAAATACCTCATGCTATATCAATTATTGCTAGCTTAATGTTGACAGCATGCGCTTCTCAAACGGGATGGACACCAACAGTTGATACTTATAACGATCCAAATGCCATGCGATTGAATCAAGATATGGCGGAATGTCAACAATTAGCGGGCAGTGCTTCTGGCGGTAGCGCTAAAGAAACTGCGATTGGTGCTGGTGTTGGTGGATTGCTTGGTGCTGCTGGTGGTGCTGCTGTGGGTGCTGCTGTTGGGAATGCAGGTGTCGGTGCTGCTCTCGGTGCTGCAGCCGGGGGTATTGGAGGTGGCGCAAAGCAGGGTTTTCAATCTGAAGAACAATATAAACGGGCTTATAGCAATTGCCTAAGACAGCGTGGACACCATGTGGTTAATTAAAATGCCGTTATAGCGTTTCACTCAGTATGAGATTTGTCGGTATGCTTTTGCATACCGACATCAGTCAGACAATTATTTAATGCTTATTCCTGTCTTACACTAAGCAAAAACACTTTGATTAGCTTTCCAGGTCTTTTTGACGACCAATGCCAAAACTTTCCAGCAACATCAAGCCCACGCCAATACAGATCACTGAGTCTGCTATGTTAAAAGCAGGCCAATGCCAGGATTTATAGTAAACTTCAATAAAATCGATTACATAGCCGTATGCAATTCTGTCTATAAGATTTCCAACAGCCCCGCCTAATACCAAGCATAGGGCAATAGCTATAAAAGACTCATGTTTTTGCAAACGTGATAACCAAACCCCAATGACGCCACTCATTATCACTGCCAAACTGGCAAATAACCACCTTTGCCAGCCGCCTGCGTCACTCAAAAAACTAAATGCGGCCCCTGTATTATGAACATAGGTAAGATTAAAAAATGGTAATAAATTGATAGACTGATATAACTGCATATGGCTATCTATAGCTATTTTACTTGCTTGATCGAAACCTAAAGTCAACAAAGAAATCCATAACCATTTAAGCATAGTAACGCTCCTCACCGTTTCCAACCACATTTTCTACACAGCGTCCGCATAATTCAGGGTGATCAGGATGCTCTCCAATATCATAGCGTTGATGCCAACAGCGTACGCATTTTGTATATTCAGAAACGCCCACCATTAATTTAACACCCTCCAACTCTGTGTTGACTGCATTGTCCGGACAAAACTCCAACGCGGAAACAGCTGCATTTGAAGTGATCAATACAAAATGCAGTTCGTTGCCAAGTTTATTTAGCTCTGTCAGATAATGCGTATCGCAATACAATTCTACGTTAGCATTGAGCGAGGAGCCTATTTCTGCTTTACTGCGCAATTGTTCAAGTTCTTTGCTAACTACCGTACGAACTGCCATGACAGTCTCCCAAGTAGCGCGAGTAATTAATGCTTCTTTATCCAAAGGGTATAGTTCGCTATACCAAGTTTCCAAAAATACTGATTCGCCACGTTCTCCAGGCATTGCTTGCCAGATTTCATCTGATGTGAAACTGGTGATCGGTGCTAGCCAACGCACTAATGCTTCAATTACATGATACATTGCAGTTTGCGCGGAACGCCGAGCTAAACAATCTTTTTTCGCTGTATATTGACGATCTTTAATAATATCCAGGTAAAAACCACCTAAATCGATAGTACAAAAATTCAGTATTTTTTGATATATATTTTGGAATTGGTAAAGATGGTAGGCTTCTTTAATCTCTTCTTGTAATTGCCAAGCTTTATCAATGACCCATCTATCAAGAGCCAACATATCACTAGAAGAAACCTTATGCTGTGCAGGATCAAAGCCGTCCAAATTGGACAGTAAAAACCGCGCTGTATTACGTATACGCCGATAAGCATCCGAGGTGCGTTTTAAAATTTCTTCAGAGACAGACATTTCGCCGCGGTAATCTGTGCCTGCCACCCATAAACGCAGCACATCTGCACCTAGCGATTTCATGACAGTTTGTGGTAACACTACGTTGCCTTTAGATTTTGACATTTTTTTGCCATCGGCATCCACGGTAAAGCCATGTGTCAAAACTTCTTTATAAGGAGCGACATCATTCATGGCCACAGAGGTTAACAGTGACGATTGAAACCAGCCTCGATGTTGATCTGAACCTTCCAAATATAAATCGGCAGGAAAACGTAATTCTTCACGAGTTTCAAGTACCGCGGCATGCGTGACGCCCGAATCAAACCACACATCCAGCGTATCCGTCATTTTTTGATAATGTTCAGCGTCCGCACCAATAATTTCTGCTGCATCTAGTTCGAACCAAGCATCAATGCCTTTTAATTCAATACGTTTAGCGACAGTTTCTATTATTTCTGCCGTGCGTGGATGCAATTCACCTGTTTCTTGATGAATAAAAAACGCAATCGGTACCCCCCAGGTACGTTGTCTGGAAATGCACCAATCTGGGCGGTTATTTATCATGCTTTCGATACGTGCCTGTCCCCATTCGGGTATCCAGTTTACCCGCTTAACTTCATTAAGCGCGGTATCACGTAGCTGTTGCTTGTCCATAGCAATAAACCATTGTGGAGTTGCGCGAAAAATAATAGGTGTTTTATGTCGCCAACAATGGGGGTAACTATGTAACAACGCATGGTGATGTATCAGTTTTCCGCGCTCACGCAGTACCTCTAAAACTTTATCATTGGCGCTAAATACGTGTAAGCCAGCAAACAATTCAGTATTGGGTAGAAATACACCATTGCTACCCACTGGGTTATCGACCGGTAAATTGTATTTCATACCCACTACATAATCTTCTTGGCCATGACCAGGTGCGGTATGTACTGCGCCGGTACCTGCATCTGTTGTCACATGGTCGCCGAGTATAATAGGTACTTGGCGATCGTAAAAAGGGTGATGTAACAATTGATGCTCTAAGGCACTGCCTTTACAGTAACCAATAATATGATGCTCACCTATTCCATAGCGCAGTACCACCTCTTTCAATAATTGCTCAGCAACTAATAATCGCTCGGTTCGACCTTCAATATCGCATTGTACAATGGCATACTCCAAGTCTGCATTGAGTGCGACAGCTTGATTGGCCGGTAAGGTCCATGGAGTAGTTGTCCAAATTACTACAGATAAGGGGCCTTTACCTTCATGCTCGGGAGCATGATGACAACAAGCCATAAAAGCATGATCATCAACTACTTGAAAACGTACATCAATAGCTGGAGAATGTTTTTCTTCGTATTCGACTTCGGCTTCGGCCAACGCAGAACCGCAATCAGTACACCAATGCACAGGTTTAGCGCCTTGGCTAAGATGACCTTTGCTAGCAATTTTGCCGAGTGCGCGCACTATGTTAGCTTCAAAAGAAAAGTCCATGGTTAAATAAGGATTGTCCCAATCACCCAACACACCCAGACGTATAAACTCGGATTTTTGAATATTGACCTGTTTATATGCATAAGCACGGCATTCTTTTCTAAACTGTGCCGGGCTTACTTTGACGCCTGCTTTACCTATTGATTTTTCTACCATTAGTTCTATAGGTAAACCGTGACAATCCCAGCCAGGGATGTAAGGTGCATCAAAGCCGCTCAGAGTTTTAGATTTAATGATAATGTCTTTAAGAACTTTGTTGACAGCATGGCCAATATGAATAGCGCCATTCGCATAAGGAGGGCCATCATGTAAAATAAACTTGGGTCGGCCAAGGCAATGGCTACGAATTTTTTGATACAACTGTGCATCCGTCCATTTTTTCAGCATTTCCGGCTCACGTTGAGCGAGATTGGCTTTCATGGCAAACTCAGTATTGGGAAGATTTAGGGTTTGTTTATAATCTAAGGTCATGTTGTTTTTTACTCGGCTTTCTAACCTAGGTTAGGATATTACTAACAAACAAATGCACAGCCTTGATAGGAAAGGCTTGTGACGATTAGCTGTGTCAGTTTAAAAAATAAATGAAAATAAGTGAGTATATCATCAACTGTAGAAGTCATTAAAGACTGCAGATAAGGAAACGGTTCAGATGTAAATAAAAATAAGCTATTTCATTAACTTGCTGAAAATTGACATGCCAATTTCAACAGCAATTAGCCAAATGATGATCCATTCTAGTACAGAAGAATGCAGATGTTTTTGCTCGTCGGCCAGCATTTCCAGGAGTTCATGTATGGTTTCAAGTTTTTTTGATAATACATCAGTACGTTGGGTTATTTCCAGATAATTAGCAGCCATTGAATAAATGCTCTGATACTCAGGGTGTTCCCAAAAGAATTCTGGTGTATCCAATAAATCGTAATTTAGAATAATATCGCTTTTTGTTAAAAATAGCTGTCCGCGAATTTTAGCCATAGCCTTGCGGTTGAGTTTTATTTTTCCTTCGCGGGCTAAAGATTCAGGTAAATGGCTAGTTGCGTGTATGGTATCAATAGCATGCCCTTCAAATGCAGCCAATTTAATCGATTGAGCCAAGGCATGTGACATGGCCAATAAAACTTTAAAGTCGCCGGACTGTAATTCAATATGATCATATTGAAAGCGATTATGCTCACAACCTAGTTCGTAACTGAAATTATCTTCTTGTGGATTCAAATCCGGTTTAACCGCATATTCTAATAATAAAATTTGCAATGCACGTCTATCATCAAGGTTAATGTTCCAGTGTACGACTACACCATAGGAAAAAATGATAGCGCATCCGCCTTTATAATCAATGATCAACGCATTTCTAAATACTTGAGCTCTAGTACTATCCAGCAATTTTTCTCGTAGTTCGGTGTAGCGGAAAGATTGTGCAAGACAAACTGTCAGGCAATGTTTTATGGCTCGATTCTGTGACATATGATTAGACTCTAGTCTCTGTAAGCATTAATGCTTATATATTTCTTTCATACAATGATTTAAATAAACAAGGTGCTGCCATTTACAAAAAAGGCTTGGTTTATTGTTAAAAATTCTTTTTTATCAGTCAGATAAGCCAGTAAGAGGGTTGATTGTTCTGGAAACCTGCTTGCCGAGTATACACCTTGCTGAAACATGGATTATAAATACCTGAACAAAAAATCAAATCCGTTCCCCAGCAATGTTGGTATTTAAAAAATCAACAATTGCTTCGGTATCAGCATAATTACCATAAGCTAATAGTAATTTAGCATAGGCGGTCTCCAGAGACATATTCCATATTATTTGTGCGCCAGCGTTTAATAATTCTTTGGTTGAACTGTAGATATTTTCCGACTGGATTGCGGGTGCTAGATAGACAGGTAATTGATGTGCCTGACACTGCTTGATAAAGGCAAGAAGATTATGTTCTTCACCGAATAAGCCAGAAATGCAGGCAGTACCCGAATGGTAAAGGTCGTGTATTACCGCATCAAGCTGATCTAATTTAAATTGTGTGTAATCTATACCTGGGTATGGTGTGATTAACAGAATACGGGCTGAAAACTTTGCCTCCAGGTTGATCGGTTTTTGCGGACTATGTTGTATGGATGCATTTGGCGTAAATTTGCAACCATCGAAGTGCATAAAAACTTGGGACTGGATGCCGATGAAATCACTGCTTAGTTGTAAACAGGAAGCCAGACGAGTTGCCTGATAAATGGTTGGAAGTTGTCCTTGATTTTGATAGGCTACAAATACGCCGGGCTGGGGTATTCGACGAATAAATTCGATGGCACAATGAAAATTAGACCAACCATTGGCTAGTGGATTTTCCAGGGGTAAATCACTAGAAACCAACAGCATGGGAATTTGTAGTTGATTAAAATACAGCCCCAGTGCAGCGGCACTAAATGCAAGCGTATCGGTGCCATGTGTCAGAATAATACCATCGAATTGATTAGGCTGTTCGGCCTCTATAGCTGCAATAATTTGTTGCCAATGCTGGGGATGTAGGTTTTCGCTGAGAATTTGTAAAGGTTGTATGGTTTTAAAATTAATAGACAGTGGGTCGGTATCGAGTTCCGCAAACATTTCTAATAATTTAAAGCCTGCCTGCGGGTTTGTATCTATAAAGTTGTCGGCCACTTTCGATCCTATAGTACCGCCTGTGAAAGCCAATAAAATATTTTTCATAGTATATAGTATGATGAAGGGCTAATGAAAAGCTCTGCATCATAAACCCAAATTATGAAAATTTCACTGATTGTCGCCATGGCAAGTAATCGTGCTATTGGTATAAACGGACAAATGCCCTGGCATTTGTCTGCGGATTTAAAACATTTTAAAAAAATCACGTTAGGCTCAGTTGTTTTGATGGGCCGTAAAACTTTTGAGTCCATTGGGCGTCCTTTGCCTAACCGCACAAATATTATCATTAGCAATACAATCGGCTATCAACCGAACGGGTGCCTGGTTTTCAATGATATAGACAGTGCATTAAACCATTGTGCTGATAAACCCGAGGTGTTTGTGATAGGTGGAGCGACGCTATATCAGGCAATGTTAGCCCAAGCACATTTTTTGTATTTAACTGAGATACATAAGCACTTTGCTGGAGACACTTTTTTTCCTGAAATTGACAAGAAAAATTGGCGCATATTACATAATCAACAGATAGATGATGATTCAAGTGTTGATTTTTCATACAGTTTTGTAAAGTTAGAGCGTATCTGTGAAATGGGTGGATGTTTAGGTCAAACCTGTTTGTAATGGGGTGTTTTGTGTCTAAATTTAATCTTTGTCACAAAACTGTAATATTTGATTCATACTATTGTCATTCAAGCTTGGCACTATTCCCTTCAGTTTTGTAAACTCTTACTATTTGAGAAATTATATGAAAAAAACCTTTCAGCTAAAATCGCTCATCCTTGGATTTGGATTTTTATCTGGCGCTATCCTATCAGTTCCAGCAATAGCGGTACCTGCAACTTTAGACGCTTCTCTACCTGAATATAAACAGGCAAGTGGTATTTCTGGCAACATTTCCAGCGTAGGCTCAGATACTTTGGCGAACTTAATGACGCTGTGGGCTGAAGAATTTGGTAAAATTTATCCAAACGTCAATATTCAAATTCAGGCTGCTGGTTCGTCAACTGCTCCACCCGCATTATCTGAAGGTACAGCTAATTTGGGGCCGATGAGTCGCAAAATGAAAGATAATGAAATTGATGACTTTGAAAGTAAATACGGTTATAAACCAACCGCAATACCTGTCGCTATTGACGCTTTGGCCGTTTTTGTGAATAAAGACAATCCCATCAAAGGATTATCTATTCCACAAGTTGATGCCATTATGTCTTCAACCCGTAAATGTGGCTATGCTAACGATGTCACTACATGGGGGGAGCTGGGTCTGACTGGAGGGTGGGCGAGCAAGTCTATTCAATTGTATGGTCGTAACTCAGTGTCAGGAACCTATGGTTTCTTTAAAGACGAAGCATTGTGCAAAGGCGATTTCAAAAGCAATGTTAACGAACAACCTGGTTCGGCCTCTGTTGTTCAGGGCATCACTACTTCAGCCAATGGTATTGGCTATTCAGGTATAGGTTATTCAACCTCTGGTGTTAAAGCGGTGGCGCTTGCTCACAAAGAAGGCAGTCCTTTTATAGAACCTACGCCAGAAAATGCAACCTCTGGTGCTTATCCATTGTCTAGATTCTTATATATCTATGTCAATAAAAAACCAAATGAGTCATTGGCTCCTTTGGAAAAAGAATTTTTAAAAATGGTTTTATCTAAAACAGGTCAGCAAGTAGTGATTAAAGATGGTTACATTCCATTACCTGCCAAAGCCGTAGAAAAAGCGTTAACCTTGCTCCAATAGTTTTATATAAACAAGGATGATAAAAAGGGAGTAATTTGCAAGGATGCAGCAAAGGATGGCTAGGTCAAATCCTGAGTTTCTATCCCACAGAGACTCTATAAATCTGATTTTGGTATACTAAAGCTGATGACTGCGAGTGTTGTCGTCAGCTTTTCTATTATAACGTCGTGCTTCGGCACAATGGCGAAACGATTACTTATGACTATTTATTATGTCTGAAGAACTCTCAACACCGATATACACTTCGCTAATACACAACGCTAAAAGCGATCGCCACCAACGCTGGCGGCTTTTAAAGGATAAGTTAGCTACTTATTTTGTAACGGCTGGCGGTTTAAGCATTATCCTTGCTATAGTTTTAATATTTTTTTATTTGTTGTATGTGGTTTTTCCACTTTTATTGCCTGCGCATGCAGAAGCCGTTAATCGTTACGCTGTACCTGAAATAAGTCTTGGTAAAACTTTGCATTTGGGTATGGAAGAACAAAACGAAATTGCGGTACGATTTACTGAAACCGGAAGTGCAGTTTTCTTCAAAGTTGCCGATGGCAGCACGATTTTAATTGAAAAGCTGCCGATTCCTGACCAAGTACAAATTGTTAGTTTTAACCACGGTAGCCACGACAAAGATATAGTCGCTTATGGGCTGTCAGATGGCCGTTGTCTGATTGTTAAACATGATTACAGACAATCGTTTGTCGCCGGCAAACGCTCTATTACGCCATCGCTACAATATCCGTTAGGTAAAGAGCCGATTATAGTAGACAGTAAAGGTGCTGCGTTAAGCAAAATTGAAGTTAAGCTTAGCGAAAAAAACAATGTGGTCGTGGCAAAAACCAGTGACAATCGCATTGTGTTAACAAATTTGAGTAAGAAAGCTTCGCTTTTTGACGATGAAGCCAGCCTGGATCGTAGTGAAACCGAAATCGTTGAAGTAGGTAATGTAGTCGATTTTATTTTGGTAGATAAAGAGCTAAAAAATCTCTATCTGGCCAATAAGCAAGGTGACCTCACTATTATCGATATTGCGGATAAAAATACACCCACTCTAAAACATAAACTCAATGTTATTAATCAGGGCGCTACTATCACGTCCATGGAGTTTTTGAATGGAGATATTTCATTACTGATTGGTGATAGTAGCGGTTTATTATCGCAATGGAGCATGATTCGTGATGAAAAAAATCATTTTAATGTGGAAAAATTGCGGGCTTTTAAAATATCGGATGTAGCCGTGGTGGCTATCAATGCTGAACAACGTCGCAAAGGTATGCTGGTCGCCGATGCCAAGGGTAATATTGGCATTTATAATACCACCGCAGAACGGGAATTGATCAAAGAGCAAGTGACGCAAGGAACGCCATTGGCATTGACCTTGTCGCCTCGCGCTAATGCATTTCTGATGGAATCAAGTGATGGCATCATTAACTACTGGTCAGTTGAAAACGAACATCCTGAAGTGTCAATGTCCTCATTATGGCAAAAAGTCTGGTATGAAAGTTATTCTCATCCCGATTATATTTGGCAATCTTCCTCCGCCAGTAATGATTTCGAACCGAAAATGAGTTTAATTCCATTGGTTTTCGGGACCATCAAAGCCTCGTTTTATGCCATGCTGGTCGCCGTGCCGCTGTCTTTGTTTGGTGCGATTTATACAGGCTACTTTATGGCGCCGCAGATTCGTCAATACGTTAAACCGGGTATTGAAATTATGGGGGCTTTACCCACAGTAATTTTAGGTTTTCTGGCCGGGTTATGGTTGGCACCATTCATTGAATTGCATTTAACGGGTATTTTTACCTTACTCATCTTCGTACCTTTAGGGGTGATGATTTTTTCTTATGTTTGGCAAACTATACCTAAAAGCTATAGAGATAAAATACCTGAAGGTTGGGATTTTCTATTGTTAATACCTGTGGTTATTTTTAGTGGTTTGTTGGCATTTCAACTCAGTCCTGGCATCGATAATCTGTTCTTCAATGGCGATTTACGCAATTGGATGAGTAGTACATATGGTATTGGCTACGATCAGCGTAATACACTGGTAGTTGGTTTGGCAATGGGATTTGCAGTAATACCCATGATATTTTCAATTGCTGAGGATGCAATATTCAGTGTACCCAAACATCTGACGACAGGCTCTTTAGCTTTAGGGGCAACCCCTTGGCAAACCATGATTAAAGTGGTGTTATTGACTGCTAGCCCTGGCATATTCTCGGCAATTATGATTGGTTTTGGTCGGGCTGTTGGCGAGACCATGATTGTGCTTATGGCTACCGGAAATACGCCAGTGATGGATTTAAGTATTTTTCAGGGTTTGCGCACTTTGTCTGCCAATATTGCAGTGGAAATGCCGGAAGCTGAAGTGAACAGCACACATTATCGGGTATTGTTTTTTGCGGCTTTAGTTCTATTTATGTTTACCTTTATCGTAAATACCTTGGCCGAGATAGTCCGTCAGAATTTAAGACAAAAATACAGTTCATTATGATTAAAGCATGGTTTAAAAGTGGTTTGCCGTGGATATGGATGACCGGCGCAGCAGTCAGTATTAACCTGATATTGGTAATAGGTCTTTTAACTTTGATTGCCGTTAGGGGGCTTGGGCATTTTTGGCCTGCTGATATAGTCGAATATCGTTATCAGGAGGGAAAGTCGCCGGAGACATTAATTATCGGTGAAGATGTCGCAAGCTCGTTGCTAGCAGCAGCTCAAGCAAGAGCGGCTGGGCATGAAGTATTGGATAATGGGGAATATTTACTTCAACATCTGGTTAAAACCGGTAACCGCGACATTCTTGGTAGTGATTTTCGCTGGATTCAAGATCAATATATAGTCAACCAATCAACACCTGACGACTTAATCAGTGTTGAACGCAGGGAATGGGGTAATTTTTATGGAAGACTGTTAGGAGTAAAAGAAAATGGCAAACTGCTTGAAGGCCAGCAAACATGGACACTTGCTCAAGAAAAATTGGAAACAGCATTAAAATTACATGCAGAAATAGATGCACTACAAGATAAACATGTGGGTGCCATAAATTACAATCTGGAGCGTTTACGCTTAAAACAACGTAGTTTAGAACTCAAAAACCAATGGAACAGTACCTACCAACAAGAGTTTGCAACAAAAAAATTAACCTATGAGCAAGAATATAAAGTTTTACAAGAGCAAATAAACCAACTGACTAAAGAGCTCAAACGGTTTAGCATTGTAGTTACGGATGCTGAGCATCATGAAATAAACATTCCATTTGCTAGAATCGTTAAATTGACACATCCTAATCAAATGAGTGTTTTTGACAAATGTGTCGAATATGTTTCTAACTTTATTGCTTTTATAAGTGAAGATCCACGCGAAGCGAATACAGAAGGTGGGATCTTTCCCGCCATATTCGGTACAGTGCTAATGGTGATATTAATGGCAGTTGTCGTAACTCCTTTCGGTGTTATTGCTGCCGTTTATTTGCGTGAATATGCCAAACAAGGTTTTATTACACGTATTATTAGAATTGCAGTAAACAATCTTGCGGGTGTACCGTCAATTGTTTATGGTGTTTTCGGTTTGGGATTTTTTGTCTATATTATCGGTGGTGGAATTGATCGGGTTTTCTTTCCAGAAGCAGCACCTGCTCCCGTGTTTGGCACACCAGGATTGTTGTGGTCTGCCTTGACATTAGCGTTGTTAACTTTACCCGTAGTGATAGTGGCTACTGAAGAAGGTTTGTCACGGATACCTAAGTCGATACGCGAGGGGAGTTTGGCTTTGGGTGCCACCAAGGCAGAAACTTTATGGCGCACTATTTTACCAATGGCGAGCCCTGCAATCATGACTGGTTTAATTCTTGCGGTAGCTCGTGCAGCCGGTGAAGTGGCACCACTTATGTTGGTGGGTGTGGTTAAACTCGCACCAACCTTACCTTTAGATGGAAACTTTCCGTATCTGCATCTGGATAGAAAGTTTATGCATCTTGGTTTTCACATTTACGATGTTGGTTTCCAAAGCCCTAATGTAGAGGCTGCGCGTCCTTTGGTTTATGCAACTTCGTTGTTGCTGGTAATGGTTATTGTTGGACTTAATATGTTTGCCATTACCATCCGAAATAATCTGCGGGAAAAATATCGCGCTCTGGAAAATTAACTTGCTTACATTACCCAATACGCTTGGATCAATACGATGACAACAGCACCCATACGCACACACGGCATAAATATCAGCGCTTTGAATCGTGACGATAAATCACCGGATGAGAAAATCGAAACGTGCATCAAGATTGAGAATCTTGATCTTTTTTACGGCAATAAACAGGCATTACATAATGTAAATATGGAAATGCCCAGAAAAAAAGTTACGGCATATATAGGCCCCAGTGGCTGTGGGAAATCCACTTTACTACGCTGTATCAACAGAATGAACGATCTAGTTGATGGAGTATCCATAAAAGGTAAAATTTTACTGGATAACGAAGATATTTATGATAAATCAGTCAATGTCGCGGCTCTTCGCCGGCGCGTTGGTATGGTTTTTCAAAAGCCTAACCCATTCCCTAAAACTATCTATGAGAATGTTGCTTATGGTTTAAGAATTCAGGGTATAAATGATAGGCAAATTCTGGATGAAGTTGTTGAAAAGTCCCTACGTGGAGCTGCATTATGGGATGAAGTTAAGCATCGCTTGAATGATAATGCGCTAGGCATGTCTGGTGGTCAACAGCAACGATTAGTTATTGCTAGAGCAATTGCCATTGAACCGGAAGTTATATTGCTTGACGAGCCAGCATCGGCCTTAGATCCTATTTCAACCTTGAAAATTGAAGAATTAATCAATGAGTTAAAGGATCAATATACTATAGTTATCGTGACACATAATATGCAACAAGCTGCTCGAGTTTCTGACTATACAGCATTTATGTATATGGGTGAGTTGATTGAATTTGGTGAAACGAGTGAACTGTTTACCAATCCAGTCAAAAAACAAACCGAAGATTATATCACTGGTCGCTACGGTTAATTAGGAGACAACTTGATGGACAGTAATAAAATTAAACAACACATTTCCCGCCAATTCAATGAGGAGATGGAGGACATTCGTAACAAAGTTTTAGCTATGGGTGGATTGGTAGAGCAACAAGTTGATCTGGCAACAAAAGCTTTTATGGGTTACGACATGGAGAGTGCAGAAACTGTGGTGCAACAAGATCAACTGGTAAACGAGCTGGAAAAAAACATTGATCATGAATGCACAGAAATTATGGCTAAGCGTCAACCTGCAGCATTTGATCTTCGTATGTTGATTGCCACGATTAAAATCATCACTGATCTGGAGCGCATTGGCGATGAAGCCGCTAGAATTGCGCGTATGACTATGCGTCTTGAGGGATCTGATTATTATCAGGATAAATATTACGAAATTGAGCATCTTCTGGAACTGGTTAGAGACATGCTTAATGGCGCGCTAGATGCGTATGCAAGGTCTGATGTTGAGGAAGTTATAGAAATTACCGCACAAGATGCTAAGGTTGATAGAGAATACACAAGTATCACTCGGCAACTAATTACTCAAATGATGGAAAACCCTAGAAACATCACGCGGGCGTTAGATATGTTATGGACTGCCAGAGCGCTGGAGCGTATAGGCGACCATTCTTGTAACGTTTGTGAGCATGTTATTTATATGGTTAAGGGCAAAGATGTTAGGCATGTCAGCCGAGAAGAACTTGAAAAAACTGTCAAAACTGTTCGGTAAACACTCTTTAGAGAACTAAGCTGGAATAATGGGCTTTTATATCCAATTATAGTGAAAGGGTTAACAGAGTGTTTGGCCAGCGCTCTCCTTTCCTTTCTTCGATCATTTTGCAATAAAGACAAAATAGATTATTAACTTTTTAAGACATTTTTTGGCAGCATTATGGATTAGAATACTGGTGCTTGTCGTCACTTAACGCCATTTCACGGGAGAACTTTTATGGCTGACAAAAAAATCTTCCTACAACAGGACTTTCAGGATCAACAGCATGAGCTGCCTGTGTTATCGGGTACTTTAGGCTCTGATGTTATTGATATTCGCCGACTCTATGCAGAGACGGGATTATTTACTTATGATCCTGGTTTTACGTCTACAGCAAGCTGTACTTCCAAAATCACCTATATAGATGGTGAAGCTGGCATATTATTGTACAGAGGTTATCCGATTGAACAACTAGCGGAAAAATGTGATTTTCTTGAGGTCTGCTATCTACTTCTGAAAGGTGAGCTACCTAAGGGTGGTGAAATGAAAGGTTTCGTCACCAGCATAAGTCAACATGTGATGGTTCATGAGCAGTTAAGCAGGTTTTACAGTGGCTTCCGTAGGGATGCTCATCCTATGGCTGTGCTAGTCGGTGTGGTGGGCGCATTATCGGCTTTCTACCACGATGTGATGGATATTACTAGTAAGGAGGATCGATATATATCAGCAATTCGTTTGATTGCAAAAATGCCTACCATAGTAGCAATGTGTTACAAATACAGTATTGGTATGCCATTTATGTATCCTAAGCGCAAATTGGGTTATGCCGAAAACTTTTTACGCATGATGATGGGCGATCCTTGTGATGAGTATATGGCTAATCCGGTGTTGGTCAGAGCCCTAGATAGGATTTTGATTTTGCACGCAGATCATGAACAAAATGCTTCAACCTCAACGGTGCGTTTAGCCGGTTCCAGTGGTGCAAATCCTTACGCTTGTGTGGCAGCAGGCATTGCATGCTTATGGGGGGCGGCGCACGGAGGAGCAAATGAAGCTGTGTTAAATATGTTAGAAGAAATAGGTGATGTGTCTCGAATTGGCGAATTCGTCAATAAGGCCAAAGATAAAAATGATTCGTTTCGCTTGATGGGTTTTGGTCATCGTGTTTACAAAAATTACGATCCACGTGCAAAATTAATGCGGGAAACGTGTTATGAAGTATTGAACGAATTGGACTTACACGATAATAAACTGTTCAAATTAGCTATGGAGTTGGAACGCATTGCTCTGGAAGATCCCTATTTTGTCGAGAGGAAACTGTATCCCAATGTGGATTTTTATTCAGGGATTGTGTTACGGGCGTTAGGTATTCCTACCGATATGTTTACTGCTATTTTCGCTATGGCCAGATCTGTTGGCTGGATTGCGCAGTGGGATGAGATGATCGCTGATCCTGAACTTAAAATAGGCCGTCCTCGTCAACTTTATCAAGGTGTAGGTAAGCGTGATGTTTTGTCTATTTCAAATCGTTAAGTATGAAAAATAATTAAGTTTCATGCTGCTAGTGTTACACAAGTAGTTTAGCTATAAACTATACACCCAGTTGATCAGTAACCCAGCTTTTGATGCTGGGCTTGCTGACAGAGGGTGGCGTGAATATGTTCGTGTAGGCTTGTTGCTATCAACAACTTTAGCATCAATGGGGTTGTTTTGTTGGTAATAAAAGCAACTAGTTACGATTGATTGTTTATTATGGATTGATTGTTTTCGGCGGGAAAGGATATTAAAACTATCAAGAATTCTGCTAATCCGTTATTTACGTGTACCATGCCGGGATAGTATAGAAAACTAATTGTTTATAATCTATTTCAGAAAGGCCATATTATTTATATACATTTAGGTGTTTCTTGATTAGACCGTTTTCATCGAAGTAGGTTAGGTTTATATTTTATCTATTCTTCTTTGGGCGCGCGTGGGTTGTGATTGTTAGAATAATTAGCGAAACTCAGTAATCAGTTACACAGTATCAGAGTGTTGGTTATCCAATACGACTCTCACTACATATTAAGCAATGTTAACTTTTGGTAATGTAATTATGTTCAGAAAACAAAATGAGTGTTACAAAAGCCTAGGTATTGCGGCAGCGCCAGGTACACATGTTGCGGTTGCCGATATGGTTTGTAAATATTGTGTGCCTAATCAGTCAATTCTTGAATTAGGTGCTTATACAGGGGCAATGATAGAGCGTCTGCATGATATTGGTTACCACAAAATTGTTGCTGCAGATTTAGATAATCATTTAACCATTAGTGATGTTTCTCATGTGCAATGTGATTTCAATAAGGAATTTTCTCTATTCTTTGGTGAACAGCGCTTTGATTGCATCATAGCCTCTGAAGTGATTGAACATCTAAACGACGTTAGAGCTTTTTTAAAGCAGTGTTTTGCATTATTAAATAATGATGGAATATTAATTATAACTACACCCAATATTGGTTTTTTTGAAGGTAGAGTGAAGTTTTTTTTGAAAGGAGAGTTGTGGGGGTTTGGGGCAAAAAATTATCTTATTCAGCGGCATATATCACCTATTTCACTAGAGCAATTTCCTTTACTTCTTCAGGAATCAGGGTTTTCAACATTAGAGATTTTTACTGCTGCCTCATTCGCTACCCGATTAAGAAAGCTTGTCACTAGCATTCTCTGGATTCCAATGAGAATCATATTTGGGCCATTTGTGCTGGGAGAAACCGTTGTGTGTATCGGGAAAAAGTCATCTGAGTCGATAGGAAGCTTTCAAAGTGCAGATTTGTGGAAAAAGTCTAGATAAGCTGTACGTAAATTGTAGTTAAATACTAGTCATCAGTCAGTTGGTTAACCATTATTTGTAATAAACTTGCCTAATTCTGCGCTTAAGTTTGTTGATAGATGTTAGTGACAGAACTATGCTCATTATTAAAAAGGGATAAAGACAAATGCCAAAATATCATTTGTGTAATTATCACAAGTTTTATATTCACGATAACCTTGTGATACAGCGATACCCAAAACGTAGTTTATTTCTTGATATTGAATGATTTCCGAGCAACGTTGACCATTTTTCATCGCGAAAAAATGGTCATCAAGATTTAAAGATTCTCCCACTTGTAAATTTGAATTTTGCGTGACGGCAATAATCTTTTTTTTGCGCTCCGCGAATACAGCAAAACAACCTGGCAATATATTTCCGTTATCATCACAGGGTAAAATTTCTGACAGCATTTCTTTAAATTGGAATTCGCTATCGAAAACGATACCAATACCGCCTAACACTTCCTGCGGATTTTCTATTTGTGTAATGCTGGCATTATAGATATATGTATAGCGATTTTGGTACAAGTGAGTCGATTCGAATGCAGATACGCTATAAGCTTGGCTGTCATAGTTTTGCAGTATTTTCGCTGCGCCTGTGCTATCGGCCACTTTCATGCCTATAATGCCGCGCTCATTGTTATTGGATGTGGCTAGAATTTCCCCTGTTATGTCAAATACATACAAATTAGTGTATACCGTGTACAAATTATTGATGTAGGCCAAAATCTCACACATCTGGTTTTTATCCTGTGTAGAAACGCTGGTTTGTGCCAAAATACGTCTAAATGCCGAAGTTAAAGCCCACCAACGACAGTCATTCGCTCTTTCATACAGGTTGCGATCCATGATATCGACCGCAAGCGAGGCTAGAAATCCGGCGTTATCAAGATGTGACGACATTACCGTGATTTCCTGTAAGCTATTCACGGATTCGGTAAAAATATTAGCAATATCGGAACCAATTTGTTTTATGGCTTCCAGTACCGGCATAAACTCAGCCGCATTTTTTCGTGCTGATGTAATTTGACCATTTAATACGAGTAATCCGAGGTCCGCATTAATATCCGCAGACGCTTGTCGAATATCGCGTAATTCTTTAGGAAATGTAATGGCTTGTTCCATAATGTCTGCGTAATCCGCTCTAGATGCCGCTGAGGTTTGGCGTGTGAATGCTGTTCGTAATGGCGTTAACATTTGACCTTGCCAGCCAAGTCCTTTAAAGCCTTGATAGCCTTCAGTCTTGCGAGTGTTAACAATATATTCTTGGCCTTGATAGCTTAGTATTTCTACCGGATGGTGGAAGGGGATTAATGCCTGTATAGGGATGGCTCTTTGATCACTGCTGGCAATCACTTTGCTGTCTGTCCCCAATATTGTCAGTACACCCTCTTCGACATTAGGCAGCAAGTTTGTAAAAATGCCATTCATTTCATTGTCGAACCGAAAACATAAACATAAAACGCCTAAAGTTGTAGAATCACGTTGATCCGTGGCAGTAATTCGACATGAATATATGAGTGAATGATTGCGATCACTTTGAAGGCTGGAATATCTGAAGGTTTCGATATACTCTTTATGAGTAGTGAGTGTCTCTTTAACTAGAGCTTCATCTATTTCGTTGATAACATTGTTTTTGTCTAGATTTGCCCTTAGGTTTCCCTGGCTATCAAAAATAATTATTTCATCATAGACACTGTACTTTTTTACATACTCCTGTAAGCGAAGTTCGATATATTCCGTTTGGGTGCTATCAGTAGTTTTGCTGGATAAGAAGGTGCGAATATCGTCGTCGGTGGCTAAAAAACCAACATCAGCGGTACGCTCAAATAGATTGCGAATGAGTAGCTCAATGACTACCTGTGCTTTTGAGGCATTATCAAGCACCAGTTTTTGCAAATTCTCGATGAGTAGGTTGTGAGTAAGTTTATGTTGCAGTTCACCAAACTTGTCTTTAGTAAGACTCATGTCGTCTAGAATGGTAGAAGCAACATTATGACTATTAATTTTGCCAATAAGTGCTATTTTACCCCACCAGTCGTTTAAAGCGCCCAGTCTTGATTCGTAGCGTTTTACTGCAGGCATTGCAGACAGTAATTTAGTCTTATTTGATTGTAAAAGGTTGTTCATAAATTCTATATCCCAATAATCGAATACCTCTACCAAAGAGGTGTTAACGAAATAAACACGCTGATTTCAGCGTCTAATAACAGCCCCATATTTCAATTAGGAGGGATAATAAATAGCCAACCAGCTGTTCAAGTTGGCAACATGCAAACATTGAATTACTACAGTAATGCCATGTTTATCAATAGAGTCTAGTCAGAGATCAAGCTTTTGGCAGAAACTTCTTAGAAAAGTGAGATATGTTGCACAGATTTTGATAAAGGAGGGGTAACCCTGCAAAGGTTACCCCTTTAGATATGAATTATTCTTCAGTTGAGTTTGCACTCGATTTTGAGCCTACTCTGTCATCATGATGATGATCAATAGTGGTGGGCTCTATTCTTTGACTGCGTTCTGCAAAATCCATCGCATACGGACGAGCTTGCTGGGGGCGCTGCGTTGTATTGTTTTCGAAGTCGGAAACAGCGACTCTGTCCCGATGTGTGTTGTCAGATTCGTTGGTTTTATTCGCTTGCAAAGGTTGTGACGATACCTCGGGGCTATGAATTTTCGGGCTTCTTTCCGTGCCTTCTGTTGCATATTGAGTATCTGAAGGTCGTTCGGTATTTTCTACGCTATTAACTGAGCCAGGTTCAGACTTTCTTTCTCCGCCATTGCGAGATGAACGGCGACGATTGCGTCCACGTCTGGCAGTACGCTCTTGTTGAGGGCGTTCTTGGGGGGTGCCTGATTTTTTAACTATATTTTCTGACGAATTTTCGCTTTCGCTGGTTGGTTTGAAATCGTCAGTGTTAGTCGTTGTTTCTGTGGTTGGATTTGTATTCGGGTTACGCTTGTTATTGCGGCGAGAATTACGTCCGGTTCCATTTCTATCTTTATTTCTATCTTTATTCCGATTGTTTTTAGGTCTGTCTTCGGGTTTGCTAGCAGCCTCTGCAATCGCAGAGTTTTCGGCAAGTGTCGAACGTCCAATTAAACGCTGCCAGAAGCGTTGAATAAGGCTGGTGGAGGATTTTTTATTCTGTACCGGCGCGGGAGCATCGGGTAAGAACTCTTTAACTGCTGCGCGCTCAAATTTCTGGCTTGTTTGTTTGGCAAATTCTGGAACACTGATTTCATCTTCTTTAATATGTAGATGACTGGCTTTATCTTCAAGACCTTCAAGAGTCTTAATGCGTTCAATGTCATAGGCAGGAGTTTCCAAATGTCTGCTGGGCAATACCACAACGCCTACTCGCAAACGAGCTTCTAATTCTTGAATAGCAGCGCGTTTTTCATTTAAGAGAAAAGTTGCGCAGTCGATTGGTAAGTGTGCGATAACTCGTTCAGTGCCCTTTTTCATGGCTTCTTCTTCGATTAACCGTAACACAGCTAGGGTAACTGACTCTACATTACGAATCGTACCTTGTCCTTTACAGCGCGGACACGTGAGCTGAGTTGAATCACCCAATGAAGGACGTAAACGTTGTCTAGACATTTCCATTAAGCCGAAACGTGAAATACGTCCAGTTTGGATACGTGCACGATCAATTTTTAGTGCATCACGTAAACGATTTTCAACTTCTCTTTGATTTTTGTTTGACATCATATCGATAAAATCGATGACGAATAAGCCGCCCAAATCACGCAAACGAAGTTGCCGAGCTATTTCATCCGCCGCTTCTAAATTGGTGTTTAACGCAGTTTCTTCTATGTCACTACCTTTAGTTGCGCGTGCAGAGTTGATGTCGACCGAGGTCAATGCTTCGGTATGATCGATTACAATAGATCCGCCTGAGGGCAGGGTGACTTCTCGTTTGTAAGCCATTTCGATCTGAGTTTCAATCTGGTAGCGACTAAACAACGGTACGCTATCCTGATATTGTTTGGCTTTATGCAAATTATGCGGCATCACCTGTTTCAGAAAGTTATGCACTAACTTAAATGCACCTTCCTGATCTATTAGTATTTCATCAATATCACCCCTTAAATGATCCCGTAAGGCGCGGATGATGACATTACTTTCCTGAAAAATCAGAAAAGGTGCCGTTTGTTCGCTACTGGAACGATCTATGGCTTCCCAAAGTTGTAACAGGTAATTCAAGTCCCATTGCAATTCTTCTACATTCTTGTCAGAGCCCGCAGTACGAATAATTAAGCCCATGGTATCTGGAATTTCCAAAGCCGACATGGTTTCACGTAATTCGTTACGATTATCACCCTCTATACGTCTTGAAATTCCACCTGCTTTGGGATTATTAGGCATTAACACCAAATAAGTGCCTGCAAGACTAATATAGGTAGTCAGCGCCGCTCCTTTATTGCCGCGTTCTTCCTTTTCAATTTGTACAACTATTTCCTGGCCTTCGCGTATGTTGTTTTTAGACGAAGATTTACTGTCTTCACCGTCTCCAACGCGATATTGCTGACAAATTTCTTTGAAGGGTAAGAATCCGTGTTTTTCAGCGCCGTAATTTACAAAAGCAGCTTCAAGACTTGGTTCTACTCTTGTAATTATCCCTTTGTAAATATTAGATTTTTTTTGTTCTTTTGAAGGTACTTCGATGTCAAAATCGTACAATTTCTGACCATCTACCAAAGCGACACGTAGCTCTTCAGGCTGCGTGGCATTGATAAGCATTCTTTTCATTATTTATCCTTGTTGTTCTTTGTATCCTACGTAGAGTTAATACAGGTTTGGTTGTCGCGGATAAAGGCGGCGTTGTTTCCCAACATTATGCATTTGAATAGCCAGACTGATTGAAAACGGTAATCGCAGATTGATGTTTAAAAGCAGCATGTAGCGGATCTTCCGGGTGTGGCATTTCAAATAGAGGGAATCTGTTATACCGAACTCTATACAAAGGATGCAGGTCACTCATCATGGGTTGAGTGATAAAACCCTAAAAAATTCTTTTGGCTGTCAGACGTAAATCGTCACAACCATTAGCGTATAATTTATTTATCGTCTAGTCTATCAGCAGATAAACCCCTCTAATATAACAATCTTTGCTAATAGCAGCAATTTTAAACCACTATAGCCAATATATTGTTATCATTTACAGCATGAATAGTTCAGAAAATAAGAGCAATCCTCAAGTCCAGTGGCTGGAAATCAGTGAGGCAAATAGCGAACAGCGACTCGATAATTTCCTGATCTCGTACCTTAAGGGTGTTCCGAAAACACGGATATACCGTTTGGTAAGAAAAGGTGAAGTAAGAGTTAACAAAGGTCGGGCCGATGTCAGCTATAAACTGGCAATTGGGGATATTGTTCGTATTCCTCCAATAAGAGTAGCTGAAAAATCGGAAGAGAGCATAATTATCCAACCTACCTTGAGATTTAGTTTAGAAAACCATATTCTTTTTGAAGACGAAGGCTTTATTGTGCTAAATAAACCAGCCGGATTTGCGGTCCATGGTGGTAGTGGCGTTAATTCAGGCATCATTGAAGCACTGAGGCAAATTAGACCACAACAAAAATTTCTTGAATTGGCTCATAGACTGGATAAAGAAACATCGGGTTGTTTATTAATTGCAAAAAAACGTGCAGTTCTAAAAGTTTTTCACGAACTGTTTCGTGGTGATGGTGTCAATAAAACATATTTGGCTTTACTAGCAGGACAGTTTAAGCGTAAGAAACAATTAGTTGAGGTCCCATTGCTCAAAAACACCCAGCAAGGAGGCGAACGAATGGTGATAGTCAGTCAGGCAGGCAAATCTGCAGAAACTTTATTTACGCGTTTAACACAGTTTCAGGATGCAACACTCGTTCATGCGGCTCCAAAAACGGGGCGTACTCATCAAATACGGGTTCATGCTGCCTGGCTCGGTCATCCAATTATTGCAGATGACCGTTATGGTGAAAATGCTATTAATAAATTGTTTAAAAATCGTGGTTATAAACGATTGTTTTTACATGCCGAGCAATTACAGTTTGCCCATCCTGTTACTGGGCAGCCACTCAGTTTTATTGCACCCTTACCTGAGGAATTACAACTTTTACTGCAAAATGAAAAACCGCTTTGATTTAATTATCTTCGATTGGGATGGTACCCTTATTGATTCTGTGGATTGGATAGTCTACTGCATACAGCAAGCAGCTATTCGTCACCATTGTCGGGTACCTGATGTTCAGGCTGCAAAAGATATTATCGGTCTGAGCATTGAGAAAGCCATAACGCAATTATTTCCAGACATTGATGACTCACTACGAGAGAAAATAGTTGCAGACTATGCACAGACTTTTTTTTCTAAAGACATCAGTCGAGCAGATCTGTTTCCGGGTGTTTATGAAATGTTGCAACAATTTAAAGTCAATGGCTATCAGTTGGCAATTGCCACTGGTAAAAAGTCCAGAGGACTTGCTCAGGCTGTGGTAGCTACTGAACTAGCAGATTTATTTGCGGCGACTCGTAGCTCTGATCAAGCAGAATCTAAACCAAATCCATTAATGATTAATCAAATTATTAGCGAACTCGGTGTTGATAAGCAACGCGTTCTAATGGTGGGCGACTCAGTACATGATCTGCAAATGGCGATGAATGCCGGTATTGCTGCCATTGGCGTTACTTGTGGAGCGCACTCGGCTGAGATTTTACAACACTATCAGCCACTGATGTGTTTGAGTTATCCAACTGATTTACTGGAATTTTTATAAGGGGTTAATGCATGGAAAATAATCAGGATTCGGCAAAAACAACTGTCGAGCAACAAATTCGCTGGGAAAAAGAAGTGATCGAAAAGCTTGCGTTTGCTGCCATTAATGAACAAAAAACAGCCAGACGTTGGGGGATTTTTTTTAAGTTATTAGCGTTTTCTTATCTTATTATTGTTTTATTGGTTGCTACTTATCCGCAAATTAAAGAAGAGATTGGTGCAAAAGGCAGTCAGCATGTGGCTATTGTTGATGTAACTGGTGTAATAGCTCAAGGAGAAGCGGCCAGCGCCAATAATGTCATTGAGGGTTTGCGTGATGCCATCAAAGACAAAAACACCAAAGGTGTTATTCTTAATATTAATTCACCCGGTGGCAGTCCAGTGCAGTCAGCTGAAATCTATGATGAGATCCGGCGGCTAAAGAAAAAGCATCCTGATACGCCAATTTATGCCGTTGTTGCGGATATATGTGCTTCTGGTGGTTATTATATTGCTGCTGCTACTGACAAAATTTATGTCAATCAAGCCAGTATTATTGGGTCCATTGGTGTAATTATGAATGGTTTTGGTTTAACCAAGATAATGGATAAAGTCGGTGTAGAGCGACGATTATTAACAGCTGGTGCACATAAAGCAATGTTGGATCCGTTTTCGCCGCTAAAGGAACAGGAATTCGCTCACATGCAATCTTTGCTTGATGAAGTGCATCAACAATTTATTGTTGCCGTTCGAGAAGGGCGTGGCAACAGGTTAAAAGAAGCCGAAACGTCGGAATTATTTTCAGGCTTGGTGTGGACAGGGGCTGAGGGTGTAAAAATCGGTTTGGCTGATGATTTTGGTAGCGTTGATTCAGTTGCTCGTGATGTGCTTGGAACGGAAGAAAAAGTAAATTTTACTCCCCAGGAGCATTTAATGGATCGTTTAGCTGGTAAATTGGGAACAGTATTTGCCCATACCATAGGTAGTATGTTCAATCAGGTTGATTTGCAGTAATTTTTAGAAACTTATGGCACATATATTTGTATGTGCCATAGTGAAATTAATTTTCCTGAGCCGTTGCGAACGCTTTGCTAATATATTCTTGTAGAGAATTATCTTCCTGATAAATCAATAGTACTTTAAGTTGTTCAGCTTCAGCAATTTTCGCCGCGTCTACTTCGCCAACACACAGTAAGGCGGTGTCCCAGGCATCTGCCCAGGTGGGGTCGTCATGCAGAACTGTTACGGATAATAAATGATGCGTTACTGGACTGCCTGTTTTTGGGTTGATAATATGGGAATATGTTTGGCCTTGCTCCGCAAAAAAATTTCGATACGTGCCAGCGGTCATAATGGCAGAGCCATTTTGTTGGTGAATATCTAAAACTTTCTGTACTTCCCGAGAAAATGGTGAGGGTTTTTCAATGGCGACTCTCCAGGGGTTATGATGTCCATTACGGCCTTTGACTTTCATTTCGCCGCCAATTTCTACCAAATAATTTTGAATACCTTGTGTTTCCAGTAAATTGGCGATTACGCTAACCGAGTATCCCTGCGCAATTGAGGATAAATCAATTTGTACATCTGGGTCCAGTTTGCGTATACGTGAGTTGATCTTATCTATTTCCAGAAGTGGCATGCCGACATGTATTAATGCCTGCTTGATTTCTTCCTGATTGGGTATCCGATTTTCGTGTTTCGAAAATCCCCATAAGTCAAACAGGGGTTTGATGGTCAAATCATAGCAGCCCTGACTGCGTGAATATACATAGGTCGCTATATTGACTAATTCAATAATTTCTGGAGACGCTGATTGCCAATCCGTTGTTTTATGTTTATTTATTATTGATATTTCAGAGTCATCCCGATAATTGGATAATTTAAGATCGATAGTTTGTAAAGCGTCTTCAATCAATTGCTTGGTTTTATCCATATCAAAAGTATTTGCTGTGGGTACAATCTTGACATGGTAACTTGTCCCTTGAGCGGAGCCTTCAAATTGCATTTCTTGGTTTTGGGGTTGGCAGCTGGTTAACAGTAACCAAAAACACAACAAAAATTTATGTGACAGTGATTTCATGAATATGAATGTAAGTGATGGTTTAGAGGGGAATAGGGGGCTAAGTTTTGAATATAAACTACTGAATTGTTCTGTAAGTAAGCTGTAAACATCAATGCCAAAATCCAAACTAACTGAGCTTGGTTTCTCGTCAGTATATTAGCTATTTTTAACTATATTTGACAATATGATTTGCCTAATACGTAAATATTAGCCATAATAGACAACTCTTCAGCTTTCAGCTGTTGTTTTATGGTTACTGTGTCGGTTCTCTCGCAACGATACGCTGTAAACCCCGCCAGGCCCGGAAGGGAGCAACGGTAGCAGCAGACTCGTGTGCCGGGATGTGGCTGGCACAGTATCCGCCCAAAAGCCTATCCTATTCTTGTTGCTCATGGCATATCAGGTTCTTGCCAGAAAATGGCGTCCTAGCAATTTTACTCAACTTGTTGGGCAAGAGCACGTCAGTCAGTCGCTCATTCATGCTTTACAGCATAATCGTTTGCATCATGCCTATCTGTTTACAGGCACTCGTGGTGTTGGTAAAACTACTGTAGCCAGAATTTTAGCCAAAGCTATTAACTGCGAAAATCTGCAAGATTACAATCCGTGTGGTGCATGTCCTATCTGTCTTGATTTTGAACAGGGCCGATTTATGGACTTGATTGAAGTGGACGCCGCCTCGCGCACCAAGGTTGAGGATACCCGCGATTTACTCGATAATGTCCAATATGCACCCAACCAAGGGCGCTATAAAGTTTATCTGATTGACGAAGTACACATGCTTTCGGGTCATAGCTTCAATGCATTACTAAAAACATTGGAAGAACCACCAGCACATGTAAAGTTTCTGCTAGCGACTACCGATCCACATAAAATTCCGGTGACTGTTTTATCGCGTTGTTTGCAATTTAATTTAAAGCGTCTTCTGCCTGATCAGATAGCGACACAGCTACGGTTTATTTTAAATCAAGAACAAATAGACTTTGAAGACACTGCTTTAAAGTTATTGGCTCGATCTGCTGATGGTAGTCTTCGCGATGCTTTAAGTCTGCTTGATCAGGCAATTGTTTATGGTAGTGGCAGTGTTAATCTTGCAAGCGTTACGAGTATGTTAGGTACTGTTGCACAACAACCTATAGACGATATATTACGTGCTTTAGCTGGCGCAGATGCAAGAGCTGTTATGAGTAAGATAGCTGAAATTGCGGAGTTATCACCAAACTTTTCTGATATTTTGCAAGAAATTTTACGTGTTTTGCATCGAGTTGCTCTTACTCAACAGCTGCCAGATTTTATTGATAATGAGTTTGATCAACAATTAATCAATCATCTGGCGGACATTTTTTTAGCGGCAGATGTGCAATTATTTTATCAAATTGGTTTGATAGGGCAGCGTGATTTGGAGCTTGCACCGGACGCTCGTGCTGGTTTTGAAATGGTTATGTTAAGGATGCTAACATTTCGTCCAGAAACTACACGTTCTAGGAACGAGGAAACAAGGTCACTCGTAACCGTTAAGCCTCGTAATGCCGATAGTAATGTTTTAGTGAAATCACCTGCTTTAAGCGTTAAGACCGAAAACCAAATTAACGAGCCTGTCATAACGACTGAGGTTAAAGCTAATCACTGGTCGGAAATTATTGTAGCCTTAAACTTAACGGGTCGTAGCCGAGAACTGGCCAACAATTGTGTGTTAAACACTATTGATGAGCATACTTGTCATTTACTAATAGACCCAGGTTTTCAACAAGTGGGAAGTATTGCTCAAGATAAACTAAAGGCTGCGTTACAGAATTATTTTAAGAGGCCTTTGAAATTGCTGATTACGCATCAAGAATCGCCACAGTTGACGCCTGCCATAGAAATGCAAAAGGCGCGAGAAGATAAACAACAAGCAGCTGTTGACAGTATTGATGCAGATGTCAATGTGCAAGAGTTGAGAAGCGCTTTTGGTGCTCGTATCCTACCGGGTAGCATTGAGCCACTTAATTAAAATTTGGAGAACCATTATGAAAAATGCACTAGCTGGTATTATGCAGCAAGCCCAAAAAATGCAAGATAATTTTAAAAAAGCACAAGAAGAACTGGCAACCATAGAGATATTAGGTGAGTCGGGTGGTGGATTGATTACAGTATTAATGACAGGCAAGCGAGAGGTTCGCAAAGTAAGTATTGATCCCTCTTTACTGGGAGATGATCGCGATATGCTGGAAGATTTAGTTGCTGCCGCTATAAATGATGCGGTACATAAAGTTAACAAAATGAAAAAAGAAAAAATGAGTGATGTTACTGCGGGTATGCCATTGCCCCCTGGTTTTCAAATGCCATTCTAAAAAAGATGCAGAATCGGGGCTTAATGAAAGAATTAATACACAGCTTATGCTGTTTGCCAGGCATTGGTCCCAAGTCAGCACAACGTATCGCATTTCATTTGTTACAGCGCAATCGTGAGGGGGGGCTGCAGTTAAGCAAGATCTTGGCAGAAGCTATGCTTAATATTCAACACTGTTCAGAATGTCGTACCTTGTCAGAAGCGGTGCTTTGTGAAATTTGTAGTAACCAAAGCCGCGATGACAGCTTATTGTGCGTGGTCGAAAGCCCGGCAGACACTTGGATTATTGATCAGGCAACGACATTTAAAGGTAAATACTTTGTGCTTCATGGTCGATTATCGCCATTAGATGGCATAGGGCCAGATCAGATAGGTATGGATCTATTAGAGCAGCGTATGCAAAGCGCCAGAATCACTGAAATTATTTTAGCAACCAATTCAACAGTTGAAGGACAAGCTACGGCATATTTTATCGGTGAAGTTGCTGCCAAATATCAAATTCGCACTACGCGTATTGCGCATGGTATTCCAATGGGTGGCGAGCTCGAATTTATAGACAGTAGTACGCTGTCGCACGCCTTTAATGGCCGTAGAGAAATATAACGGCCATTTTTAATTAAAGGCGCCATTTTGCTGGTCACATTGGTTACAGCAAGGTTCATTAACTACCAAGCACAGGTCGAGCAGAAAAGCTGCTAGACTTTTCTGCTCATTTTAAACCTGTTTATAACGGTGTAACGTTTTCTGCTTGTGGACCTTTTTGGCCTGTAGTAACTTCCATAGTAACGCGCTGACCTTCTTTCAGTGTTTTACGTCCGTTACCATTGATAGCGCTGAAATGTACAAATACATCTTTGCCGCCTTCTTGTTCGATGAAGCCGAAGCCTTTTTCATCGTTGAACCATTTTACTTTGCCTTCTACTTGTACTGACATAAATCTCTCTTGCTTAAAAAAGCCATTTCTGGCGTGATACAGGGGTTTGAATAAAGCGGGTAGCGGCAGACTTGAAAAAAAGCAACAACGATTACCTAGCTAAATCGTTGCCATTATACATAGCAATTTTTTTTGTCAAAGCAAAAATAGATTGATGTTAGCTGTTAATATTTTATGGCAAGCAAGCTATGGCTGTTTTAATGAAAAACTATTGCCAGTTTTGTGAGCTAAGTAAATGAAATATCAAATTTTTAAAATAATGTTACAGCAATGTTATTCATGCTTAGGCATAGATTTTTTTTTAAAAAAATGTGATGAATTGCTCATTTATGGTATTAACTTTTTTGTTATTAAGCTTAATATTTATGAGCTAATAGGTGAAAAAAGGGGTTTATTTTATGCATTTGCCCCCAAATAAAACCAACTAGAATTATCGGCTTTACCAATTGGTAAAGCCGATAGACGGTAAACATTAGAGTGGTGGTGTGTGGTCTAAAACTAAATAGACTTTTAAGCAACAACTCTTTTTTGCTGTGAATTTTAGTTTTACTTTTTATTTGCGCCGCAATTGCCTTCTGTGTTTTTGGTAGTATCGCTACTGGGTACTGGTTTGTTGGTTGCGCATTTACCTTCAATGGCTTTTTTTTCGCTGGTCGGGTCGACTTTTTTCATGGCAGCACCACATTTTCCTTCACCACAAGCGCCGTCTTTCATTTTGGTGTTTGCTTCAGGGGTGGCGGGGGCTGTCTCCGCAGTTTGCATATAGCCTGAACTCAGTGTCGATAATGCAAAAGGGTTGGTCTCAGCTTGGGCAATATGGGTTGTTAAGGGTAATAAACTGGCTCCCATTGCAAGTGCGAAAGGGGTTTTATGGAATTTTTTCATGCTGACTCCAACGTAAGTAAAAAGGAATTTTGAACCAATCAAAAACAAAAAAATGTATTTTCTGGTAATGATTAATCAGCTAATATCACAAAAAAAGCGGCTAAAGTAAAGATTAGCAAAGTCTGATAAAGCGCAGTATACTGAAATAAATGTCTGAATAAGCAAAATTTTGTAATCTTTCTAACTCCTTACAATAAATGATTAAAAACCTGAAAATATTACAATTAGGTGATCCCGGTTTACGGGTTCCTGCCAGCCCAGTTAATGATTTTAGTTGCGAAGTATTTCGGGAATTGCTGTCCAATTTGCAGACTATGATGCTGGAAGAGAATGGTGTTGGTATTGCTGCTCCGCAATTGGGCGTTGCATTACAAGTCATAATTATTGCCTCTCGTCCTACCAAACGCTACCCAAGTGCTCCTAATATGGATGCTGTTGTCATGATTAATCCTAGATTGACTATAGCGGATAGTGAGCTAAATAAGGATTGGGAAGGCTGTTTAAGCGTGCCGGGTATCCGCGCATTAGTTCCTCGCTATAAATCCGTCAAAGTTGAATATCAGGATGTTCAGGGTAAATCAATAGAGATGCTTCTCAGTGATTTTCCTGCACGGGTTTTTCAACATGAATTCGATCATCTTAATGGCTTGGTTTATCTTGATAGAGTGGAAAATAATCGAGATATTTTTTCTGAAGGTGAGTTTTTTAAACTCATTAATTCTCAGGAGCAGCTTGCGGTATGAAATATCTTTTTCTGATAGGCAGTTTATTGATTAGTCATCACTGTAATGCGTTAACCGCTTTAAGTGTCAGTCAAGTAGCTCCAGGCATCTATTTGCATGTGTCAAAAAATTATTGGCCGGATAAAGCTAACCATGGCGAAATTGCAAACATTGGTTTTATAGTGGGTGATAAATGCGTGGCGGTCATTGATACAGGTGGCAGTCCACAACAAGGCATAGCTTTGCGTGCAGCGATAAAACAAACTACCAGTCTTCCCGTCTGTTATGTCATTAATACTCATGTACATCCTGATCATATATATGGCAATATCGCTTTCAAACAGCCTGGTGTGCAATTCGTTGGTCATTACAAACTGGCTCGTGCCATGGCAAGTAGGGGCGATCACTATTTGAGTCGTGCTGAAGAATTGCTGGCTATCCATGTCAATCAGAATAATATTATACCTCCCGATTTACAGGTAAGAGACACAATGACCTTGAATCTCGGTAATCGAGAGCTACTCTTAACCGCTCATCCTGCGGCACACACCGATAATGATTTGAGTGTCTATGACAAAACCAGCAATTCCTTATGGTTGGCTGATTTATTGTTTCAGGAACATATACCGGTGGTAGACGGGAGTATTAAGGGTTGGTTAGCAGAATTAGATAAATTGGAGAAGAGCCATTACACTTTGGTGATTCCCGGACATGGTCATTTAGTGAAAGATTGGCCTGCAGCTATGCAGCCAGAAAAAGCTTATTTACAAAATTTACGTAATGAAATTAGAGGCATGATTAAGCAGGGAAAGACCTTGGAACAGGCAGTAAATCAGGTAGGTACGTCAGTTGAAAATCACTGGCAATTATTTGATGAATTTCATCGTAGAAATGTAACTACGGCTTTTGCAGAACTTGAATGGGAAGATTGATAAAACTAAGTCTAGTCAGTTTTCAATTTAAATAACATTAAAATAATATTAATAGTCAATATATTGATTCTTAAAGGTAAGATATGAATACGTTAGCGCTACACGCATGGTTTTTTGTCCTAATTGCCTTCTCCAGTCTTGCTAGGGCAGAAGGTGATGATGATACTTGGAATACTGTTTTGAAAAGTCAGTTTTTTGCAGGTAAAAACATAGAAGAATCTGATGCCGTTATTACTTTAGAGGTACCTTACCGAGCAGAAGATCCAGCCATTGTCCCTGTTTCTGTGAGCAGCAAGTTTCAACAAAGTAACGACAGATACATCAAAAAAATTTGGTTGCTGGTCGATAAAAATCCTGTTCCTTTCGTTGGTGAGTTTGAGTTTTTCCCCGAAAGTGGTAAAGCTGATCTGGCTTTAAGAATACGCGTTAATACCTATAGCAACATCCGTGCAATTGCAGAAACCAATGACGGGAAACTAACTATGACCAAAAAGTATGTCAAGGCTAGTGGCGGCTGTTCGGCTCCAATAGGGTCCGATCTTGATGAAGCGTTGAAGCGTTTGGGCAAAGTCAAGTTTCGCATAAATGATAACTTTAAAATTGGGGAGCCTACACAAACTCAGTTGATGATCAGTCATCCGAATATCACTGGTATGCAGATGGATCAAATGACTCGATTCATCAGAAAATCTAATTTCGTTGATCAACTTAAAGTTAGCTTTAACAACAAGCCAGTGCTTATTGCCAAAATTGATATCGCAATCAGTGCTGATCCCAATTTTCGTTTTTACTTCGTGCCGGATAAGCCGGGTGAATTAAAAGCCGAGTTCAATGATATATCATGTGAGTCCCCTGTAAAACGTGATGTTTGCAGCAAGGGTAATCACTATGTTCAGAGTTATGCGGTTGATCATTAGCAGGGCAGTGTATTTTGCTCTGCTAATAGTGCGGAATTGAATCCCTTTTTTACCAGGGCGGTAGTTTTGACGCATTGAATTTTTTAATCCGTCAGCGGATGTGGAGTGCTTTCCCCTCAAAGACTTGCACTGATTTTAATTGAGTGATGTAAGAAATTGTTGTGACAGACTTCTTTCACCCTGTGGAATAAATCCACATGCCTTTAACGAGATATAATGGTTGATTATCTATCTTTATACCAAACGCTGGATACTTTGGGCGCAGGAGATTGGGCAAATATATTGTCTTCGCAAGTAGAACAAGCATTTGCCGAACAGGTACATGGTGACTTGGTGAAATGGCGGAAAGTGATTGATGACTTGTCACAATTTGATACTTCTAGTCGCGATTTATTCAGCCATGTACAAATTGGTAGAGCTGCCGATTTGACGTTTAGTGAGCAAGAGCTGCTGAATGTTGCTTTAAAAAAATTGCATCCTTGGCGTAAGGGGCCTTTTAGCTTATTTGGTATTGAAATTGATAGCGAATGGCGTTCCGATTGGAAATGGGAGCGTCTTAAAAAGCAGATTGCACCATTAAATAATAGGCTTGTGTTAGATGTGGGTTGCGGTAATGGTTACCATTGCTGGCGCATGTTGGGTGCTGGGGCAAAATTAGTAGTTGGAATTGATCCTACCCTTTTAAGTGTGTTGCAATTTCAAATGATACGTAAACTATATGGTGATGCGGCTGTTTATGTTTTACCTATCGGTATCGATGATATGCCTAACAATCTGCAACTTTTCGATACTGTATTTTCTATGGGGGTACTGTATCATCGCCGTTCACCCATTGATCATTTGCTCGAACTCAAAAATTGTTTACGCAGTGGTGGTGAATTGGTATTAGAAACATTGGTCATTGAGGGGGGAGCAGAGCATATTCTAGTACCCGAACAACGTTATGCGCAAATGCGTAATGTCTGGTTTTTACCTAGTTGCGACGCATTACTGGTATGGTTAAAACGTTGTGGATTCAAAAATATAAAGCTTGTTGATGTGACTAAGACTTCGATTGATGAGCAGCGTAGTACGGAATGGATGCAGTTTCATTCCTTGCGCAACTTCCTTGATCATGAGGATCAAAATTTTACTTGTGAAGGCTTGCCAGCACCTGTTCGCGCAATCTTTATTGCAGAGAATGGGTAATTCTAAAATTAGTAGCTGGGTGTGTTCTAGGGTGTCGTTTTTAGCGTGTTTGGTGGAGTAAGCAAGGATGAGTATTATCCATTGTTTAGCGATACTAAGTTTGGGTGAGTTGTGTTAACGCATTTAATCATTGATTCGTAGGGTTTTAATGTGCTTACCTCGTGGTCAAGTGCTGATTCTGGGATAATTAGTTGTTATAAGTGTGATCTATACAGTGATTCTAAAAACCTAACTGCGCACAAAAGCCAAAGTAATTAGGCCGTATTACGTTGCTGATAAGTGAAAAAAATATTCTGCTTTGGTTGACCACAATGTGGTTATTAAAAAATGGCGAGTGGTTTAAGAATATTGCTGTCCTATAAGTGTAAAAATACTTCAAGATATTGATTTTTAATTGTTATTTTTCAATAAAATATTGGTTGTTGTCAATATTTAGTTGTATTTTTACGCATAAATTACAATCTGATAGACAGTATCCTTAGTTTGAGCTTGCAGGCCACTTACTATTATTCAATTTGCTGAGTCGCTAAGCATTGACAGCTATACCATTTCTATCTTACAGTTATCAGTGCATCACAAGTATGTGACCCGCCTAGCGGGTTGTGGCAGTTTGCAAAAATCGCTATTACTAAAAATTAAAAACTTTCGGAGCACATCACATGGCAAGACCATTAATTCAAATGGCGTTGGATTCACTGGATTTCAACCAAACAGTAGCGTTGGCAGATCAAGTAGCGCCTTACGTAGATATTTTTGAAATCGGAACCCCTTGTATTAAATACAACGGTATTAATCTGGTTAACGAACTGAGAAATCGTTATCCTGATAAATTGTTACTGGTAGACCTGAAAACTATGGATGCGGGTGAATACGAAGCAGGTGCTTTTTATGCAGCTGGCGCCGATATCTGTACCGTTTTAGGTGTTTCTGGTTTAGCAACAATTGCTGGGGTTATCAAAGCAGCCAAAAAAAATGGCGCTGAAGTACAAATCGACCTGATCAATGTAGGCGATAAAGCTAACGTTGCAAAAGAATCAGTGAAACTGGGCGCGCAAATCGTTGGTATTCACACTGGTTTGGATGCTCAAGCTGCTGGACAAACACCCTTCTCTGACTTGCAAGACATTGCTCGTCTAGGTTTGAACGTCAGAATTTCTGTTGCTGGCGGTATTAAACAAGCCACTGTTCAACAAGTTGTTGAAGCGGGTGCAAACATTATCGTTGTAGGTGCTGCTATTTACGGAGCTCCATCACCTGCTGAAGCAGCCCGTGAAATTCGTGAGTTGGTAGACGCGGCGGCGGTATAACTATGCATCAGCAACTTATTATCGATAAAATATCAGGCATCTTAGAAGCGACTGATGACACTTATGATCAAAAGATTACCGATTTGTTGGATAATTCAAAGCGAATTTTTATATCCGGAGCAGGTCGCTCTGGTCTGATTGGTCGTTTTTTTGCAATGCGCTTAATGCACAGCGGCTATGACGTCAGTGTGGTTGGAGAAATAGTTACTCCCAGCATAAAAAGCGGTGATTTGTTAATTATTATTTCTGGATCAGGTGAAACTGAACAGTTAATAGCTTTTACTAAAAAAGCAAAACAAATAGGTGCGAAAATCGCACTGATTTCGGCTAAAGACGATTCGACGATAGGTGATCTCGCTGACACAACTTTCCAAATTGGAAGAGCCGAACAATATGGCAAAGTTAGAGGTATGCCTATGGGTACTGTGTTCGAGTTATCGACCTTGTTTTTCCTGGAAGCGACCGTTTCGCATTTGATCCATGAAAAAGGTATACCAGAAGAAGAAATGAAATCTAGACACGCAAATCTGGAATAGATTGCCTAAAACCTGCAACGCCATTCGGTAGTTGCAGGTTTTCTAGTTGAATTCGTGTGAAAGTGGTCAGTGTTGCCGTTGCTTAGCAGCAGGGAATGAGTTTCCAAATCACCAAAATCTAGAAAGCCTCAGCCAGAGCGATGACTATATTTTTCAGGAATCGCCTTTAAAAATAACGAATAAAAAGGAGACCATCATGCCTTCGCGTAGAGATTTAGCGAACGCCATCCGCGCCCTCAGCATGGACGCCGTGCAAAAAGCCAATTCAGGACACCCAGGCGCACCTATGGGTATGGCCGATATAGCAGAAGTACTGTGGAACGATTTTCTGCAACACAATCCTGCCAACCCCCACTGGCCAAATCGCGACCGTTTTATTTTGTCCAATGGTCACGGCTCCATGTTGCTGTACTCGTTACTGCATCTGGCAGGCTATGATTTGCCGATAGAAGAACTTAAGAATTTTCGTCAATTGCATTCACGTACCGCCGGTCACCCGGAATATGGTTATGCACCTGGCGTAGAAACCACTACGGGTCCTTTGGGCCAAGGCATTACCAATGCCGTGGGTTTTGCACTGGCAGAACGTACGCTGGCAGGCCAATTTAACCGTCCAGGACACAGTATTGTCGATCACTACACTTATGTGTTTTTGGGTGATGGCTGCTTAATGGAAGGCATCTCGCACGAAGCCTGTTCACTGGCGGGTTCCATGCAACTGGGCAAACTGATTGCAATCTACGACGACAACAACATCTCGATTGATGGTGAAGTGCGTGGTCATGGCAATGTAACGGGCTGGTTCCTGGACAACACACCAAAACGCTTTGAAGCGTATGGCTGGCATGTTATCCCTAAAGTAGATGGTCACGATGCTGAAGCGGTGAAAAAAGCGCTTGAAGAAGCCCGTAAAGTGACTGACAAACCGACTATTATTTGCTGCCAAACCATCATTGGCTGGGGTTCACCCAACAAAGAAGGCAAAGAAGAATGTCACGGAGCGGCACTTGGCGAAGCAGAAATTGCAGCAACGCGTGAACGTATTGGTTGGCCACACCCTGCATTTGAGATCCCTGCTGACATTAAAGCAGGCTGGGATGCACATAGCAAAGGTGCGCGTCTAGAAACAGAGTGGAATGCACAACTGGCCGCTTATCGTGCCGCTCATCCTGAGCTGGCTGCCGAATTTGAACGCCGTGTGTCAGGCAAACTACCCAGTGACTGGAACGAAAAAGCCAACGCATTTATAGCTGCGGTGGATGCCAAAGCTGAAACCATTGCCAGTCGTAAAGCGTCACAAAATACCCTGAACGGTTTTGGGCCTTTACTACCTGAGTTATTGGGCGGCTCTGCTGACTTGGCAGGCTCCAACCTGACACTGTGGTCTGGTTGTAAAGATGTGAACGCCAGTGGTCATGACGGCAACTATATTTATTATGGCGTACGTGAATTTGGTATGTCTGCCATCATGAACGGCTTGGTTCTGCACGGTGGCTTCAGACCTTATGGCGCAACATTCCTGATGTTCTCGGAATATGCGCGTAATGCACTGCGGATGGCGGCGTTGATGAAAATTCCGACCATTTTTGTTTATACGCATGACTCCATCGGCTTAGGCGAAGACGGCCCAACCCATCAACCCGTTGAACAAACGGCAACTTTGCGTATGATACCCAATATGCAAGTTTGGCGTCCTTGCGATGCGGTTGAATCAGCGGTTAGCTGGAAAGCAGCGATTGATCGTCAAGAAGGCCCAAGTACACTGATTTTCTCACGTCAAAATCTGCCACACGTTCCACGTACAGCAGCACAGATTGAGGCTATCAGAAAAGGTGGCTATATTCTGAAAGACAGCGTGGGTAGCCCGGATGCCATTATTATTGCGACGGGTTCTGAAGTGGAATTGGCGCTGAAAGCAGCAGAAGCACTGTCTGGTAAAGGCAAAAACATTCGCGTGGTTTCTATTCCCTCTACGAATGTTTTCGAAGCGCAAGATCAAGCTTATCAAGACAGCGTGCTGCCACCCAGTGTCAGCAAACGGGTCGTGGTAGAAGCAGGTGTGACCGCAGGTTGGTGGAAATATGCCGGCAGCCAAGGCAAAATCGTCGGCTTGGATCGCTTCGGCGAATCAGCTCCGGCAGGCCAACTTTTCAAAGAGTTTGGCTTTACCGTCGATAATGTTGTCGCAAATGTCGAAGCAGTGCTTTAATAATCAACGAGTTGAAGCTTGGCTTTAAGCTAAGCTTTGATGCGTTTTAAACGAAATCATAGGTGAAAAACGTGAAAAAGAATACAATAACAAAAGCTATGTTAACAGCGTTACTGCTGACAAGTTCTTCTGTGATGGCAGCCAGCGACTATCCAGCGTCTGACTTTCAGCCAAAGGTGCTTTTTAGCGATAGTAGTGCTGCATCATCCGCAAGTAGTTCTTCTGCATCAAAAGCGGTTGCTGCTCCTGTTCAAGCGGATGCAAACTATCCGGCTGCCAATTTCCAACCTAAAGTTGTTTATAGTGATGTTGACTATAAACATAGCGCTGCAGCGCCTAGTACCAAAGGATCTAGCGCTAGTGGGTCTAGCTCTTCAGAGGCAGTCAGCAGCAGTGTTGATACATCTGCAAGTAGTGAGCAAGCGCCTGCATCTAATAAAAATTTGATAGGTTTATTGGCACTGGCAGCAGTTGGTTTTTTACTTTATAAGAAAAACGCGGGAGTTAAAACCAGTTCTGGTTCAGCTAATTCCTCTGCTAGCAGTAGCTCCAATGGTGCTACAGGTGTTGAAAAATATCTAGAAAAACAAGGAATTAATAAAACTGGTGTAGCTAAATATCTGGATAAACAAAGTGCAAATCCAGCAACGGGTGTTGCTAAATATGTAGCTAAACAAAAAATTAAAGACAAAATAGCTGCTGCAGAGAAAGCGACAGGTGTAGAAAAATATCTGCGTAATAAAGCTTAATTGGAAAGGGTTGATTTAGTCGTTTTTCATTGGAAAATAGTTTGCTTACATTGATAAATTGTCTAAACAACAGCTTATAAGTATCGCCACAATTTGCGCTTTTTATCTGTCATTCACAGATTTAAGGTAGCGATGAGTGGCGATTCTGCATTTTATACACTAATACTTACTGATTGGCAGATTATTGCCGTTCCATAGAAACATTTGAAGGTTATGGGTTCTAACAGTTACATGATTAGCGCTTATAGCATGATGTAAAATTTTATTTTGATAGATGAGGATAATTTCATGGCAAAAAATTTACTAGAACAACTTCGCGAAATTACAGTCGTTGTCGCAGATACTGGCGATATTCAGGCGATTGAGACTTTTAAGCCGCGTGATGCAACCACCAATCCATCGTTGATTACGGCAGCTGCACAAATGCCGCAATATCAAGGTATCGTTGACGATACCTTGCGTGGTGCTAGAGCAACATTAGGTGCCAATGCTTCCGCTGCGGAAGTAGTTTCCTTAGCTTTTGATCGTTTAGCTGTTTCTTTTGGTTTGAAGATTTTGGAAATTATTCCAGGTCGAGTTTCTACTGAAGTTGATGCTAGATTATCTTTCGATGTTGACGCAACTATTGCTAAAGGTCGCGAATTGATTGCTCAATATGAAGCCGCTGGTATTTCAAAATCGCGGATTCTGATTAAAATAGCAGCAACCTGGGAAGGTATTCAAGCGGCTGCGGTACTTGAGAAAGAAGGCATTGCTTGTAATTTGACTTTATTATTTGGTTTACACCAAGCGATTGCCTGTGCGGAAAATGGTATTACCTTAATTTCGCCTTTTGTAGGCAGAATTTTGGATTGGTACAAAAAAGATACGGGTCGTGATTCTTATGCGCCGGCTGAAGATCCTGGTGTATTGTCAGTTACTGAGGTATATAACTATTACAAAAAATTTGGTTATAAAACAGAAGTAATGGGTGCCAGCTTTAGAAATGTAGGTGAGATTACTGAATTGGCAGGTTGTGATCTGTTGACGATTGCCCCATCATTGCTGGCTGAATTGCAAGCGGTTGAAGCAGAATTGCCACGTAAACTGGATCCAAGTAAAGCTGCGGCTTCAAGTGTAGAAAAAATTAATGTCGATAAAGCTACTTTTGTTGCGATGCATGAAGAAAATCGCATGGCGAAAGAAAAATTGGCAGAAGGGATTGAAGGATTTACCAAAGCATTGGAAACATTGGAAAAATTGTTATCTGATCGCTTGACTAGCTTAGAAGGCTAAAATACACACTGTATGGCAAACTAACACTTGCCATACAGATTTATACATGAATTCTGCGGGGTAGCTGTTTTCAGAAATCTCGCAACTCAGCAGCAGGGTGCGTTGCATGTCACAAAAAATATTCGATGTTGTTAAGCCCGGTGTCGTTACCGGTGAAGATGTTCAAAAAATCTTTGCAATTTGCAAAGAAAATCAATTTGCTTTACCCGCTGTTAATGTTATCAGCACCGATACGATTAATTCAGTATTAGAAGCAGCCGCAAAAGTAAAATCAGCGGTTGTCATTCAATTTTCAAATGGTGGTGCTGCATTTGTTGCTGGTAAAGGTTTAAAAGCAGAAGGTCAACAAGCCTCAATATTGGGTGCAATTTCTGGTGCTCACCATGTGCACGCTATGGCAGAACATTATGGTGTGCCTGTTATCCTACATACAGACCATGCAGCTAAAAAATTATTGCCTTGGATAGATGGTCTTTTGGATGCGGGTGAAAAGCATTTCGCCGCGACTGGTAAGCCGTTGTTTAGCTCTCACATGTTGGATTTATCAGAAGAAAGTCTGACTGAAAATATAGAGATTTGCGGAAAATATCTGCAACGTATGTCAAAATTGGGCATGACGCTGGAGATTGAACTGGGCTGTACCGGTGGCGAAGAAGATGGTGTAGATAATAGTGGTATGGACCATTCCGCATTGTATACTCAGCCAGAAGATGTTGCATATGCATATGAACAGTTGAGCAAAATTAGCCATCGTTTTACTATCGCAGCTTCATTTGGCAATGTACATGGCGTTTATTCTCCAGGAAATGTTAAATTAACGCCTACAATTTTGGCTAATTCGCAAAAATTTGTTTCAGAGAAATTCGGCTTGCCGCATAATACACTTAACTTTGTGTTCCATGGCGGTTCAGGTTCCTCACCTGAGGAAATTAAAGAATCCATTAGCTACGGCGTAGTAAAAATGAATATCGATACCGATACGCAGTGGGCATCTTGGGCTGGCGTTATGGAGTTCTATAAGAAGAATGAAGCCTACTTACAAGGACAAATTGGTAATCCTGAAGGAAGCGATAAACCAAATAAAAAATACTACGATCCTCGCGTTTGGCAACGTGCAGGACAAGTGGGTATGGTCACTCGTCTGGAACAAGCATTCAAAGAATTGAACGCAGTCAATTCACTGTAAAATCGTTATAAGCTGCAAAGGCCCTATGTTGGCCTTTGCAGTTATTCCTCATCTATTAGGTCATTAGCCAATCTTTTGACTACTCTTAGCTTACTTAGCAGTATGGATGCAGAGTTTTGACAGATTCCTGTCCAGTCAACTATTAAGCTCTTGCTAATCATATTTATCTAAATCGATCATTTTTTCTTGTATTATCAACCATTACTATTATTCTTAAGGGAATCAAAGTACCAAAATAGAATGAATGTGGAAGCAGAATATCAATTTGGTGCACTTTATGCATACATTAATACAGAAGGTAAAATATGGCTGAAACTCATACGAACGAAGAGGGAAAAAAATCCCCGAAGAAATTGATTATTATTATCCTGAGTGCCGTGTTGTTAGTCGCTGCTGGTGCTGGAGGAGGGTTCTTTTATATGAAGAAAGTATCCGAAGCTGGACACGAAAAAGGTGGGGATAAAGAAAAACATGCCGTTGAGGAACATAAAGAAGAAGCTAGTCACGACGAAAAAGCTGAGCCTGATATATTTTATGATTTACCCAGTCCATTAGTGGTGGATTTTCCAGCAAATAGTAGTGCTAAAGTCATTAAAATTTCTTTGACCATTTTGGTTAAAGGTGAAGCTGCTAAAACAGCATTAAAGAAAAACGAACCCATGTTACGTAACAATTTATTAATGTTAATTAGTTCCTTAGGTGCTGAAAAAGCCAAAACTTTACAAGGTAAACAAGAATTGCAAGCATCTATGCTAAGCGAGATCGGAAAGGTACTAGAGAAGATGGCAGGTAAGAATACTGCTAAAGAAGTCTATTTCACTGAATTTGTAATGCAGTAATGTCTAGCGTAGATCTTTTATCCCAAGATGAAATTGATGCATTATTACACGGCGTTGATGATGGCGATGTTGAAACTGATGTAAACGATGAAAAAACCAGTAAGGAGGCGAGAAGTTACGACTTTAATAGTCAAGAGAGAATCGTACGTGGCAGGATGCCAACACTGGAAATGGTTAATGAACGTTTTGCCCGATATTTTCGTATTTCATTATTTAATTTTTTACGCCGTGCTTCAGAAATATCAGTCTCTGGTATTCAGGTGCAAAAATTTTCGGAATTTATTCAAGGCTTGTTCGTACCTACTAATTTGAATGTGATGCGAATGTCTCCTTTACGGGGTCGTGCGCTAATCGTAATGGAACCACGATTAGTATTTACTGCAGTTGATAATTTTTTTGGGGGTGGCGGACAGTTCTACAATAAAGTTGAAGGACGAGAATTTACACCAACGGAAATGCGTATTATTCGCTTGATAATTGAAATGATCTTCAAAGATTTGGCGGAAGCTTGGAAGCCTGTAATGGATATTGAGTTTGAATATATCAATTCAGAAGTCAATCCGCAATTTGCAAATATCGTTAGTCCTTCTGAGATAGTGGTAATTTCAACTATTCATGTTGAATTGGAGGGCGGTGGTGGTGATATCAATATCGCTATGCCCTATTCCATGATTGAACCCATTAGAGAAATGTTGGATGCAGTGACTAGTGATCGTGGGGAAGTTGATGGTCGTTGGCAAGAGGCGTTAAGAGTCGAAATAATGCGTAGTGAGATTACCCTGAAAAGTAAATTGATTGAAAAAGAAATGGCTATTAGTGAAATCATAAAGCTTAAGAAAGGGGACGTTATTCCCATTGAAATGCCCGAAACTGTGCTGCTTGAAGTCGAAAATGTTCCGGTATTCAAAGGTAAACTAGGGTTGTCTGACGGCAATTATGCTGTTGAAATTATAAACAAAATGACGCTGGACAATATATAACAGCAAGGAAAAAACTCAGATGAGCGAAAACGACGAAGATATTGGTGACGATTGGGCTGCGGCGATGAATGAACAGGCCATCGCAGAAAAAGGTGAAGAAGGGAAATCTTCAACCAACGATTATGTTTCTGCTGAGTTTCCAGATCTGGGTGAACAAAGTCCGCAAAAACCACTTAATTCAGATGAAGTTAAGCTGGAAGTGATTCTAGATGTTCCTGTTACCCTGTCATTAGAAATTGGTAGAACCAAAATTAATATTCGAAATCTGTTACAACTTAATCAAGGATCAGTGGTGGAATTGGATCGCTTTGCTGGTGAACCAATGGATGTTCTGGTAAATGGTACATTGGTTGCTCATGGTGAGGTTGTGGTCGTTAATGATAAATTTGGAATTCGTTTAACAGATATTATTAGCCCTTCAGAGCGGGTTAGAAAGTTGGGTTGATGTGTATTAATCGCTTATTACTGTTTTTAGGTGGCTTAGCACTCACTTTGACTTGTCATGCTGAGGAAACTGTACCCCAGCCACAATTAACGGGAAAAATTGTTTCGTCAATTGATGTTTGGCAGTGCTTGCTCGCTTTATTGCTAGTATTGGGTATATTTTTAGTCTGCGCCTGGTTATTACGTAAATCGGGTAGTTTGGCATTACTAAACAGAGGACAGCTGAGTATAGTGGCTGGTTTGCCGTTGGGTATGCGAGAAAAGCTGGTTTTAGTTAAAGTTGGCGATAAGCAATTGTTGTTAGGTGTTACCGCTAGTCGCATTGACAAATTGCTTGAACTCGAAGGTGAACAACGCCTATTCCAAAATCAGACTAGTGATACGGAGTCGAGCATTTTTCAGAAAAAACTAATGCAGTTTATGCAGAGTAACAGACATGAATAAATTTTGGTATAGCTTGGTATTGCTGATTTTTCTAAGTTTCTATTTTCAGGAATCTGTTTGCGCTGCAATACCTGGAATTGATGCGATTACTGTTACTAGTAATGCTAAGGGTGGACAGAATTATACGGTAACTATCCAGATTTTGTTTTTAATGACAATGCTGACTTTATTGCCAGCATTGTTATTAACGATGACCTCATTTACCCGAATTATGATAGTGCTGAGCTTACTTAGACAGGCGCTGGGTACATCGCAGGTTCCCACTAATCAAGTATTATTAGGGTTATCGTTGTTTCTGACCATTTTTATCATGATGCCCGTTCTGGAAAAGGTTAACGATAATGCTGTGCAGCCCTATCTGGAAGAAAAAATAGATACATTAACAGCCTTACAAAAAGCCTCAGAGCCTATCAGGCAGTTTATGCTGAAACAAACACGCGAGGCTGATATTGATATGTTTATTAGAGTTTCTGGCAAGGAAAACATTAATAAGCCTGAGGATGTGCCTTTTTCATTATTACTACCTGCTTATGTAACCAGTGAACTTAAAACAGCTTTTCAGATTGGATTTGTTCTATTTTTACCCTTTTTAGTTATTGATATGGTCGTTGCTAGTGTTCTAATGTCTATGGGTATGATGATGCTGTCGCCGATGATCGTATCATTGCCATTCAAAATCATGTTGTTTGTACTTGCAGATGGTTGGTCTATGGTTTTGGAGATGCTAGCTGCCAGTTTTTATGTTTAATTAAGTGAAGTTTATATGACGCCAGAAATAATCTCCTCACTTGCTCAGCAAACCGTATTGGTCACACTTAAAATTATGGGGCCAATTTTACTGGCGGCCTTGCTGGTCGGATTGCTGGTATCTATGTTTCAGGCCGCTACATCAATTCAGGAACAAACCTTAACGTTTATTCCCAAGTTAGCCATTGTGGTGATCGTATTAATGATTGCTGGTCCAGCCATGCTGCAACTCTTGATTGATTATTTTCAGGATTTGCTGCGTGAACTTCCTACTTTGATAGGATGACTTTTACTGAGGAACAGTTACTTGGCTATTTAGCCACGTTTATATGGCCTTTCTTACGGATGGGGTCTATGTTTATCACTATTCCGGTATTTGGAGTTAGCATTGTTCCAGCTAGAGTGCGAGTAATGGCTGGATTACTGATTACTATAGTTATTTTACCCACTTTACCCGCTATACCGACAGTTGAGATATTCAGTTTTCAGGGCTGGATGATCGCTATGCAACAAATTATGCTAGGTATGTGCTCTGGTTTTATTTTACAAATGGTCTTATCCATTATGTTATTCGCCGGACAGTCAATAGCCTACAGTATGGGATTAGGCTTTGCTTCTATGGTAGATCCTTCTACAGGTGTTCAAGTGCCCGTGATCGCACAATTGTTCGTCATAGCTTCCAGTTTTATTTTTCTTTCCGTCAATGGTCATTTATTGTTAATAGAAATGCTTGCGCAAAGCTTTCATACATTGCCAGTGTCTATGCTGGGTTTTGAAAAAACTGATTTATGGCGAATCATTATTTGGAGTAGTCAGATTTTTGCTGATGGGCTGCTATTGGCTTTACCTATTATGGCTACCATGCTATTTGTAAACATCAGTTTTGGCGTGGCATCAAAAGCCGCGCCACAATTACAGATTTTTGGGGTGGGCTTTCCAATTACTATCATTATAGGCATGTTGTTAATTTGGGTAGGTGTGCCCAGTATTATTGATGGTTTTACTGACATGTTGCAAGATAGCTATACATTTATCAGTCAGTTATTGAGATTGAACTAAATGGCAGACGATTCAGGTCAGGACAAAACCGAAACTGCGACTGGTAAGCGCGTTACTGACTCACGCAAGAAAGGCCAGATAGCACGATCCAAAGAGCTTAATGTATTTGTAACTTTAATAGTCAGTTCGGCGTTGTTTGTTTTTATGGGGCAGCACATGACAAACGACTTACGTGACATGATGATGCATCAATTTATACTGCCAAGAGAAGTCATTTTCGATCCATTAACCCCGCTTAACTATTTGAAACGAGCGTTTACCGAAGGTTTTTTAGTTATTGTGCCTTTTATATTGGTGTTGTTGATAGTTGATTTATTGACACCATTACTGATGGGTGGGTGGAATTTTAGCAGTGAAGGCTTTGAGCCTAAATTCGAAAAACTTAATCCACTTACGGGCATTAAAAGAATACTTGGCATTCAAGGTTTTATTGAGCTAATTAAAGCTATCATCAAAACATTGTTAGTTGGTTTTATGACCTGGAGTTTGTTCAACGTGTATTTTGATGATTTTATGGGCTTAAGTCATATGCCTATTGATCAGGGAATTTATCGGGCTGCTCAAATACTGGTAGATTGTTTACTAATTTTAAGTTCAACATTTTTGTTGCTAGTGATGATAGATGTGCCTTATCAGCTTTGGCATCTGCAAGATCAATTGAAAATGACTAAACAGGAAGTGCGGGATGAAAATAAGGAGATGGAAGGAAACCCAGAGGTTAAAGGCAAAATTCGGCGTATGCAAATGGAGGCTTCTCGTCGACGTATGATGGAAGCAGTCCCCAATGCTGATGTGATCGTCACCAATCCTACGCATTTTGCTGTTGCCTTAAAATATGATTTAACCAGTACTGGTGCACCGCTAGTGGTAGCCAAAGGTACTGATTTGATTGCTGCACAAATCCGAAATGTGGGTATGGCTGCCAATGTGACGCTCGTAGCGGTTCCGGCTTTAAGCAGAGCTTTATACTATTCTACTGACTTGAATGAGGAAATACCGCGCGGCTTGTTTTTAGCGGTTGCACAAGTATTAGCCTATGTATTTCAGTTAAGAGCAGCCAATCAAAATGGTTGGAGTAAACCCGTTCCGCCCAGTGATGTACCTGTGCCGGATGAATTCAGGCAGTAAACCCGCAGACTTTTACGATGGACTTCAAAAAAATCATTAATACGCTTAAAACTATATCGGCTATGGGCTTAGGAGCCCCTTTGCTGATTGTAATGTTATTGGCTTTATTAATATTGCCCTTACCTCCTTTTGTTCTTGATTTGTTTTTTACCTTCAATATAGCCTTTTCACTGATTATTTTGCTAGTCGTTATCTATACAACTAAACCGTTGGAATTTGCTGCATTTCCTACGGTAATACTGGTAGCTACGTTATTAAGACTGGCATTGAATGTGGCATCTACGCGTGTGGTTTTGTTAAAAGGACATGAAGGTGGGGATGCGGCAGGAAAAGTGATAGAAGCCTTTGGTTCGTTTGTTATTGGCGGGAATTTTGCGGTGGGCATTGTTGTATTTGCCATTTTGGTCGTCATTAATTTTGTAGTAGTGACCAAGGGAGCGGGTAGGGTTGCCGAAGTAAGCGCTCGTTTCACTCTTGATGCCATGCCAGGTAAGCAAATGGCGATAGATGCAGATCTAAACTCTGGCTTAATTAATCAGGAAGAGGCGCGTTCCCGGCGTGAAGATGTTGCAGCTGAGGCCGATTTTTACGGCTCAATGGATGGTGCGAGTAAATTTGTGCGTGGAGACGCCGTTGCTGGCATTATCATTTTATTTGTGAATATGATAGGTGGATTAGCCATTGGTGTTGGACAACACGGTATGAGTTTTGCCAATGCTGGCAATGTTTATGTGTTATTAGCTATCGGTGATGGTTTAGTGGCGCAAATTCCTTCCTTGTTATTGTCGGTGGCATCAGCCATGGTCGTTACCAGAGTAAGAGGAAGTAAGCAAGACATTGGTAAGCAGGTGTCTTCGCAATTATTCGAAGATCCCAGAACTTTATTAGTGACTGCTGCTGTTATGGGTTTGCTGGGAATTATTCCTGGAATGCCGAATTTGGTCTTTATTTTGTTGGCCTTGTCCTTAGTGGGTGCTGCATATCTGGTTAATCGCCGCCACCAGCGTGAAGAAGAAAATGTTCTTGAACTGGCGAATGTTGTCAATACTCAGCAACAACTCGCTAAATCAGAAGTTAAGGAGCTAGGCTGGGATGATGTGATGCCTGTCGATATTATTGGTCTTGAAGTAGGTTATCGACTGATTCCGTTAGTTGATAAAAATCAGGGCGGGCAATTAATGACACGTATTAAAGGTGTTCGCAAAAAACTTTCTCAGGAATTGGGTTTTCTAATTCCTTCGGTACATATTCGCGATAATCTGGATTTATCTCCCACTGAATATCGTATTTCACTGATGGGCGTAAATGTTGGTGAAGCAGACATAATGCCAGATAAGGAAATGGCCATTAATCCAGGGCGAGTATTTGGTAGTTTGCCGGGTGTGGCTTGTAAAGATCCCGCCTTTGGCCTTGAAGCAGTTTGGATAGATGCTGGTCAGCGCGATCATGCTCAAACTTTAGGATACACAGTTGTTGATCCGAGTACGGTGGTCGCAACACATCTAAGCCATATTTTGCAAACTAATGCGCACGAACTATTCGGTTATGAGGAGGCGCAGCAACTTTTGGATAATTTAAGCAAACTGGTTCCGAAGCTGGTTGAGGATCTGGTGCCAAAAACATTGCCATTGGGTGTTGTTGTGAAAGTATTGCAAAATTTGTTATGGGAGCGGATCTCTATTCGAGATATGCGTACTATCGCCGAAACTTTGGCGGAGTATGGTAGTAAGAGTCAAGATCCAGACATCTTGACTTCGACAGTGCGGGTGGCGCTAGGCCGCTCTATTGTTCATGATATCTGTGGTGCTCAGGTAGAAATCCCCGTTATTACCTTGGATTCGGGGTTGGAACAGATATTGCATAAGTCATTGCAGACGGCAAGCGATGGTGGTGCTGGTTTAGAACCTGGGTTGGCAGAACAAATGCATAAATCTTTAGAAGAGAGTGCGCAAAAAATGGAAATTGAAGGTCAGGCTGCTATATTGCTGGTTTCTGCTTTTATCCGACCTTGGTTGGCACGATTTGTCCGTTTTTCAATTCCAGGTTTACAAGTGCTGGCCTATAGCGAAATACCGCAGGATCGGCGAATAAAGGTAATTTCAACAGTGGGTCAGCGAACATAATGAAAGAGGATGCATCATGAAAATTAAACGATTTTTTGCAGCTGATATTAGGCACGCAATGCGCATGGTTAAAGAAGAGCTTGGTGCTGATGCAGTTATTATGTCTAATCGGTCTGTAGATGGCGGCGTAGAAATCGTTGCTGCCCGAGATTTTGATGAGCATGCTGTAGAAAAACATTTACAACAGCAAGAACAGGAGCTGCATAAGATTGCCCCTAAACCTCTGGAGTTTCCAGATCTTCATGCTGACAAACATACTTCGCATTTACTGAGTAGTGCCCGAAAACCAGGTAATGCGGTTGAAAATCCGTTGCGCAAAAACATTGATCAATATATCGGCTATGCTGAAAAAGTACAAATTATGACTGCAGCACCCGTTCAGGCTAAAGAGAATAAACAGGCCCAGACTAAACCTGCATGGGCAAATGCAGAGCAAAAGCTTAAATTAGTTGCCGAAAATGCAAAATTGAACTCACAAGATCAAGTTCCTGATAAGTTTATAGTTGAAATACGCAATGAAATTAAAGATTTGCGAAGTATGCTTGATAATAAGTTAGCTGGTATGAGCGAAGCTAAGCGAAATCATGAATTACCAGTACGTGCTGCATTACTGGAACGTTTACTAGAAAACGGATTTTCTAAAAAATTATCAACAAAAATTGCTAATCGTTTAGGTAGTCATACTCAATTAGAGCATGCTTTTATTAAAGCGCAGGAGATGTTATGCAAAAGTTTACCCATAGTGGAGGATAGATTGCTTCAGAATGGTGGTATTGCTGCCTTAGTTGGGCCTACAGGTGTAGGCAAAACCACGACTATTGCCAAATTGGCTGCGCAGTACATTCTAAAGCACGGTAATCGAGATGTTGCACTTATCACTACAGATAATTATCGAATAGGTGCGCATGAACAATTGAGTATTTATGGACGAATTCTAGGTGTATCCGTCAAAATTGCCAATAATGGTGCTGAACTAGCGCAACACATTCATCACTTTTCCGACAAAAAACTTATATTAATTGACACAGTTGGTATGAGTCAGCGTGATCTGCGTTTGGCGGAACAAATAAATACGTTAAGACATGAAGACCTACCTATTCAGACTTTTTTGGTCATTTCTGCCACCAGTCAATACAAAACTGTGATGGAGGTAATAGATGCATTTCAGATATTAGAGCCACATGCAGCTATACTTACTAAACTTGATGAAGGAGTTAGTAAGGCGTCTGCTTTATCCGCTATTATTGAACGACGATTACCTTTGTCTTTTATTACGGATGGCCAACAAGTGCCAGAAGATATTTATGAACCTGAAGCAGAAGCGCTAATACAGAGATGTGTAATGAGTTGTAATACTGAATACGATTACAATGATAAATTAAACCAAGACGATTGGCTGGCAGAAAGTTATGCATAAGCCAGTAGATCAGGCGGCTGGAATTAGAAGAATGAGACAAATGAAACCGGTTAGGGTGGTTGCGGTCACCAGTGGTAAAGGTGGAGTCGGAAAAACCAATTTATCTGTGAATATAGGCGTGGCCTCGGCAAAAGCTGGGCGGCGAGTGGCCATACTTGATGCCGATATGGGCTTGGCGAATGTCGATATTTTACTGGGCATATTCCCTAAATTTAATTTGTCACATGTTTTAAGCGGTGAGAAAACTCTAAAAGAAATCATGGTAACTGGGCCTTCGGGTTTGAAAATCATACCAGCCTCTTCAGGTATACAGCGTATGACAGATCTAAATGTTGCCGAACAAGCTGGAATAATACGTGCGTTTAGTGAAATTGAAAATGATCTGGATATGTTGATAGTCGACACTGCCGCCGGTATTTCAGCCAGTGTGGTGAATTTTGCTCGTGCTTGTCAGGATATAATTGTTGTTGTTTGCGACGAACCCACTTCTTTGGCAGACGCGTATGCTTATATTAAGTTATTGAATAGAGATTACAGTCTCAATAACTTCCATATTATTACCAATATGGTGCAGTCTAGCGAACATGGTCAGGCTTTATTTAATAAGTTATGCAAAGTAACTGATCGTTATTTGGATATTTCTCTGCAATATTTAGGTGCCGTGCCGCAGGATGAATTTTTAAAAAAATCCGTGCAAAAACAGACCCCAGTTGTTGAAGCGTTTCCACAAAGTAAAGCGGCTATAGCCATAAAAAACTTAGCGCGAAAGATTGATCAGTGGCCAATCAAATTACAAGCTGGCGGATATTTGGAGTTCTTTGTAGAACGTATGATTCGTTACAGCGCTAAAGAGGATGCTGCATGAATGGTGTGGCAATGTATGCGGCGGTACAGGCTAATACCACCGATGTTTTGGTCAATCAGCATTTGCCGTTGGTCAAGCGCATTGCTTATCATCTAATGGGGCGCTTGCCCGATACCGTGCAATTAGACGATTTAGTGCAATCGGGTATGTTGGGTTTACTTGAGGCCATCAAACATTACGATGCAAGCCAAGGGGCCAGTTTTGAAACATATGCTGGTATACGTATTCGTGGGGCTATGCTTGATGAATTGCGTCGATCTGATTGGACCCCTAGATCGGTACATAAGAAAGGACGTATGGTTGCGGAAGCAATCAGAGAAATTGAAAATACTTTTGGTCGAGACGCAAAAGACAGTGAAGTGGCTACACATATGGGTATTTCAATGGATGAATATAACGCTATTTTGCAAGATAGTTTAGCCTGTAAAACCTTTAGTGTAGAAGAGTTGGTGCAAGGCGAAGCCGGTGTGATTGAGGCGATACATGCAAATACACAACAACCCGAAGATATCTTGGTTCGGCAAAGTTTTCAAAAAGCGTTAACAGTCGCTATTAACGATTTACCAGAAAGAGAACGTTTAGTTATTTCACTTTACTATGATGAAGAATTGAATCTTCGGGAGATAGGTAAAGTCCTTGATGTCAGCGAGTCACGGGTTAGTCAGATATGTAGTCAGGCATTATTACGGTTAAGAGCCAAACTTGCAGATTGGCTCGAAGGAAAAGATAATGGGGCAATGAATTAATTAATGACTATACTTGATGTATTCGACTATGGTCTGCTTATACCAACCCCCTTAATGATAAAGTAGTTTGTTTGGAGATTATCCTTGGATAAAAATATGAAAATTCTGATTGTTGATGATTTTTCAACAATGCGGAGAATTGTAAAAAACCTGTTAAAAGATCTCGGATTTACCAACACTATGGAAGCGGATGACGGCAAGAGTGCGCTACCCATACTGGAAAAAGGAGGTATTGATTTTCTGGTTACAGATTGGAATATGCCGGGGATGACAGGGCTCGATTTATTAAAAGCAGTTAGAGCTAATCCGCACTTGGCTAATTTGCCTGTGTTGATGGTAACTGCGGAGGCTAAACGCGAGCAAATCATCATGGCTGCCCAAGCAGGTGTAAATGGATATGTGATTAAACCGTTTACTGCCGCAACGTTAAAAGAGAAAATCGAAAAAATCTTTGAACGTATTGATCATCAGGACAAAGGTAGTTAAGCATGCAAATCGATCTTCTGTCCTTGTCTAAAGATCTGGTAGCTGCGCTCGAAAATGGCGAAGAGGCAAATGCTGATGAAATTCTAGATAAAATAGCGGGTTTAAGGGAAACTCAGTTATTTCAGGAAATTGGTCGCCTAACTCGGCAATTACACGACACAATGCTAAGTTTTTCTTTGGATACGACTATTACAGCTTTGGCCGAATATGAAATTCCCGATGCCAAAGAACGTTTGCAATATGTCATATCTATGACTGAACAGGCTGCCAACCAGACATTGACAGCAGTTGAAGATTTGCTGCCAGTATCCGAGCAACTCAGCAGTCAGGCTAATAGTTTGTCTGCAAAATGGAGCCGTTTTCTGGATAAGGAAATGCCTCTGGAGGAGTTTAAAGCGATGAGTCAAGAAATTACCGCTCATTTTGACCATTCCATCGCCACGCTGGAGCAAATTCATCAAGGATTAAATAGTATTTTACTTGCTCAGGGGTTTCAGGATATTACTGGGCAGATTATCCGCCGTGTGATTGAGTTGGTGAGGAATGTTGAATCAAATTTAGTAAAAATGATCAGTATTTCTGGTCGTAAAGGTTTACAACCCCCGCTTGCACTTGAACATAACGAGTTGCCGGGGCCTGTCGTGCCAGGTGTAGACGACAAGGCTCACGATGTTGCTACAAATCAAGATGATGTGGATGATTTGTTGTCAAGTTTAGGTTTCTGAGGCAAAAATTATGGCGATTGATCTGGATGATGAAATTTTACAGGATTTTCTGATTGAAGCTGGAGAAATTCTAGATTTGTTGGGTGAACAACTCGTACAACTTGAACAAACTCCTCGAGATCCAGAATTACTCAATGCAATTTTTAGGGGCTTTCACACTGTAAAAGGTGGTGCTGGATTTCTGGCCATTGATGCACTGGTCGAAATTTGTCATAACGCTGAAGATGTATTTAATGTATTAAGGCAAGGCGAACGCTTGGTATCATCCGAATTGATGGATGTTATCTTAAGAGTGCTTGACTGTGTTAACGAAATGTTCTTTGAAATAAAACGGGGCAATTTACCACAGTCTGTAGATCCGCAGCTTATGGCTAGACTCAAGTCTTTTGCCTGTGCAGCAAGTCCTACCGATGAAGCACCCGTTGCGATTCAGAATACTATCGAACCAGCTACCTTGGATTTGGGTTTTGATAGTATGCTTGATGATCGAGAGCTAGCGTCACAAACTACAACGTCTAAAAGCGATAACGACGACATTACTGAGCAAGAATTTGAAGAGTTGCTGGATGTGTTACATGGGAAAGCTAGTTTACCTACGTCTACTCAGTCAAGCTCGCCAGTTGCAAACCTAAAAGATGATGAAATAAGCGAAGAAGAATTTGAAAAAGTTCTAGATGGATTACATGGAAAAGGTAAGTTTTCGGTACAAAATGTTAGTATTGAATCAAAGGCGGATAGTGGTGATATTACTGAAACTGAATTCGATGAATTACTTGACGCGTTACATGGTAAGGGTAAATTTAATGCCAGTAATCTAGAGACTACGTCAGATATAATAACATCTGTTGACTCTACTCCCATAGAGCACTCCGAACTTTCTATCGTTACGCCAGCCAAGCCAGTTTTAAGTGAAAAACCTTCAGAATCTGGTCCTGTCTCGGAAAAAATATCTGCAACAGTCATTGCCTCTGAGAAGATGCAATCCACTGATGTCATCACTGATAAAGTAGGAAAAAGTGGCGCAGCCCAAACAGCTCAGGCGGACACAACCGTCAGGGTGGATACTCAGGTTTTAGATGACATCATGAATATGGTGGGCGAATTGGTATTGGTACGTAATCGGTTTCAAACCTTAAAAGCGTCCACTGAAGCGAGTGAACAGCTTTCGAAAGCTATTTCCAATCTTGATGTCGTTACCGCTGATTTACAACTTGCGGTAATGAAAACTCGGATGCAACCGATTAAAAAGGTTTTTGGCCGTTTTCCGCGAGTTGTGCGTGATTTGGCTAGAAGTCTTAAAAAGGATATCCGCCTGGATTTGGTGGGTGAAGAAACCGATCTCGATAAAAACTTAGTTGAAGCATTGGCTGACCCACTGGTTCATTTGGTTAGAAACGCTGTTGATCATGGTATTGAATCGCCTGATGAACGTGAGGCCAAAGGAAAACCTCGAGAGGGAGTAGTCATTCTGAAAGCATCTCAAGAAGGTGATCACATACAACTATCGATTAAAGATGATGGTAAGGGGATGAATCCAGAAGCGCTCAGAGCTAAAGTGGTCGAGAAAGGCCTGATGGATGAAGAAACCGCCGCGCGTTTAGATGATAAAGAATGTTTTAATCTCATTTTTTTACCCGGTTTCTCAACAAAAACTGAAATTTCTGATGTTTCTGGACGCGGCGTGGGTATGGATGTTGTCAAAACACGCATCTCACAAATGAATGGAGTGGTAGAAGTCGACTCTGTAGAAGGCAAGGGAAGTACTATCATCATTAAAGTGCCTTTAACTTTGGCTATTATGCCGACATTGATGGTGAAACTGTGTGGACAAGCGTTTGCTTTACCGTTGGCAAGTGTTCTGGAAATTCTCGATCTGGACTTGAGTAAAACAAATAAAGTCGATGGGCAATTGGTTGCTATGGTCAGAAACAAAGCCTTGCCTTTATTTTATTTGAGTGAATGGTTGGTTAGAAATTCCTATTGCGAATCTGAAAAAATTACCGAAGGCCATGTAGTTATTGTCAATGCGGGTGGTAGACAGATCGGTTTTGTGGTTGATCAATTGATTGGGCAGGAGGAAGTTGTTATTAAGCCACTAGGGGCAAAACTACAGGGATTGGAGGGTTTGTCAGGAGCTACAATTACTGGTGATGGTAAAATTGCATTGATCTTGGACGTACCTGGGCTAATAAAACGTTACGCAAATTGATAATTGGTGATATGTGACCATTCGGGTTCTGATTGTTGATGATTCGCAATTTATCTGTAATCGAATCCGCGAAGCATTAGAAGAAGATCCCGATTTTTGCGTGATTGGGGTTGCTGTTAATGGCCAGGAAGCCGTAGAGTTATCGTTAATTTTACGACCGGATGTGGTAACCATGGATGTCAACATGCCTGTTATGGATGGTATCACCGCGGTAAAAAAAATTATGAGCAATCATCCCTGCCCGATTTTGATGTTTTCAGCAATGACTCAGGTAGGAGCTAAAGCCACGTTGGATGCTTTGCAAGCCGGTGCAATTGATTTTTTGCCAAAACAATGGGATGAAATAGACTCTAATCGGGAGATAGCTAAAAACTTATTCCGGCAAAGAGTCAGGCTAGTTGCCTCACAAGTAGGAAAATTATCGGCCCATTCTGACTCCAGAATGCAATCGAGTTTTGCAGAAAAACTTGCTTTCAACATTGATAGTCAAACAGTTCAAAAAAAATCGGTTAGGCATTTTGGACGAGTAAATTTATTGGCAATTGCAGCATCTACAGGTGGACCTGTAGCAATACAACAAGTGCTTAGTCAAATTCCTCGCCAATGTAGTGTTCCCGTATTAATAATGCAACATATGCCACAAAATTTTACTAAAAGCTTTGCTGATAGATTAAATCAGCTTTGCCAAATCCAGGTAAAAGAAGCTGAAAATGGCGATGTTTTACAAGCGGGAAGAGCGCTGTTGGGGCCAGGAGGAATGCAGATGCAAATCAAGTATATTTCTGGACAACATCAAGTGATGCTAAGACCTAAACAGACGGGGGAAATTTATAGCCCTTGTATTGACACTACCTTTTATTCACTTGCTGAGCAATTTAAAGGTCATATTCTAGCAGTTATTTTAACCGGCATGGGAGCAGATGGGAAAGAAGGAGCTATTAAATTAAAACAAAAAGGCGCTGAAATCTGGGCTCAAGACGAAGCCAGCAGCACCATCTATGGGATGCCGAGAGCTATTGTAGAAGCAAATATTGCTGATAAAATTTATAGCCTGGATGAGATCGCAAACGCATTCAAAACATTAAATTAATGGATTTTTTAAGTATTATCGGTGTGCTTCTTGGATTTTCAGCCATTATTGGTGGAAATTTACTGGGTGGTGGAGAAATTACTGCATTAATTAATATGCACGCTATGGTTATTGTCGTTGGTGGTACTTTGGGTGCAACCCTATTACAGTTTCCACCTAGGGTATTTTTCCGTAGTTTACGAATTTTAATCTGGATTTTTAAGCCACAAAATTTTCAACTTAAAAAGCAAATCGAAAAAATAGTACGTTGGAGCACATTGGCCAGAAAAGAAGGATTGCTGGGATTGGAAAGTGTTATAGACATGGAAAAAGACAATTTTTCTCGTAAAGGTTTGCAGTTGTTAGTGGATGGTAGTGAGCCGGAAGTTATTCGTGAATGTCTTGAAGTTGAGTTAAGCACTAAAGAGCATTTGGATATGCAAGCAGCGAGAGTATTTGAGTCGATGGGTGGATATTCACCTACCATAGGTATTATAGGTGCGGTAATCGGTTTAATCCATGTAATGCAACATCTGGCTAATCCAGAATTACTTGGGAGCGGGATCGCCACCGCTTTTGTGGCTACAATTTATGGTGTAGGGCTAGCGAATTTGTTGTTTATTCCTATCGCCAATAAGTTGAAATCTCATATTTTTCTGGCTTCTCAAGCCAGGGAAATGGTTATAGAAGGCATCTCCTCCATTGCGGAAGGCGAAAACCCTCGTAATATCGAATTAAAACTATCTGGTTTTTTGCTGGAAAATAATGACTGAATTATGATTAAACGCAAAAGAAATAGTCATCAGGAAGCTGAAAACCATGATCGATGGATGGTGTCTTATGCCGATTTTGTAACCTTGCTGTTCGCCTTTTTTGTGGTTATGTATTCTATTTCCTCTGTAAATAAAGGTAAATTTGTTACTTTTTCCGAATCTTTGGATCAAGCTCTAAAAGTTGAAAAATCAGGAAGAGAAATAGAGCCGGTACTTAATAAAAATGATCCAACCACCATTCAGCCCATTGAATTGCCAAATTTGATGACCACTGATGAACGCGAGTTAAGTCAGGAAATTCTTCAAGAAAAGCAACGCTTAGACAATGTGTCTGAAAAATTCAAGTCAGAATTGCAAGCGTATGTTGATAGTAGTTTGGTCAGCATCAAAAAACATGATTTTTGGATTGAACTGGAAATGAATAGCGAATTGTTATTTGCCAGTGGCAAAGCGGATATTTCCCCAAAAGCGCAAGTGGTGTTGGCAAAAGTAGCTGATTTGGTGCGGGAAATACCTAATGTCATCAATATTGAAGGTTATACCGATGACGTGCCTATTTCTAATGGATTTTATTCTTCAAATTGGGATTTATCCTCCGCAAGGGCGACCAGTGTTGTTAAAGAGTTAGTTAAAGATAATATTCCCGCTACTCGGCTTTCTGCCACCGGTTATGGAGAGTTTCATCCGATTGCAGAAAATTTAAATGAAGAAAACCGTTTCAAAAATAGGCGTGTCGTTTTGGTGCTGATGTCACAAGCATTTTCTCGGTATGGAATGACCGATGCCCAACGTGCAAAAGCTCTCAATTTCACACCCACCTTAGAAAAGGATACAACTGATAAAACAGGTATTGCACCTATGGTGAAACCATGAAAGTCTGGACTGTTTCTAATCAAAAAGGTGGTGTAGGAAAAACGACTACCGTAGTCTCACTGGCGGGGCTACTATCCGCTTGGGGTTTCAGAACATTGCTCGTTGATCTTGATCCTCATGGCTCCTTAACCAGTTATTTTAAAATTAATCCTGATGAAGTTGATAATGGGGTTTACAATTTATTTCGGGATGCAAGCGAGAAGAAAAAAGATATTCATCCCAGCGTTTATATTACTAAAACCCAATTTGATGGCATCAGCATTCTCCCTGCCAGCACTGCAATTGCTACTCTGGATAGACAGGTGGCGACGATGGGCGGTATGGGGTTGGTCATATCTACCGCTTTGCATAAAATGGCCAATGAATATGATTATGTGATAATTGATAGTCCGCCAATGCTTGGGGTGCTAATGATTAATGCCTTAGCAGCCTGCGAACAACTAATCGTGCCAGTATTGGCTGAGTTTTTGTCATTAAAAGGTTTGGAAAGAATGGTACATACTTTGAGTATGGTTTTTAATTCTCGAAAAAATCCACCCAAATTTACTATTGTTACTACCATGTTCGATAAACGCACTAAAGCTGCAAGAGAGAGTTTGCTGGCTTTATATCAACAATACCCTAATAATGCTTGGAAGTCTGTAATTCCAGTAGATACAAGGGTCAGAGATGCTAGTGCTATTGGTGTGCCGCTACCGCTATTTGATAAAAGCTCAAAAGCTGTGGAGGCCTATTCAGAATTGTTGGAACTATTATTGCTAGATAAAGGCTGAGACAATAAAATGGCAATCAGCACATGAATCCGGTAAAACCACAACAGCAGATTATCCAACAAGGTTTAGCACTTGATGATTATTTAAGAACTTTATTAGACGAAATTCCTGCGGCAGATGAAGCTGTTGTTATTAGTGAAAATCGCGTTATTGAGATTGTTGCTAAACCTGAAATTGAACTGCATAGCAACGCTAAAACAACCGCCCTGATTTTAGCTTCGCAAACTAAACTTGTTGAAGCGGAAAATCCAGCTAAAATTAATGCTTTATCGATAATGCCGGAATGGGCGCAACAGGAGTTTCAAGCTTTATTTTTTAAAGTAGATAAATTGATTTTGGCAACGCCACTGATTGAATTATCACGTACTATCAAGTTTGAGCAAAAGCCCACTAAAATTCCAGGTCAACCCTCATGGTTTATAGGTCTGCTGGACGTGAACGATAATCGTATAGGTGTTCTGGATACAGGGCAATTAGTTTTTGGTAAAAGTCGGGGAAGTCAACGAAATCTGGAGAAAAATCCGTTTCAAAGAATTTTGATTACACAAGATAAAAAATGGGGTTTAGCTTGTGATGAAATTTTGTCGATAGGAAAACTAAAGCCGGAAAAAGTGAGATGGCGTACTAATCGACAAACTAAAACTTGGTTGATTGGTACCGTGATTGAAGAATTGACGGCAATTGTCGATCTACAGCAACTAGTACCACATAGAAAGGCAGTCTAGTTATAAACTTAATAAATCAATAGTATCTGGATAAATGAAATGAGCGAAGATAAAAAACAAAGCGATCCCGTTATTCAATGGGTTACTTTTTGTCTAGGTGATGAAAAGTATGGTATCAATGTCATGCAGGTGCAGGAGGTATTGCGTATTACCGAAATTGCTCCGGTACCCGGTGCTCCTTCTTATGTATTGGGTATTATCAACTTACGCGGAAATGTTGTCACTGTTATCGATACGCGGAGCCGTTTTGGTTTACCTTCCAAAGAAACCGATGACTCATCTCGAGTAGTGATTATTGAGACTGAAAAGCATATTATTGGCATTTTGGTCGATAGCGTTGCTGAAGTGGTGGAAATGAGAGCTTCCGAAATTGAAACCGCGCCTAATGTAGGCAATGAGGAAAACTCGAAATATATTCAAGGTGTCACTAGTCGTGATAACCAGTTATTGATACTGGTTGATTTGAACAAGTTCTTAAGTGATGATGAGAAAGTTGAACTGGATATGTTTTAGGTATTGACATGGTTGATATAACGCCATTATTGCCAACGCAAATTGTTAAAGCAGTTACTTATTTGTTTTCTGTAAAAGCCCGGAAATCTAAGCTACAGAAACCGCCTAAGTCATCACTTGTCAAAAAAGAATTATCAAAATCCGACGAGCAATCCAGCCAGCATATTGATGAAATAGTGTAATGAACGAGAATTTGTTGCTGGTTATAGTCTGTATTTTGCTGGTTATTATTGCAATATTAGTGCGATTGTTGCGACGTTACAAAAATCTAAAATCGGATATTAAGTTGTTAACAGACCAATTACGCCGCTATAGTGAAGACGTAGCAGGCTTAACTTCAGCTGCACTGGCTATTGATCAGCATTTGTTTAAGAATGATACGCACTTGAACAACCTATCAACCGCACTTAATGATTTGCATTCTCAACAGCTAATAGTTAATTCTCCTTCCGCCAACAGCGCACCGATCTTTTCTGAAACACCTATCGAAAGCAATAAAACTGCGCAAGGCTATGAAAATGTGATTGCGAAAATTCAAAGTGGTGTCGGTATTGATGAACTGGTCAATGTATGGGGTCTAACGCGAGATGAAGCGGTTTTATTAAGTCGATTACATGGTCGAAAAACCTAGAGCTGTCATTAAGGGTTCTAATTGAGTTTTTGGTTTATATTCTTATTGACCTGTTTTAACGCTCTGCACGAAATCTGAGTGCGATTAAATCAAGAAATTGCTCTGCCAGTTCTGATTTGTCTGTCATCTTAAAATGTTGTTGTCCCTCCAGCCAATAAACCTGAAGGGCATTTTTTTCGCAATCAAAACCGCCCTCTGGTTTACCCACCCAATTTGCCGCAATCATATCCAAGTTTTTTTGGATTAGCTTCTGGCGCGCATAGCTCTCCAGATTATCTGTTTCTGCAGCAAAACCAACCACAAATGGTTTGTCTGGGCGTATTGATATTTCTGTAATAATATCAATATTTTTTTGTAACGGTATGGTCAGATTATCGTCGTTTTTTTTCAGCTTGTGAGTGTTGACTGTAACGGGACGATAATCTGCTACAGCCGCAGCACCAATATAAATATCTGCTTTATCAACATAAGTCATCACTGCTTCGTACATTTGTTGAGCTGTTTCCACCGAGACTAAACTAACGCCTACGGGTGCTGTTAAATTAACTGGGCCGCTAACCAACGTAACATGAGCGCCAGCTTTGGCTGCTGCGCTAGCTAATGCATAACCCATTTTTCCAGAACTACGATTTGTGATGAAGCGGACCGGATCAATGGGTTCGCGAGTTGGTCCAGCTGTAATCAATAGCTGTACATTTTGTAGTTTTTTCGGTGCGTCATTGCCCAATAGTCGTCGGCATATCTGATCCGGTTCACTTAAGCGTCCCAAACCAACCTCTCCACAAGCCTGCTGGCCTGCTTCCGGGCCAATTATTTCAACGCCATGCAGTTTTAAACGGGCAATATTTTCTTGTACAACAGGTTTTCGCCACATGGCCTGATTCATGGCTGGTGCAATGAAAGTAGGGCATTCAGCCACCAAATAAAGAGTCGATAGTAAATCATCTGCCAAACCTTGTGCCATTTTTGCGATCATGTTGGCAGTAGCTGGTGCAATGATGAGTTGATCTGCCCAGCGCGCCAGATGAATGTGACTCATGCTTTGTTCTTGGTCATTTTCTATTAATGTCGTGTATACCTGTTGACCACTCAGCGCCTGAAATGTAAGCGGCGTAACAAAGTGTTGGGCAGATTCGGTCATTACAACACGCACTTCAGCGCCATGTTTACGCAACAGTCGCACCAGTTCAGCAGCCTTGTAGGCGGCAATGCCCCCACATACGCCTAAAAGAATTTTTTTATTAATAGTCTTGCCTCTAATGTAATTTGGAATAAATTATGGCAAACTCGCCGCATTTGTTCTATTTTTTATATTATATATTGATCTGGAGTATCCATGAGCATCAAGGATTGGCCTGCTGAAGAACGTCCGCGCGAAAAATTATTGCAGCGTGGCGTAAAATCATTAACCGATGCCGAATTACTGGCTATTTTTCTAAGGGTGGGTACACCTGGAAAATCGGCAGTTGATATGGCTCGTGATTTGCTGACAGAATTTGGTTCCTTACAAGCCTTGCTAAATGCGGAGCAAGATCGATTTTGTGCAAGTCATGGCTTGGGTCCGGCTAAATACGTACAGTTGCAAGCGGTTTTGGAAATGGCGCGTCGTCATTTTGAAGAGGTTCTGCAACGAGGTAATGCCTTAACCAGTCCAGAAATTACCAGAGCCTATTTAAGTGCACAGTTACGCGGCCTTAGTTACGAGGTGTTTTGTTGTTTATTTCTGGATAATCAACATCGTGTTATTGTGTGGGAGGAGTTGTTTCGCGGTACTATTGATGGTGCCAGTGTTTATCCAAGAGAAGTAGCAAAACGAGCATTGTTTCACCATGCCGCTGCTGTTATTTTTGCACATAATCACCCCTCTGGCATTAACGAACCTAGTCAGGCCGATAAAAATATTACCGAAAAACTTAAACAGGCTTTGGGTTTGTTTGATATACGCGTTTTGGATCATTTTATCGTGGGTGATGGAAATCCATATTCATTTGCTGAGCATGGCTTAATTTAATCCGTGCAACAACGCTTAGATTTACAAAATAGATTGAGTTTTCAACTGATAAAAATAGTCATTACTCACTCAGTTACTCAGCAACATCGGCAACAAAGATTGCGATTGTCAGTGAGTTAGGAGAGGGGTGAAAACGGGTTGAGTAGTTGTTAATAATATACATTAAGCTTAAAGTGTATTTTTTTGTTTAAAATACACCTTGCAATAAATTGATGACTCTAACATATTGATGAACAAACCATTAGCTGAACAAATAGATGCGCTTTTACCGCAAACGCAATGTGGAAAATGTGGTTACGCGGGATGTCAGCCTTACGCAGAAGCTATGAGTCAGAATCAAGCAGATATTACCTTGTGTCCGCCTGGTGGAGGGCTGCTTGTGGAAAAGCTGGCAGATTTATTGGGCAAAGATGTAGAAATACCCACACATCTATATGAGCCGCAACCTAGGCGTGTGGCAGTTATTAGCGAAACTGAGTGCATAGGCTGCACTAAATGTATTCCGCCCTGTCCTGTCGATGCCATTGTTGGTGCAGCTAAATTTATGCATACTGTTATTGCCGAGCAATGTACGGGATGTGAGCTTTGTATTGCTCCGTGTCCAGTTAATTGTATTAGTATGGAAATATCGCAATTGCCGTTACGAAATGCAGAGGATGTGCAGTTATCCAAAGTGCGTTTTCATACAAGAAATGAGCGTATAGTAAAGCTGGAAGCGGAAAAAACCTTACGATTGCAACGGCAAAAGCAGCAGCTGGAACTATTAAAAAAAACTAAAACTATAGTTTAAGCTACACTGACAATGACTTTCATAGCGATTCATTTTATAATGCTCGTCTTGTCTGCAAGATCAAGTTGATGATAGAGCTTATTTATTTGGCCAACAGTCGTCATTTTTAGTTGAAATCACATTGCGCCCTTAGCTCAGCTGGATAGAGCGCGGCCCTCCGGAGGTAGCAGTCACCCAATTTTTGGGCACGGGGGCGAAGGTCAAAACCATTTTGGCCAAAATGTTATAAAATTTACCGCAAATCATCTTGCGCCCTTAGCTCAGCTGGATAGAGCGTACCCCTCCGGAGGGTAAGGCCAGAGGTTCAAATCCTCTAGGGCGCGCCATTTTGACATCTACCCCACATCCTCGTTTTTTTCCATTTTGGGCTCTGTGCCCTGTATGTGCCTAAACTGTGCCAAGCACATAAAATCTTTAACATCCATTTACGAATTTTGACCTTCACCCTCATGTGCCTTTTTGGGGTCTTCTGGGACATATTCAAACAGATCGCCTACTGAGCAATTAAAAAATTCACACAACTTTTCCATTGCATCTAATTCAATTCTTGCGGCTTCTTCTTTATAGAGCAACGTAATTGTATTTCGATGTAACCCCGTTTCACGAGCCAAATCTGCAATTTTCAGTTTTTTCTTACCCATTAGTTCAGATAGATAACATTTGATCAAAAGCCCTCCTAAATTAAATAATTCCACCTTGAATGAAAAAAAGACTTGCAAAATGATATTTTGAGTCATAAAATGTTATCCAGGATGATAAATACGCATCCTGGGTTAATTTTTTATACTTAGAATATCAGAGGAATAACCTTATGTCTTTAACTTATCTCACAACCGAAGAGTTAGCAGAAAAAATTAAGTATGACGCACGAACCATCAGAAACACACTAAAAGATAGTGTTCTTTTGGAAGGTCGGCATTACTTTCGCCCATTTGGTGGAAGAAAAATCTTGTTCATTTGGGAAAACATTGAAGCGGATATGACCCAAGCCCAATCTCAGTTTGCTATTCCACTAAGCAGAGGAGGTGTGTGCTATGGGTAGTATTAGAGTTAGGAACGAAACAGGCAAATTGTTTCTTGATTTCAATTTTCAGAATATACGTTGCCGTGAGCAAACTACTTTGGATGACAACAAAGGCAACAGAGTAAAACTGCAAAAACTGTTGGATAAAATCGAAGCCGAAATCACGCTTGAGCAATTTGATTATCGCAAGTATTTTCCCAATAGTGCCCAAGCCGATAAGTTTGACCAAATAGCGGCTCAAAAGCAGCAGGCGGTCATCAGAGCCACCCCCTTATTCAAAGATTTTGCTCAAGAGTGGTATGAGGAGATGCAGGTCGGTTGGCGCAATTCACATAAGGTCACCGTTCGCAGAATGCTCAATGACCGCATTATGGAGTGGTTTGGTGAGATGGAAGTCAGCGTCATCGCCAAAGCAGATATTTTGAAATTTCGCGCTTCCCTCGCCAAAGTTGAGCGCAAAGATGGAAAAACCCTTTCTGCAGAATATATCAATAAATATATGAAAATTTTGCGGATGCCACTTGATGAGGCCGCTGACCGATTCAATTTTACGTCACCCTACCGTGGAGTCAAGCCCTTAAAAAAACCAAAATCTCACATCGATCCGTTTACCTTAACCGAGGTAAATCTAATTTTAGCGACCGTGCGTGCCGATTTTAAATCGTATTACACCATTCGCTTCTTTACTGGCATGCGGACGGCGGAAATCGATGGTTTGAAATGGAAGTATGTGGATTTTGAGCGCAAGCAGATCTTAATTCGGGAAACCATCGTCAATGGGATTGTGGAGTACACCAAAACGGATGGTTCCCAACGCGAAATTGAAATGTCACAACCGGTGTATGAGGCATTTAGGCAGCAATGGGACGTCACGGGGGGCAAGCATGAGTATGTGTTTGTTAACAATGCCGGGAATCCTCTGGAGTATAACAATGTCTCGCGCCGGATCTGGCATCCCTTACTGCGTTTTCTAGAATTACCACGCCGCAAGGCTTATCAAACCCGACACACGGCAGCCACCCTGTGGTTGGCATCGGGGGAAAACCCAGAATGGATTGCAAGGCAAATGGGGCACACCACGACTGAAATGTTGTTCAGGACGTATTCTCGTTACGTGCCTAACTTGACCCGGAGAGATGGTTCAGCTTTTGAAAACTTATTGGCGGCTAATCTCAATCCGCCGAAGGAGGCATAGCCATGAAGCAACATCAATTAAGGGCTACGCCTCACGCCATCAATGCGGCACAGCAGAACAGAACATTCTGCGACGCTCATCCACCCAGTTCAGAGGAGCCGGTTGTCTTTGATCGCTTACTGGAATGCTTGAACTATGCCTTGGCCATAGATGATTCCGTCAACTTAGCTCTTGTGCTGGGTATGACGGCATCCCTTAGCAATCAAGAAGCCCTAGCTCACTGGGTTCGTAATGAAACACAAGGCAACCAGTTTTTAGATGCCAGTGCCCTGTTTAATTTTCTGGTCAATCAATTAGAGAAACTGCTTGCTGTCGTCGGGAGAAACTCATGAATCACTTACTGCAACTTAGCGCTGCTAATACCCAAGTAACACCGTTGTTTAAGGATTTTGCCTTAGATTGGTTTGAGAAGACGCAATTGCACCTGCAAAACTCACAAAAACGTGTCGTTCAAAATCTGCTATCAGGTTACCTGATGGTTTGGTTTGGCGACATGAATATTGCCAGCATCACCCAAACAGAAATTAGACAATTTCGCACTGCTCTTGCTAAAGTCGAGTGCCAAGTTGGAAAAGGCTTATCCATCCGTACCATCAATAAATCCCTGCTTATTTTACAAAAGGCACCCAATACCGCAGCAGAGCTTTTTGGACTAACGCCGTTGAGCTTTGAAATTCGGCCTGAAAAAAATCCAGAACGGATTATTCAAGCGTTTACCGTAACGGAGGTCAATCGCATTTTAATGGCGGTGAGTACAGATTTTGAACCGTATTTGATTGCGTGCTTTTATACCGATATGCGCAATGGTGAAATCGAGGCACTCAAGTGGAAAAATGTTGATTTCGTACAAAGACAGATTTTGATTCGTGAAACCGGCATCAATGGTCACACTTCAAAAATTCCTTTGTCATTACAGCGCAATATAGAAATGTCAGCACATGATTATGCGGCATTGCGCCAGCAATGGGCAATCACGGATAACCAATTCGAGTTTGTGTTTGTCAATCAGCCTGATAATCCGTTGACCTTATTCCATCTCATGCGGCATGTTTGGCAACCGCTACTACGGCAAATCGGCCTTTCACATTGCGCACTCATACAAACTCGACATACCGCTGTCGTTTTATGGCTGGACGAAGGCAAAACACCTGAATGGATAGCTCTACAACTCGGTATTGGTTCTGTTGAAGTGTTTTTCAGGATTTATTTTAGCCTTCTTCATAGGCTGATAAATCCACTGGATACTCATTTTGAATTCGAGCGGCCAACCTATAGTGTTGAAGGCAATGCCACGCTAAAACAAACCACTAAACCTGCTAATAACAGCCGGAGAGCGTCATGATGAACAAGCAAGCACCGCAAACTCAATTTCAAGCCCAAACGGTTACTCAAAATGCAGCTGTTTCTTCTAACTTTGCCTGTAACACCCGATTGATCGGTGTGGTAGATTCGATTATGACCCGGCATTCCGAGGCGATTGCCTACAATTTTGTCCTGTTGGTCGCTGCCAATGGTGAGTTAATTCGCGGTAAATGGCCTGCCATTCCAGGAGAAAAACTACCGGCCTTAGGTGATATTCTGCGAATTAATATTCAAACGCAAAGCGAAGATCCTGAGCTGTATTCACAGTCACCAGGCAAATCGGGAAAAGTTTGCCATTCCATTGTTCATTGGCAAACCATTCCTGAGCAACTGCCTTTGGAATTGCTTAATCAACTTTACAGTTATGCGGGACACCAAGAAGTTGTAGACCGCTTGGTTGGCATCATGCATCGTATTAGTATCCCTTGCATTAAAGCACTGTTCATTGATGTGTTTAGCAATCCAAGAATTGCGCGGCCTTTTATGCAAGTCGCCGCCAGTCATCAACACCATCACAGCCATACTGGTGGTTTGTTACTACACAGTGTCGAATGTGCAGAATGGGTAGAGCGTGTCGCCGCAGAAACTTTGAACCCCAAGGAAGCCGCCCTCGCCATTTCGGTGGCGCTGCTACATGATTTAGGCAAGATAGAGACGATGAAGCCATCGAATGTCAACCGCATGGTCGACCATGAAGTATTGTCTTTAACCTTATTGGAACCCGCCCTCACCGACTTGCAAACCCAGTGGTCGCAAGGTGCTTATGCCTTACGGCAAATGCTAAGTTGGTCTCCTAGCGCTGAAAAATTTCCAAAGTTTCCTGGCAGCTTATTAGTCAAAATGGCCGATCAATACAGTACGGCACTCTCGGCACGTAATAAGGCATTTCAGGCGTTACCTGAGCATTATTATTGGGCCAGTCTGAAAACGACGCATAACTTGCAATTTTTTAACCGGATCAATTAAACAAATAGACCAAATAGCTTCGTCTAGCAGACAAGTCTATCAACAAACTGACGCCAAGAATTAGATATTTTAGGCGTCAAACACCGATAGCTCTCCAAATATCTATCTATTCCACACAGCTTGTGGATTTTACGTTTTATCAATTTTTATCAGGATCCATTTTATGAATCAGTCAAACCGCAAAAAATCTTGCTTGAAAAAATCCATTACCACCATATCTACCATACTAATAGGCACGGGTTGCGCCGCTTTAACGCCCTCGTACATAACTATCGAGGGCTATAGAATCTATGATATTCAGACGAATCCAAATTCTGCCATTACTAAGCAAATCTCTGCGAATATCAAAGAAGCCATACAGTTGCGTGCTAACGATGTAACACTCAATAACACCATTCCACCCGCCACATTACCGGAAACCCCTGCTCGGTATGTGTTAACTGACCCGTTTAAAAATGCTACTGGGATTTTTGCAATGGCAAACAGCAAAAACCCCATAAAAATACCTCGCTGTGAAGGAGCTGTTATTGATGCTACCTCGCATCAATCTTTTGCGGGTGCTGAAAGAACAACTTTCTTTGTGTGTTTAATACCCTATCAGAAAGGTTATCAATTGGACATTTATTACCACTATGACAAAGTGTCAGGTGGCTTATCCACACAGGCACTAGGCAGAACGCTTGCTCAATCAGTAATGGGCGACTCAAGCCAATTTATTCCGACGACCATTGCTGCGTTGGAAGAAGCTGTAAAAGAAGCGGGTGTTAAGCCAGTGGTAGTGGATAGTTATCCAGATTAAAATCTTAGGTGGCACAGTCCGACTTCAGGAATAGAATAAGAATGCAAATCATTCGGTCGGCGGTTTGAGCCATCCGGGGTTGTAAAATTTAAAAGGCTTGCAGAAATGCAGGCCTTTTTTGCGCGTTGGAAACGAGGCATAATCAGGTTGGTTTAGTTCGGTTACTATTGATAGTACCTGCTATAGTTTACCGATCTTTAGTCAAACACCACAAACCAAATATAGCTAGCCAAATAATTATCAAGCTAATTTCATTGGCTACAGTAATCAGCATACCAAATTCGGTACTTTGCACCACGCTTGATGTATTTTCAAAAAGTATATATCCGTGTAAAATCATAAAGATACTAAAACATCCTAGTAAAAAAGAAAATAATGTTCCGATTTTTGTATTTATAAATTCTCGCATTAAAAATTACCCGCTTCAGACTTTTTCTTTGTTTCGGTATCTACTTTTGATTGATTGTTAAACTTCTGCATCAAATCATTTCGAATATAACTGACTTTCATTTGGAAGCTTAAATGAGGCGCATTAATTTCGATAATGCTATCAGCAGCTTTAAATTGGGCTGACTTATCACCCACAAATGGACGCTCCTGGGAGAAGACTTTATATTTCTTGGCGATAAAACTGTAAATTGAATCAAAACGATCCTTATGCATCGTCATAATGACTCCCATTAATTTTCGCTGATCATCAAATATGTAAAGCACTTCATTTAATCCGTCAATCTCGTAAGAGTTTCCATCGGTTTTTAACATCGGTCCATTTGAATATTTATTGATTCCACCATCCTGAGTAGTGGTTTTTTCGGATAATGAAGAATTAACTTGTTCTAAGGTTGATACACCAATTTCAAAACCAAGAACTGCCGTACCTGCATAAACTGGGTTGAGAACTAGCGATAATGTCATCCCAATAATAACTTGATAGAGTTTCGTCATAATTGCTCCGTGATGTCAGAATACCAAAATACTGTAATTCTACGATAATCGTAGAGCTAAAACAACCGCATTCTACGAATATCGTTGAATGACAAAAAATACCAAACCGAACAAAATATTTGGACGCCGTTTAAGAGAAGCACGGCTACGCATGGGGATTGCTCAAGATAAATTAGGTGTTGCAGTTGGCCTAGATGAAAGCTGTAGCAGCGCACGGATGAGTCGTTACGAGACCGGTATCCATGAACCACCAATTGCCATAGTTGAAAAAATAGCGGATATTCTTTGTGTGCCAATACCTTATTTTTTTTGCACGGATGATCGCTTGGCATCAATTATAATTGATTACCAGCGATTATCAGAGGATCAAAAAACACAATTAATCTCATGGATTCAAGCCAGTGCAATTGTAGAAAAATGAGCATTTAACTGCCTCATGCCGATGATGGGGCGGAAACATGCATGTTGGCTGATTTTGGGTTTCCTGAAGCTTTAGTTCCAGTTTTTTTGCTTTGTTACTTAGTCCATACCATTGCCTGTGGATATGTCGAGGTTACGCTCTTGCCGGTTTTCATACTGGCCAGTAACGTAAATATAACTAGGAGTACTAGTTGGCAAGAGCGTTCATTCTTATAGATTTATTGAGCAATGACTTTACCTTGTTCAACACTCTCTATCCTATCCCGCCCTAATACACCACTACCCGCCAATAGCCGTAAGCGTGCGGACCGCCATTCTGCCAGCGTTCTGATGCGTTCTTGTGCCGCATCGGCAAAAGCTGTCTGGGTAGTGAGCATTTCCATAATATCCGCTGCACCCTTATCATAACGGCGTTGAGACGTGGCAAGCGCCTCTTGGGCGGCGTTCAGCAGTGTCGCCGAATAGCTCAGGTTTTGCAGAGAGGATGTGGCATCGGCATAGGCTTTTACCACTTCCATCAAGGTTTGATTCTCGGTATCCGCTAACTGTGCGACACTCTGTTCGGCTTGCGCCTGGGCACTTCTAATTTTATAAGTGGTGGCAAAGCCTTCGAATAAGGGCACTGTCACGGTTAAGCCCACCGTCTCCACACGGGTTTGAGTTTGTGACACCCCTTGTCCGGGATAACCGTTTTGATACGCATTTACCACCAGATCAACAGTCGGCAGCCCATCCGCACGCGCAGAATCAACTTTCTTACGTGCCGCTTCCACTTGTGCCATGGCAGCCACGATGGCGGGATGATTTTTTTTTGTATCCTCCAGCCAAGTAGTTAAATCCTGGTGATCTTGTGCAGCCTGTCCGGGTGGGGGGGGTTTGTCGCAAATTTTGCTGGCTCTTTGCGATAATGCCCGGAATTTGAGTAGGCCGAAAGCATGATCAATTTCCGTGGCGCCCATTATCCAAAAGATGCCATCCTTTACGCTGTTTACTTTTATGTTCGTTATGGCGTATCGTATCGGGATCTTGAAGAAATTTTAGAAGAGCGCGGTGTCCACGTTGATCACTCAACGCTCAATCGGTGGGTGATCCGGTATTCGCCGATGATTGCCGAGGCCGCGAAGAAAAGCAAACGAATGGCCGCCGATTCCTGGAGGATGGACGAAACCTATATTAAAGTCAAAGGCCAATGGGTATACCTGTACCGGGCCATTGATAAGTATGGCGATACTATTGATTTTATGCTGTCAGAACGCCGGGATGAAGAAGCATCCACACGCTTTTTCAAACAGGCGATTGATATCAATGGCCTGCCGAATCGTGTAGTCATCGACAAGAGCGGTTCAAACGAAGCCGGTTTACTGAACATGAACATCTTGTTATTCCTGGTCGGTTGGGCCTACCTAATCGAGATCCTGCAAGTCAAATATCTGAACAATCGGGTGGAACAGGATCATCGGTTCATCAAAAAGCTGACCAATCCGATGCTGGGGTTCAAGGCATTTCATTCTGCCCAAGCGACCTTAGCCGGCATTGAAACGGCGCATATGATCCGGAAGGGCCAGTTGTCGCAAATCGGAATTCCGGCTTACCGGCAATTTATGTCGTTAGCAGGATAACTCTGTCCGGCGGAAGGCTGGCTTTTGGTTCCTGAAAATTTGCGACAAAGCCCTAAAATTTCTTCAAGATCCCGATACGAAACGCCATAACGAACATAAAAGTAAACAGCGTAAAGGATGGCATCTTTTGGATAATGGACACCACGGAAATTGATCATGCTTTTGACCTACTCAAATTCCGGGCATTATCGCAAAGAGCCAGCAAAATTTGCGACAAAACCTCAAGAGGTACCTGGAACAAACCGTTCTTTTGGTTCAATAACCCCGGTAACTAACCATTTTTGTATGACTTGCAATATTGTGCCAAAAATAGCACAATGTCTTATGATAATTGATCGAACAAAAAAGTTACCGGCGCGATTTTATGTGAACTCTTTGGGGCGAAAACCTGTTCGAGATTGGATTTTAGAATTACCTGTTGATGATCGACACACCGTTGGAAAGGATATTCAGAAAGTCGAATTCGGGTGGCCAATCGGACGTCCTCATTGTGCGCCACTTGGTAACGGTTTATGGGAGGTGCGTAGCGACCTAGATAGTAATCGAATTGCGCGAGTGATTTTTTGTATAGACAGCGACTACATGGTTTTGCTGCACGGCTTCATAAAAAAGACACAGAAAACGCCACAGGCGGATATTGAACTTGCTCTAAAACGCAAACGAGAGGTGATGTAATGGAACAGCATAAGAAAGGTAGTGTAAGCGACGAGACATTTGATGACTTTCTTGCGGAACAGGGTCTGCTTCAATCCTGTGAAGATCATGCGATTAAGGAAATGTTCGCCGAACAGATCGCTGTCGAAATGAAAGAGCATGGGCTGACAAAGAGCACAATGGCCAAGCGAATGCATACCAGTCGTCGCCAGCTTGATCGACTGTTCGATCCAGCCATTCAATCCGTTACATTAGATACCTTGAGGAAAGCCGCAAATGCGGTTGGTCGCTCACTACGTATTGAACTCATTTAATGGTTACTCGATAAAACTGAATTAACGATCAATGTTTGCTTGCGATAAACAAATGCCACTAAATCTTTTTAGTTACATGTGAGTATTTGTCGCTACTTGGAGTTCTAAGCCCGAACCCTCGGAATTTTTTTAATCGTTTTAGAACGGTTACATAGCGACTTTTATGTCTATGGTTTTGTCGCAAATTTTGCTGGCTCTTTGCGATAATGCCCAGAATTTGAGTAGGCCGAAAGCATGATCAATTTTCGTGGCGCCCATTATCCAAAAGATGCCATCCTTTACGCCGTTTACTTTTATGTTCGTTATGGCGTATCCTATTGAGATCTTGAAGAAATTTTAGAAGAGCGAGGTGTCCACGTTGACCACTCAACGCTCAATCGCTGTGTGATCCGGTATTCGCCGATGATTGCCGAGGCCGCGAAGAAAAGCAAACGAATGGCCGCCGATTGGCTTTGTTGAATAAATCAAAAAATGGACAGAGCACCCCATTTTTCGGCAATGCCTAAATTCTAACAGACACAGGCATGCCTAAGCCAGTCATCCGATTGAGCGCAACGGCACTTGCCCAAGCCTCGTTTTTTTGTTGCGGCAGTTGACGCGCTTTCATCGTGTTGCCAAAAATCCGCTTGTAGCGTTGCATGGCCAGTTCGGCATAATTACGCAATCCATAGCCGGTCTTTTTTTGCCAAGCGATACGGCCATACCGGTCAATTACCTGGATATGGATGTCTCGTAGGCTATCGCCAGTGGGTGAACAGACTGTGGTCTTATGCGGCGGAACGATCACTTGTGCATCGGGTCGCAGGCATAACACCGCTTTGGAAACCGGATCGCCATCGTACGCGCCATCAGCAATGAAGGTGTCAAACGGCATGTCGATTTGGTCAAGCAAATTAGGTACCACCGAGGGGTCTCCTGTTTCCGGCGTGGTCAGTTCGTAGGCGATGATTTGATGGTTTTCATCAACCGCAAGGTGCAGTTTACGCCAGGTGCGCCGTGCCGCAACGTTATGTTTTTCCTGATGCCATTTGTCCTTACCGTAAACCTTAAGGCCCGTTGAATCAACAATAACAATACTGCCAGTAGCCAGTTCTTGGGTCAATTGATGTCGGGGTAAGGCAACACTACGCTTAGACAGGCTGCTGAAATCAGGGATAGTGATGTCGATATCCAAAGGGCGTTGTTGAATAAATCGGACATTTGGTAAAATTAGCTTTTTAGAGCCTGCCAATCAAGAAGATGCCATACAAGTATAACGAGAAAATCCGCGATAAAATCGACAAACCTCGTTATAAAGTTACCAATTGGCCTGCGTATAATAATGCGTTAAGGAATCGCGGTGATTTCACGGTGTATTTTACCGAAGAGGCAATAGCTGAATGGCATCCAGCCAAGACGGGTAGTCGTGGCAGTCCCCAAAAATACTCCGCGCTTGCGATTGAAACCAGCTTAATGATTCGTCAGGTATTCCGCCTGCCGCTCCGGCAAACACAAGGCTTTATGAATTCACTGATCACGGCTTTGGACATCGACATTACCATCCCTGATTTCAGTAACTTATCCAAGCGTAGCGTTGCCTTACCCCGACATAAATTGACCCAAGAATTGGCTCCAGGCAGTATTGTGATTGTCGATTCAACCGGCCTTAAGGTTTACGGTAAGGACGAATGGCATCAAGAAAAACATGAAGTTGCTGCACGGCGCACCTGGCGTAAACTGCACCTTGCGGTCGATGAAAACCATCAAATCATCGCCTGCGAACTGACCACGCCGGAAACAGGAGATCCATCGGCGGTACCGGATTTGCTTGACCAAATCGACACGCCATTTGACACCTTCATTGCCGATGGCGCCTACGATGGCGATCCGGTTTGTAAAGCGGTGTTAAGTCTGAAGCCGGATGCACAAGTAATCGTTCCACCGCATAAGACCGCTGTTTGTTCACCCGCAGGCGATAGCCAGCGAGACAACCATATCAAAGTAATCGACCAGTATGGCCGTATCGCTTGGCAAAAAAAGACCGGCTATGGCTTGCGTAATTATGTCGAACTGGCCATGCAACGCTACAAGCGGATTTTTGGCAACACGATGAAAGCGCGTCAGCTGCCGCAACAAAAAGCGGAGGCTTTGGCAAGTGCCGTTGCGCTCAATCGGATGACCGACTTAGGCATGCCTGTGTCTGTTAAAATTTAAACATTGCCAGAAAATAGGGAGCTATGTCCATTTTTTGATTTATTCAACAAAGCCAAGGCTCATTGAACCGTGGCGAATCCTACCACCAGTTAAGCTCCACTATTTCCAAAGTCAGCGGCGGCAGGATGCTTAATGGAAAAACTGAAATTGAACTCGACATTAATGCCGAATCCATCAGGCTCATTGCCAACGCGGTGATTTTTTATAATGCGACCATTCTATCGGCGCTTTATCAGCACTATCTAACGATTGATCCGGAAAAGGCGAAAGAAATAGTAAGATTTTCACCTGTTGCCTGGCAGCATATCAACTTCATTGGCAAGTATGAATTTTACAATCGAGAACATATTGTTAATATTCAAGAGGTTATCAAGAAACTTATTGGCGAATTTGAAATCGATATTTCGGCTGCAAGCCGCTAATACCGAGGGCTCCAGGGGTATCGCGGGACAAACCGTTCTTTTGGTTAAATAACCCCGTATTGCATCGGGTCGGTGTAACTGTATCAACTCGGCGAACACTTCCCCTTGCCGGTCGTTGTCCGTGGCCGTCACGATCTCGGCGGCGGGGTATTTGGTCAGCACATAGCGCAACAGTTCATCCTGTCCGGGGGATAATCCCCCACCAAACGACAACACAAGGGCGGGAGTCGGGTCGTACTGGTAAAAGCTCATACCGTCTATGGCGCTTTCAGTCACCACCACGCGGCTTATGTCTTTTTCTGGCACAATTCCTACCCTACAGGCAAAAAACGCCTTATTACCCCCTTTAGCGAAGCCTGAGAAGCCTTTATTTTTAATTTCCCACCCTGACAAGCCGAAAAGGTCGTCATGTCGAAAAAGTGTATTGCCGCGCTCGTCCGTCCGTATTCGATCAGAAAAGCCGGCAATGGTGGCGAGTTCTAAACCTCGGCTTTCGAGATAAGCAGGGCGACAAGCCTCAAATTTATGCCATGAAACCAGCAAAGCGGCGCGGTCAGACGTGATAATGCGCGGTTTTGGAATTTGTGAAGGGTGGGCAGTAGGAAAAGAAACAGAACTGTAGCGGCGTAGGGTTTGTCTTGCGTGTCCAAGGTTGCCGCCTTGCCGATGGATAACAAAATCAATCACGCTGCCGCTGGCGGTCGTTTTTACGCTGAAAAAAACGCCGTGATTATCTTCACCCGTGGCAATGATGATTTTATCGCCGTCCTCATGCCGCATGACTAGACTAGATTTGCTGCTTTCTCTGCGGTCGAGCGTGTAACCGTAGGAAGCTGCTAATTCACCCAGGTTTAAGGCTTTGAACCGTTCCAGTTCGCTGTCTTGGCTCATGTTCTTTTCCCTACTGCCCGTTTTTGCCTTTAGTGGGCTTCTAACTGCGGATCAGACAAGCGCATAGAAATTAAAATTATTTCAATGAAAAAAACTATGATCGATGTCTCTTGAGGCGTGAAGGATGCGCTCAATTCTCACTTCTCCGGCGTTTTCCTGAACCGTGTAGTAAATTAGGTAATGACCAAAAGACACAACACGAACACCCATTCCGAGGCTTTCCCGTAGGGGTGAACCGTTCGGAGTTTGTGGGATTAGTAAACAACGGGTACGAATTTCTTTGATGAAGCTAACCGCTCGCCTTGGGTTGTCGCGAGCGATATAGTCACCGATTTCCTCAAGGTCGAGTTCGGCCAAAGGAGAAAAGCGGCACTGCATCAGGATTGTGTCATGGCTTCGTATTTCTCGCTTAGACGGTTGAAGACGTCTTCGGCCGGAATACTTGGACCGCTATCAATGCCGGCTTGAATCTGTAGCCGCAACTGCTCCCGTTCTTCCATCAGGCGTAATGCATTGCGTACAATTTCACTAGCACTGCTGTAACGTCCGCTTTTCAATTGTGTTTTGATGAACTGTTCAAAGTGTTCGCCGATGGCGTAACTTGATGGCATGGCTTAACCTCGTTCTGAATGGCATTTATTTATATTATCAATTTTTGATAAAAAGACAAGATTAAACATTTCCTGAGTCAGTGTGGATTGGAAGAACCCCCAAAAGTGTTCGTTCTGAGATAGTGCCAAGGTAAGGATTCGTGCGATGTGCGACGTGAAGTCGTATAAATAATTGTTTAGCTTTAGCAATCATGACTAAACCTGCCGTTCCTCCGGCAGTAGCCTAAGAGTGCAGGCATTAACAGTAATGTGATGTTTGAAGCCATTCCGACAATGTAACCCAATCGAAAGATGAAGTCGAGCCCGTGAGGGCAAAACGGAACTGCGAGCATTACGCGGTAGGGTGCTAGGCTTAGAAGGTAAGGTGAACACATGTGAATCAACGATAAATCTCGTTAAATCCGAGGAGTCAAAGATGCTGATAGACTCTAGCCAAAAGGCAACATGGTTAGTTTGGTATTTTCGCATAACCAAACGAGGATAACAAAACCATCGGGAGATAGTTGGCACCTAACCCTTCAGTGTTATTTATATGGAACACGGTAAACCCGTATTTTCGCCTATTTAGGCAAGTTGACCGCGAGGGAAACTGATGGGAATGCGGGCATAGGAGGTTGGAAAAAGCGAAGGCTATTCTGTAATGGAATAGATAGAGATTAAGGTATACCGCCAATATCATCTTGCTCGAAAGAGCGCAGACTTCCAACGGGTCTCAAATTGCAAGATAACTAATAGAACCTTTATAAGGAGGAAGAGCAAATGACGACGACACCTAGTGCAGTTGGTGCAGCCTCCCATTATGACGTGAACTGGCACAGTATTGACTGGGGGCAGGCTCATCGAATAGTGAGAAGGCTACAAGTACGTATTGCAAAGGCAGTCAGCGAAGGCCGCTGGAATAAGGCGAAAGCTTTACAATGGTTGCTGACGCACTCATTTTATGGCAAGGCAGTTGCTGTAAAACGAGTTACTGAAAATCGCGGTAAAAACACCCCAGGAGTTGACGGGGAAACTTGGAATACTCCTGAGCAAAAGGCCAAGGCAATTAACTCGTTCAAAGGAAGAGGCTATCAACCACAACCGCTGAGAAGAGTCAAAATTCCCAAAGCAAACGGTAAACTGCGTCCTTTAGGGATTCCAACCCTACGAGATAGAGCAATGCAAGCGCTGCATTTACTGGGCTTGCAACCGATAGCTGAAACCAAAGCGGATCACAATTCCTATGGATTCCGTCCAGAAAGAGCTTGTAGAGATGCGGCGGCACAATGCTTTGCGGCATTAGTGAGTAAAAACTCAGCGCAGTGGGTTTTAGATGCAGATATATCTGGATGCTTTGACAATATTAGTCATGACTGGTTACTGGCGAATATCCCTATGGATAAAACCGTACTCAGAAAATGGCTGAAAAGTGGTTTTGTTGAAAAAGGAAATTGGTTTCCAACGCAAGCCGGCACTCCGCAAGGGGGTATTGCCTCGCCAACGCTGGCTAATATGGCTTTAGATGGTCTTGAAATCGAACTGGCCGCGCACTTTGGTACAAAAACCAGCAAGAAAAGATGGAAGGGAAAAGTCAATTTTATTCGATATGCAGATGACTTTGTTATCACCGGCGCAACGAAAGAAACGCTGGAGCAGGCAAAGTTGATTATTGAGAACTTTCTGAAGGACAGAGGATTATCGCTATCAGAAGAAAAAACCAAGATTGTGCATATTGATGAAGGCTTTGATTTCTTAGGGTGGAACTTTCGTAAATACGGTGGGAAACTACTCATCAAACCTGCGAAAAAGAATGTACAAGCATTCTTACGGAAAATTCGACTGATAATCAAAGAAAACCAAACAGCAAAACAGGAAAATGTAATTAGGCTCCTAAATCCAATCATAAGGGGATGGGCTAATTATCACCAAAATCAGGTGGCGAAGGAAACCTTTTCTAAGGTTGATCACTTCATCTGGAAAAAGCTTTGGCAATGGGCTTGTCGAAGACATCCAAATAAACCACTTCGGTGGATAAAGGATAGATATTTTGAAAGCGAAGGACTGCGTAACTGGGTGTTTGCCACGAAGGTTAAAACTGAGGATGGAGAAGTGATAAGGGTTAAACTGGTAAATGCTAGTGATACGCCCATTCGCCGACATATCAAGATAAAAGCGGAAGCACACCCGTTCAATCCGGTCTGGGAAGAGTATTTCGAAAACAGGCTTGGCCTGCAAATGAGAGAAAGCCTCAAAGGAAAGAACCAATTGCTTTTTCTTTGGTACGCACAGGAAGGCAAATGTCCGAACTGCAACGAAAGAATTACGAAGGATACGGGGTGCAATATTCACTACATCCAGCGTAAAACAGACGGCGGTAAAAACAGAGTAACAAACCTTATGTTATTACACCCGAACTGTCATAGACAAGTCCATAACCGTAAAAATAAGGAAACTGCCGGTTCTGATCAAACAGGATTTATGGAGGCTTGAGCCGTATGATGGGAAACTATCATGTACGGTTCTTAAGGGGGGATGGCGTAGCAATACGCCGTTCCTACCGGCGTTGTTGAATAAATCGGACATTTGGTAAAATTAGCTTTTTAGAGCCTGCCAATCAAGAAGATGCCATACAAGTATAACGAGAAAATCCGCGATAAAATCGACAAACCTCGTTATAAAGTTACCAATTGGCCTGCGTATAATAATGCGTTAAGGAATCGCGGTGATTTCACGGTGTATTTTACCGAAGAGGCAATAGCTGAATGGCATCCAGCCAAGACGGGTAGTCGTGGCAGTCCCCAAAAATACTCCGCGCTTGCGATTGAAACCAGCTTAATGATTCGTCAGGTATTCCGCCTGCCGCTCCGGCAAACACAAGGCTTTATGAATTCACTGATCACGGCTTTGGACATCGACATTACCATCCCTGATTTCAGTAACTTATCCAAGCGTAGCGTTGCCTTACCCCGACATAAATTGACCCAAGAATTGGCTCCAGGCAGTATTGTGATTGTCGATTCAACCGGCCTTAAGGTTTACGGTAAGGACGAATGGCATCAAGAAAAACATGAAGTTGCTGCACGGCGCACCTGGCGTAAACTGCACCTTGCGGTCGATGAAAACCATCAAATCATCGCCTGCGAACTGACCACGCCGGAAACAGGAGATCCATCGGCGGTACCGGATTTGCTTGACCAAATCGACACGCCATTTGACACCTTCATTGCCGATGGCGCCTACGATGGCGATCCGGTTTGTAAAGCGGTGTTAAGTCTGAAGCCGGATGCACAAGTAATCGTTCCACCGCATAAGACCGCTGTTTGTTCACCCGCAGGCGATAGCCAGCGAGACAACCATATCAAAGTAATCGACCAGTATGGCCGTATCGCTTGGCAAAAAAAGACCGGCTATGGCTTGCGTAATTATGTCGAACTGGCCATGCAACGCTACAAGCGGATTTTTGGCAACACGATGAAAGCGCGTCAGCTGCCGCAACAAAAAGCGGAGGCTTTGGCAAGTGCCGTTGCGCTCAATCGGATGACCGACTTAGGCATGCCTGTGTCTGTTAAAATTTAAACATTGCCAGAAAATAGGGAGCTATGTCCATTTTTTGATTTATTCAACAAAGCCAAGGTGATGGCTTCTGCACAACGGTCAGGTGTGGGAAAGTTGTCGTTTGTGACTCTGGAGCAATAAAAGCATTGTCGCAAAATTTGGAGTATGTAGAGTTTACATTTTAAAATCATGATCTCTTTCTGTAAGGCAAATTGTTCGCAAAAATCATCCTTAATGTCTTTTACTTTTATGCTTGTTACGGAGTATTGTCTTCAGAAGCCGAAGACATTTGATTGATGAGATCGTATACTGGATAAAGTGGGTGACACGATTCATTACATGTTTTTATAATCGAATAATATGCGCATTGATCTAGGAGATTAGTTGATGTCTATCCATCATGCACCACAAGCTACAAACCGTCAGACGTTCTATATTGCAATTGCACTCATTGTGGGTATATGCTTTGGAGAATTGCTAAATCTGAGCTTACCCAAGGATGATTCGCTACTTGTAACTTTAATTGATGTGTTTAATGTTCTGACTGATATCTTTCTGCGCTTGGTAAAAATGATTATTGCCCCATTGGTTTTTGCTACCTTAGTGGTCGGCATGGCTAAGATGGGTGATGTACAGACTGTAGGCCGTATTGGCATAAAAGCGTTGCTATGGTTTTTTTCGGCTTCCTTATTCAGTTTGTTACTGGGAATGCTATTGGTGAATATTATGCAACCTGGTAGTTCGCTAAATATGCTGTTACCCGCTAAAGATGCCATGAATGGATTAGCCAATGTAAAACCTACTTTAGCTGGATTTACTGCGCATATGTTTCCGAAAAGTATAATTGAAGCGATGGCAAGTAATGAAATATTGCAAATCGTGGTATTTTCTATGTTTTTTGGTATTGCTTGCGCCTCTCTTGGTGAATTGGCACACCCCACCGTCAAATTGCTGGATTCACTTAGTCATATCATGCTTAAAATCACTGCCTATGTGATGCATTACGCGCCTGTAGCGGTTTTTTCAGCAATAAGTTCGGTAATTGCGCAAAATGGTATTGGTGTATTGTTAACTTATGGACAGTTTATCGGTGAGTTTTATTTTGCTCTAATCTTGTTGTGCAGTCTGTTGGCCGCTTTTGCTACTTTGTTTTTAGGAAAGCGAATTTGGTCCTTAATTCGGCATATTCGCGAACCTATGTTGTTGGCATTTGGAACGGCAAGTAGCGAAAGTGCTTATCCCAAATTATTACAACAGTTAGAACGCTTTGGTTGTGATGAAAAAGTCTGCGGATTAGTGCTGCCCTTGGGTTATTCCTTTAATCTGGATGGCAGTATGATGTATATGACGTTTGCTGTGTTGTTTATAGCCCAAGCCTATGGTATAGAAATGCCTCTGACAGATCAATTTATGATGTTGTTGGTGTTGTTGTTTACTAGTAAGGGGGTGGCCGGAGTGCCCAGAGCTTCGCTAATTGTAATTTCAGCTACCTTGTCGATGTTTCATATCCCGGAAGCCGGTTTATTACTATTGCTAGGTATAGATCAAATACTGGATATGGGGCGGAGTGCCACTAATGTTTTTGGCAACAGTATTGCAGCTGCTCTGGTAAGTCGTTGGCAGCGAGTATTGAAATAATTTATATCTGCCTGTAAAGCGGTTCGCTTTATATTCAACAGCTATTGTTCAATATATTTTAAGTTTTCTAGTTCTAGCGCTCTTGAAGCTGTTGCGTTCATTAAGCATTCATTGGTTCTTATCGATGCGGATGTGGCTCCATGGGTATCCGCATAAAACTTACAATTCGCATTTCGATATTTAATCCATATGCGTTGCACTTCTTGTAGTTGTTTGGCGCGCAGGCTACTTAGTTGTGTTTGCGCGGCTTTATAAGCCCTGTTTAGTCGTATATCCTGAGAATCATTTTCTATAGAGATACAATTCAGTATTTCGGGTATGGCTCCCCCAGTTTTATCCATACAATCCGCATATTGTTCAGACAAAACATTTTCCGCCAATAAAGTTGTTGGTAGGAATCCTAATGTTAGTAATAAGATTATTTTTTTCATATATCTAGCTCAGGAGGAAAATAAATACCAGATTATTATACAGAGTGACGACAAAATAATGATCAAGTTGTGGCGATTTTTGGGGTCGATATTTGGGTTAGGTGCTATAAATTTAAGATTCTTGCTAGGCTAAAGGCTATGAGTCCAGGCGTTTTTAGCAACGAAAAGCGTTTGGTGAAATATTTGAAACAGAAATTTCGTCTTCAACCGGATAACTTGTTAATATAAGGCATAGTTTTACATCAGGCCAGAGTTTGGTGATTCTGCCGTGGTATGCAAATACCCGGTCTTATTGGGGAGACAAAGCAGATGATAATACATGACCACTATTTGAACTGTGCTAGCCAAATAGCTTCGCCCAATTGTGATCAACGTCCAAATTGGGATATATCGTTATTGGTAATCCATTGTATCAGCCTGCCGCCTGAACAGTTCGAGGGGGATTATATTGATCAACTGTTTTGTAATACACTCAATCCTAAAGATCATCCCTATTTCGAAGAAATTTATCAGTTTAGAGTCTCTGCACATTTGTTGATTCGTCGTAATGGCCTTATCAGACAATATGTGCCTTTTAATCTGCGGGCATGGCATGCCGGTGTATCGAATTATAAGGGACGTGAACAGTGTAACGACTTTTCTATAGGCATCGAATTAGAGGGTTCTATCAAGCAAGATTTTACCGACGATCAATATCAGCGGCTAGCTGAAGTGGTTAGAGTGCTGTTATTGGCTTATCCAGGGCTTTCCAGGCAGGCAATTGTTGGGCACAGTGACATTGCCCCGCATCGAAAGACTGATCCAGGGCCGCTGTTTGACTGGGAAAGGTTTTATAGTTTGTTGGGCTAATAATTCTGCATGAATAGTCGCTTGAAACTGGTGTTATTATCAATAAGTTATTATTTACACTTAATTAATGGAATTAAAATGCCAAACTTATACTGGCAAGCTTTGCATCAGGAATAGCAACGTATGGTATGGTTGTGTCGCAAATTTTTCAGGAATCGAAATCTGAATTTCCAGAAGATAGAATTATCCTGCTAACCCTATAAATTGCCGATAAGTCGGATTCCAGTTTGCGATAACAGGCCCTTTCGGATCATGTGCGTGGTCTCAATTCCGGCTAAAGTGGATTCTGCTAAATAAAATACCTTGAACCCCAGCATAGAATGGGTCAGATTTTTGATGAATCGATGATTCTGTTTCACCCGATTGTTTAGATATTTGAGCTGTAGAATCTATATAAGGTACACTCAGCAATCAGGAATAATCCGACTATGCCAAGCAGGCTACTCAACGTCCCTGAGGGTAAGTAATTAGGAAAAGAAATGCTAGTTAAAGCTATTATAATCTTCCTTTTATTATTGGTTACCAGACCAGCTTGCGCCGCATTTTCTGAGGGTGACTACCGATTTGAACTTGAAATTGGAGGACGAACACGTAGCTATTTGGTACATATACCGCCTAAATCCGGACCCCTACCTGTCGTAATCAATTTGCATGGCGGTGGAGGCAATGCCCAACAGCATCGCGAAACTACGGGAATGGATGCTGCAGCCGATCATGATGGCTATATTGCAGTTTATCCTAATGGCAGCGGGTTGCTATCGGAACGACTATTAACCTGGAACGCTGGAAATTGCTGTGCTTATGCTCAAACTCAAGGGATCGATGATGTGGGATTCATTTCTGCGTTACTGGGGGATCTGGAAAAACGCGCAAATATTGATAGTCACCGTATTTATGCTGTCGGTCATTCCAATGGTGGCATGATGGCCCATCGTCTTGGAGAAGCATTGCCGGAACGAATTACCGCAATTGCTTCGATTGCCGGATCACATGTGCCGACTGCTGCAAATGGCCGAGCTATTCCGGTGTTGCATATCCATAGCGAAGATGATCCGCGAGCTCTCTATTATGGCGGCCTTGGGCCTCCCTTTCCTTTAACCGGAACAAGGGTTTTTCATCCATCAGTGAACGCTGCACTATCGGAGTGGGTTCGCCATGATGGTTGTAATTCGGTTCCTACAGAGGTAGCATTTAAATCGAATGGAACGCATACGGCAAGGAAATTGGTTTATGAAAATTGCTTTGATGGTGCTCAGGTCGTGCTATGGAAGCTCACCAGTGCTGGTCATGGATGGCCCGGTGGTAAACCCATTCTTAAAAAGCTAGTCGGCCCCAGCACAAACGTCATCGACGCAAATACGGAAGTTTGGGCATTTTTCTTGCAGTTTCAGTTGCCTTAATAAAACATAAACATCCAAAATACACGTTTTTTTTAAAAAAGACGCTACGAACTTGGTGATAGAAAAAAGGGTTTTGTTGCAGTTTTTTAAATAAAAGGGTAGTATCCGTGTCTCGCTCTGCAAACACCTTGCAAACATTAATCGCCACCACCACAACCTCCGCCGCAACCGCTATCTCCTCCATCACCACTACCCGCATCGGACCAGTCACCAAAGCCATCGGTAAAGCCGTCGAAATCCGCACTAGAAAAATCACCACCACAGTATGATGTGCCCCTTGAGTTATCAGCAGGTTTAAGTCCTCGGCAATCAGCTGCATAGAAAAAGCCATCGTCTATGTTGAGTTTTTTGTCAATGGCGAATAATAGTGGTAAACGACTAGGTTTGCGTGGATCAATATTTTCTTCCCGGCAAGTTAGCCACCAAATACGCCGCAAACCGGTATTGTCTTGTCGGTTTTTGCTTAGAACCACTGCTGGGGTGTGATGGAAAAAACCACCGAAAGCTTTACGGCAAAATAATTCATAGTGACGAGTATATAGAATCAGTTCATGCCAGAGATCATCGGTTACCTGTGATGGCATTGCTACAAAACGGCATCCGCCTTGCATATAGGCCAGAAAAAACTGACGTAAGGCACGCCCTGCCAATTGGCAATCTTTCAGTGACAGTTCTGGGCGTCGTTTACGCAATTTTTCATAGAGGCCTGCCGGAAAACTATAAGTGCGGATATAGTCGCTCCGCACACTACGGCGCCAACGACGCCAAACTAATGTCAATAGCAACAGCAGAGTTAATATAATTACAATGGACAACATCTTCATCCGGTTTGAATGGGCTTTGTTGAATAAATCAAAAAATGGACATAGCTCCCTATTTTCTGGCAATGTTTAAATTTTAACAGACACAGGCATGCCTAAGTCGGTCATCCGATTGAGCGCAACGGCACTTGCCAAAGCCTCCGCTTTTTGTTGCGGCAGCTGACGCGCTTTCATCGTGTTGCCAAAAATCCGCTTGTAGCGTTGCATGGCCAGTTCGACATAATTACGCAAGCCATAGCCGGTCTTTTTTTGCCAAGCGATACGGCCATACTGGTCGATTACTTTGATATGGTTGTCTCGCTGGCTATCGCCTGCGGGTGAACAAACAGCGGTCTTATGCGGTGGAACGATTACTTGTGCATCCGGCTTCAGACTTAACACCGCTTTACAAACCGGATCGCCATCGTAGGCGCCATCGGCAATGAAGGTGTCAAATGGCGTGTCGATTTGGTCAAGCAAATCCGGTACCGCCGATGGATCTCCTGTTTCCGGCGTGGTCAGTTCGCAGGCGATGATTTGATGGTTTTCATCGACCGCAAGGTGCAGTTTACGCCAGGTGCGCCGTGCAGCAACTTCATGTTTTTCTTGATGCCATTCGTCCTTACCGTAAACCTTAAGGCCGGTTGAATCGACAATCACAATACTGCCTGGAGCCAATTCTTGGGTCAATTTATGTCGGGGTAAGGCAACGCTACGCTTGGATAAGTTACTGAAATCAGGGATGGTAATGTCGATGTCCAAAGCCGTGATCAGTGAATTCATAAAGCCTTGTGTTTGCCGGAGCGGCAGGCGGAATACCTGACGAATCATTAAGCTGGTTTCAATCGCAAGCGCGGAGTATTTTTGGGGACTGCCACGACTACCCGTCTTGGCTGGATGCCATTCAGCTATTGCCTCTTCGGTAAAATACACCGTGAAATCACCGCGATTCCTTAACGCATTATTATACGCAGGCCAATTGGTAACTTTATAACGAGGTTTGTCGATTTTATCGCGGATTTTCTCGTTATACTTGTATGGCATCTTCTTGATTGGCAGGCTCTAAAAAGCTAATTTTACCAAATGTCCGATTTATTCAACAACGCCGTCCGGCGGAAGGCTGGCTTTTGGTTCCTGAACAATTTGCGACAGAACCCTGTCTGAATGCCTATAGTTGAGTTATATCTTATTTAGCCTTACTTTTTCTTCGATGGTTATATCAAGAGCATCTACAATTTTCACCATCATTGCGAATGATGCGCTCGCAAAATCATTGGTTTCGTATCTTTGAATTTGTTGTTCTTTCATGCCTAATTTTAAGGCGAGGTCTTTCTGTGTTAATGCCCTAGCAATTCTCGCTTTTATTATCACATTAGGCAGATCATGAAATGATTTTGCCAAGATTATTTTTACTGCTCCGCTTTTTAGATATTCAAATTCTTCAATTTCTCTTTTGAGTTTCAAAACATCAGTTTCTAATGCATCAATTTGCATTTTTAATTTCAAATCGGCACTAGATTGATATTGTGTTGTTAACTGCACCAAAATTGACTCGAACTTACGAAGTGTATTTCCGGTAATTTTTAATTGCCTTTCATTCTTAATCATATTGTCACCTTAAGGTTCAAGCTCAACAACGCCTTTAGCGATTCCGTTTCTATCGTGCTGAAAAAATACAAGATACGTGGCGCCTGTTTCTTTCACGGAAAACTCAGCCCCGCGAATATCACCGCGATATTTTTCTTCAATTCGCACTTTTCCTTCTGCTGTATAGTTAAGCAGCACTGGATCCAAATCCTCCACGAGCACACCATCCATTTTCCAACAAAGATCATAGTCACCGGGTATTTCCTTATCAGTTACAAAACTCCCGTCTACATAAACCGACTTACAGCCTACCTTGGATAGCTCGACTAGAAGCATTTTTAACCCTTCTAAAAGCCATACGCGTTTTGGGTTGTAACCATAGCGCTCGTGGAACTCAACCCAAGTAGCCTTATGAATTCCTGGTGGGAGTTTACCTGAGCTTGTAAAGTTAGGAATCATATTAACACATCTATTTTGTTGTGTTTATGATAACAAATTACCTATAATCTATCAAGATAACCTCGTCATCAGAAAGAATGTCCACAATTATCGAAGCTTTGTTGAATGAATCAAAAAACGTGTACGTTTAAACGAACGCCAACAAAGTTCCATAGGGTATTACGGGGCTTTGTCGCAAATTTTTCAGGAACCTAAAGCCAGCCTTCCGCCGGACGGCTTTGTTGAATAAATCAAAAAATGGACATAGCTCCCTATTTTCTGGCAATGTTTAAATTTTAACAGACACAGGCATGCCTAAGTCGGTCATCCGATTGAGCGCAACGGCACTTGCCAAAGCCTCCGCTTTTTGTTGCGGCAGCTGACGCGCTTTCATCGTGTTGCCAAAAATCCGCTTGTAGCGTTGCATGGCCAGTTCGACATAATTACGCAAGCCATAGCCGGTCTTTTTTTGCCAAGCGATACGGCCATACTGGTCGATTACTTTGATATGGTTGTCTCGCTGGCTATCGCCTGCGGGTGAACAAACAGCGGTCTTATGCGGTGGAACGATTACTTGTGCATCCGGCTTCAGACTTAACACCGCTTTACAAACCGGATCGCCATCGTAGGCGCCATCGGCAATGAAGGTGTCAAATGGCGTGTCGATTTGGTCAAGCAAATCCGGTACCGCCGATGGATCTCCTGTTTCCGGCGTGGTCAGTTCGCAGGCGATGATTTGATGGTTTTCATCGACCGCAAGGTGCAGTTTACGCCAGGTGCGCCGTGCAGCAACTTCATGTTTTTCTTGATGCCATTCGTCCTTACCGTAAACCTTAAGGCCGGTTGAATCGACAATCACAATACTGCCTGGAGCCAATTCTTGGGTCAATTTATGTCGGGGTAAGGCAACGCTACGCTTGGATAAGTTACTGAAATCAGGGATGGTAATGTCGATGTCCAAAGCCGTGATCAGTGAATTCATAAAGCCTTGTGTTTGCCGGAGCGGCAGGCGGAATACCTGACGAATCATTAAGCTGGTTTCAATCGCAAGCGCGGAGTATTTTTGGGGACTGCCACGACTACCCGTCTTGGCTGGATGCCATTCAGCTATTGCCTCTTCGGTAAAATACACCGTGAAATCACCGCGATTCCTTAACGCATTATTATACGCAGGCCAATTGGTAACTTTATAACGAGGTTTGTCGATTTTATCGCGGATTTTCTCGTTATACTTGTATGGCATCTTCTTGATTGGCAGGCTCTAAAAAGCTAATTTTACCAAATGTCCGATTTATTCAACAACGCCCATCATTGATAAGAAGCAACGGCCAGTTGCGGTTGTGGTATCAATATTTTCACGTAATGGGGGTTCTAAGCCCTAAACCTCGAAATTTTTTTAATCGTTTTAAAACAGTTACATAAAAACACAAATGTTTCAAAATCATTGGCCGACCGTAAGAATTACCTTCGTAAATGAGTAACAGGCAGCACAAGAAAAGAAAAATCTGAGTTTTCTTGCGGCTGGTATTCAAATCCAGTGATACCAAGGGTTACGGGGCGACTTTACTCATTTACGAAGGAATCCTTGCGGCCACCAACGTCAGCCACCTCCATTAAGTCGATGGCTATAGCACAAAATTAAACAAACTAATGCACAAACAAACAAACAAATTAATTATACTAGAGGTTGTTTCTTGCTTTTCATTCATGGCGTTAATATGACTTGATCCGCGTTTACAGGGGTCAAGGTAAGGATTCGTGCGATTTTGGGCAATAGTAGCTAAACTCATGTGATTTATGCATCTATGATGCAAAATTATCATGTTTTGTCTGTCGGAAAACAGATGTTTTCCGATGGGTTTAATAAAATGCCACTTTTGCCGTTAAAATCGGCCTCAATAATGTACGAAAAACGGTGTCGCTATGGTGCGTTATACGGAAACTACGGACAATTGGTTTTCCGCGCATGATCATGGTCGCTATTGCCCAAAATCACACGAATCCTTACGGTCACCCTACAGTGTCCAGCAAGTCACATATACTCTTATCCTGTCTTAAATATTGATATAGCGTTTCACGGCTAACGCCATACTCACGAGCCAGCGCCGCCTTCGACTCTTTTGCCTCAGCCCGCCGCCGTAACTCCGCTACTTGCTCTTCTGTCAGCGCCTTTTTCCGTCCACGGTAAGCCCCTCTCCGCTTAGCAAGCGTAATACCTTCGCGCTGCCGCTCTTTGATCAAAGCCCGCTCGAATTCGGCAAAAGAACCCATCACGGACAGTAGCAACGTTGCCATTGGCGAATCCTCGCCAGTAAAAACAAGGCTTTCTTTGATGAACTCGACCTTTATACCTCGACCGGTCAATTGCTGTACCAAGCTACGCAAATCAACCAAATTTCTCGCTAGACGATCCATGCTGTGAATGACAACAGTATCACCCTCCCTGGCGTAATCCAATAATGCTTCTAGTGCTGGCCGATGCGTATCCTTACCTGATGCCTTATCTGTAAAAACCTTGCTGACTTCGACTTGCTCAAGCTGTCTATCCGGGTTCTGGTCGAAAGAACTGACTCTGATATATCCAATACGCTGCAAGATCACCCCCAAAATACAAAATGTGTCAGGATGAAATCTATAACCCTTACCCCTATGTGTCAAGAAATATAAAAATACACTCTATTCTGACTGAATATGGGCGTTGTTGAATAAATCGGACATTTGGTAAAATTAGCTTTTTAGAGCCTGCCAATCAAGAAGATGCCATACAAGTATAACGAGAAAATCCGCGATAAAATCGACAAACCTCGTTATAAAGTTACCAATTGGCCTGCGTATAATAATGCGTTAAGGAATCGCGGTGATTTCACGGTGTATTTTACCGAAGAGGCAATAGCTGAATGGCATCCAGCCAAGACGGGTAGTCGTGGCAGTCCCCAAAAATACTCCGCGCTTGCGATTGAAACCAGCTTAATGATTCGTCAGGTATTCCGCCTGCCGCTCCGGCAAACACAAGGCTTTATGAATTCACTGATCACGGCTTTGGACATCGACATTACCATCCCTGATTTCAGTAACTTATCCAAGCGTAGCGTTGCCTTACCCCGACATAAATTGACCCAAGAATTGGCTCCAGGCAGTATTGTGATTGTCGATTCAACCGGCCTTAAGGTTTACGGTAAGGACGAATGGCATCAAGAAAAACATGAAGTTGCTGCACGGCGCACCTGGCGTAAACTGCACCTTGCGGTCGATGAAAACCATCAAATCATCGCCTGCGAACTGACCACGCCGGAAACAGGAGATCCATCGGCGGTACCGGATTTGCTTGACCAAATCGACACGCCATTTGACACCTTCATTGCCGATGGCGCCTACGATGGCGATCCGGTTTGTAAAGCGGTGTTAAGTCTGAAGCCGGATGCACAAGTAATCGTTCCACCGCATAAGACCGCTGTTTGTTCACCCGCAGGCGATAGCCAGCGAGACAACCATATCAAAGTAATCGACCAGTATGGCCGTATCGCTTGGCAAAAAAAGACCGGCTATGGCTTGCGTAATTATGTCGAACTGGCCATGCAACGCTACAAGCGGATTTTTGGCAACACGATGAAAGCGCGTCAGCTGCCGCAACAAAAAGCGGAGGCTTTGGCAAGTGCCGTTGCGCTCAATCGGATGACCGACTTAGGCATGCCTGTGTCTGTTAAAATTTAAACATTGCCAGAAAATAGGGAGCTATGTCCATTTTTTGATTTATTCAACAAAGCCCACATAACTGGTTTGACTATCCCGAGTTGTTCCCGCAAACATTCCGCCTCTAGTTGCAAAAACAAACACTTTTTTTCCTGATAACAATCCTTCTGGGCCTGTTTCTGTATAACGAAACGTTATGCCTGCCCGGGCTATTTGATCAAAATAGGCTTTGAGTGTGGAGGGAATGCCAAAGTTGTACATAGGTAAGCCTATGACAATGTATTCAGCCTGTTTTTCTCATTAATCAGTACGTCCGAGGTGGCTACATAGGCTTTTTGTTCAGGGCTTCGACTATCCTCTGGTGCAAAAAATGCAGCAACGCCTTGGGCATCTAGATGTGGTAATGGTTCATTTGCCAAATCACGTACTATAATTTGCGTATTGGGTTTATTCGTTTGCCATAGGGCAACAAATTCATTGGCTAATTGGCTGGAGTTGCCTGCTGTTGAAAAAATGCTGGAATTAATTTGTAAGAGAGTAGTCATGGTTTTTGCTCAAATCAGTGAAGTTGGTAATATTTAACTTCTTATTCATGAGATATAAAAGCATAATAATTGGGTGAAATTAATCAATAAATTAGATAGGTTTTTATGAGCCCATACATCACACTTGAACAATGGCGATCTTTGATAGAAGTCGTGGACGCAGGTGGTTATGCCCAAGCAGCTGAAAAGCTTTGTAAAAGTCAATCGGCTGTCAGTTATGCTGTGCAAAAAATTGAATCCCTGTTAGATATTAAAGTTTTTGAAATTCAAGGTCGTAGAGCCGTACTTACTCCAACGGGACAAATGCTTTACAGGCGTGCATTAGCCTTGGTGAATGAAGCCAATGATCTTGAGCGTGCCGCACATAAACTTTCTGCTGGGTGGGAGGCTATGATCACCGTTGCGGCTGAAATTTTGTTTCCCACCGATCAACTATTGGCTTGTTTGCATCAATTTAGTCAGGAAAGTCCAGGAACACGAGTGGAGCTAATTGAGTCAGTGTTAGGAGGTACTTCTGATGCGTTACTGAGTGGTAATGTGGATTTGGCCATTTCACCACAATTGCCTCCAGGTTTCTTAGGGGAGGTATTGATGCACATCCGTTTGCAAGCCGTCGCTCATGCAGATCACCCACTTCATCATCTAGGTAGAGAATTGACTTACCGAGATTTACGATCCTATCGTCATGTGGTTATTCGTGATTCAGGCACCCGGCGAGATCACCGTACAGTGTCAATAGAGGTTGATCAACGTTGGACAGTCAGTCAGGTTGCGACCTCTATTATGGCCGTGACAATGGGCTATGGTTTTGCTTGGCTTCCGGAAGAGCATATTCGTGAAGAACTGCAAACTGGAATATTAAAATCTCTACCCTTACGGGATGGTAATCTGCGAGAAGTACCGCTTTATTTAGTTCTGGCAAATCCTGATTTCGCTGGTCCTGGAGTAAAACGTCTGGCAGATATACTAAAAGCATCAGTAAACGCAAAAAATCTAAGTAAAATGTAAGCTCGTGCATTCTGCTTTTGATATTCAGCAAATTTTTGGCAGTTTGGTGTTAATAGTCAACTTAATTTGAAGTCTTAGGTTTCAGATAAACTAAGCGAATAATTGCCAAAACTAGGGTTGCTATTCTGTGAATGTTGTTTTTGGGGTTAGGCGAGAATTAAAAATTTATTGGTACATGCGTTTGATTGGTATCATAATGTAATTAACTAACCATTTTTATGCTGGTGTTTTAATGAACTACAAATCAACAATAATAAAAGTTCTCCTATTTGTTATCGCGCAAATAGTATTATTTTCGTCTGTCGGTTACTGTACTGATGTCGATTTTCAAGCTTTAAAAGATAGCTATTATCAAGATCATGTTGGCAAAGGCAAGTATGGTAAGTATTGGTCGCCTATTCCTATTCAGAAATATTGGAATCCTAAAGATTTTTATAAAGCTCCTGGAACCGTACAGGGTGAAGTGAGCAGTGAGCAATGTGTCGCTTGCCATCAGACGCTGACTCCAGGGGCTTACCATGCCTGGAAAGAGAGTGTACACGCCAATCTGGATGCTATTCGCGCCATGGGCGATAGCAATGATGCACGATTTTACAAAAAACAAAAACTGGAGCAGGTTGAGCAAAATTTGCGTAAACAGGGTTTACTTGCTGAAAATGCGCAACTTAAGCAAGTCGGTTGTATAGATTGCCATGCCAGTGTCGGAGCAAAGACGGTAGATCATTCCAAAAACTTGATTATGCCTGATCGAGCTGTCTGTGGTTCTTGCCATGTTGAGCAATTTGCTGAGGCAGAAGCGGAAAAACAACAAACCTGGCCACAGGGTCAATGGCCCAAGGGACATCCTTCGCATGCCGCAGATTGGAACGCGAATGTAGAAACGGCTATTTGGGCTGCCATGCCAGAACGTGAAATCGCGCAAGGGTGTGATATGTGTCATTACCAACAAAACAAATGCGATGGTTGTCATACTCGACATAGCTTTTCGGTTGCTGAAGCACGGCAACCGGAAGCATGTGCTACTTGTCATAATGGTGCCGATCATAACGAATTTGAAAACTTCATGTTATCCAAACATGGCACCATTTATCAAACGCAGGGTAAGGCAAAATGGAATTTTGAGGCGCAGCTAAAAGATGCCCTCACCAAAGGTCACTACACGGCACCGACTTGCCAATATTGTCATTTTGAATTTGAAGGTCAGTTCTCACATAATCTGATACGTAAAGTGCGGTGGGGATTTAACCCGACGCCTGCCATTGCAAATAATCTTAATCATCCCTGGTTTGATGAGCGTAAACAAGATTGGAATAGCACCTGTAGCAATTGTCATTCAGCCAGTTTTGCTGATGCTTATCTGACTGCTGCGGATAAAGGTACAATCGCTGGTTTGAAGGTCGAGCAGGAAGCTAAACAGGTTGTCGAGAAATTATATAAAGATGGCTTACTAACGGGTCAAAATACTAATCGTCCTGCGCCGCCAGCGCCTGAAAAAGATGCTGCAGGTGGCTTTTTTCAATTGTTCTGGGCTAAGGGCAATAATCCTAGTACGGTTGAACGTACACATGCCGATATGTGGGAGCATGATCTAATTAAGTTATATAAAGGACTTTTCCATGTAAATCCTGGTGGTTTTACCTATACCGAAGGTTGGTCTGAGCTAATGAAAGATTATACGCAGATCATGAACGAGAATACTGTGCTAAGAGAAAAACAAGGCAACAGGCCATCGAAAGCAGATAAGCAAATTGACGAAGCATCCAACACGAATTATGTGATTGCTATTTTCTTGGTACTGTTAGGTGTTGGTATCTTCTGGTTTCGTAAGCGTTAATTTATGGAATTAACCATAAATCTGTTTTTAGTATGAAGCTTTCTCGAAGTCGATGGTTGGCTGTTGTTGGTATCGTCTGCATCTTATCCGGTATCTGGGTTGGTTGGTTTGGATTGCCAGTATGGTCATCTCCACCTTTAAGGTGGCAAAAAATACAGGAAATCAAATATGGTCAGCCCGGTTTTCCAGAATTAACCAGCCCTTTTTCAATGGTGGGGGCGACAAAATATGAAGTACGTCAAGGTGACGACATTTCGTTGCTACTGAATTCGATACAATACCGAACAATTACAGATGAAGTGCGACAAGCAATAATTTATTTGCCAGATAATTCTTCAGACCAGCCTTTAACCGAAATGAAGGCGTTGCGACATGATTTGTGGTTGGAAGTCAGTCAGGCTATTCTGCAGCATACCGACGAAAAGACTTTGTTTCTTAGTTGGTGGGATGATGCGCAACGTATTGATTTTCTGACGGGGAGAAAAACTTGGATTCATGCACCAACGGCCACTACATTCGCGAATGCTAATGAACAAGAACTTTGGCAGCAGGTGGCTGGACCGATTGATCCTGACGAACAGGCTTTGCGTCGTTTGGCTAGTTTGCTAGCCATGGACGTGCAACAGGCGCTACAAGAAATGGCTAAAATCCTAACCGCAGATGTGCCTGTTTATTGGTTGGTTTGTCTGGATGATTTGGCTCGCGTTAGTGAAATTGAAAGGCTTTCTGGAAAACAATTGGGCTTTGAGGCGCGGCTTTTTCCACAATCTGGAGATGTACATAGTCAGATTGCCGAAGTTAAACGCTGGGCAAGTGAAAACGGCACAGGTAGCTATTTGGTACAAAACATCCCTGGACAAGGTGTAAGGGCTTGGCGCATTATGGATAGCGCAACCGAAAATACTCTGCTTGCTAAAATGCTGCCTTTTACGAGTTCTTTGGCAAACCCGGCGGACAATCTGGAAATTGTGTATCAATCAAACTGGGGTGCTTATCTGGCTATCTATCATTGGCTGCGTTAAGTTTTTTAATCTAAGTCTTTACTATCGAAAAGCATCTCATACAGCAATGGCAATTTTTCGGTATTAATGTGTTAATATCCGAAATTAAGTAAGCTAACCCAGTTTAAAACCTACAAAAAAACCCGCGCCACCACTCACTCCTCTGCTGGTAATGACAGATAGCCGGTCAATCAGAAAGCTTCCAGATTCTTTAGCGGCTGTGGCGGCAGAACTGGCCGCAGTTTGTAGGGCTGCATCGCTGACAGTAATAACCCCATAATATTCAGCAACAAACAACAATACCACTATGGCACCGCCAAAAAATAAAGCCAGGCGAAACATTTTTTTAGCAAAATAGCCGACTGCCATGCCAAGAATAAAGGGTGCGCCGAGATTGCCTAATAGAAAGCCACTCGAAAATATATCAGAGCCTGAGGAATTATCAATTACACTATTGTTCATAATGGAGGATTAAAAGCTGGGAAATAACAGATTTAATGAGGTTTTGTTAAAACTCAGAAGAAGATCATGCTATCGGCAGTTTGATAGCTAAGAGTAATCCACATATTGCTTTTTGCATTCCCTCCTGACAGGAGGGAATGCAAAATAAATCTAGAACCAATACATTACAGCCACACGGGCTGTATGAGAAATTAAATTGGCTGAGGCCATTCCATTAGGGTCATAAGAATTCTGAATTACAGGTAGACCCAAGTTTAAGTTTTTATCGTAGTCTGTGTAAAGATATTCTGCGCGTACCGAAAATTTACTATGTGTACGATATTCAACACCTGCACCTAAAATCCAGCCCGCCATCACTGAATTCGCAGTATAAGAATCAGGTGGTTGAACACTATTAGTATAACTGATGGCTGTATCTGCAATACTGACACCACCCGTTGCATATGGCAATAAACCATTGTAAAAGTCATGACCAAATCTTAATAATACTGCACCTTGTACCCGGTTTTTAATTGTAAATTTATCGAAAAGTGTACAGCTAGGAACGCAATTAGGATTATTACTACCTACGCCATCGGGATAGGATAAGTCTAACTCTATGCCTCTCACCCAGCCTGAAGCTGTTTGATTTAGATAACCTACGTTAAGACCAGGTATAAATTTGGTTGACGAAATATTCTGAATGGTTGGTTCTGGAGCAGTGAAAAGTTCACCCTGTTTTGCAACAACCCTCGACTGATTAATGATGGCACCTAAAGTCACACCAGTATAATAACCTGTCCATAAATTGGTGTTTTGGAGGGCTGTATTGGTTGCTGGGTCTTCTTCTGGGATTGGGTCGCAGATAGCAGTCTGAGTTACCAATAACGCTAGAAGCAAACACAATTTTTTGATTACTGTGATATTCAAATACTGTTTTTGGTCAATATTCATAGGGCAATTTTCCATGGAATTACTATATTAAGGATGTTTTGTAGCAAACGTTCATGTTTGTAAAATAAGTGATTTTTGTGATAAGAGTAGCATGATTTTTATACTCAAACCATTGCTTAATTGGAGAATATTATAAGCTATTCAAAAAATAGCTTAGCCAAGCCTAATTGATGTTCTGATATCAACTATGCTTGGCTCATACTCATAATAACAATCTTTATTTTATTGATACCGTAATAGGCGTTTGTGTGGTTAGCGGGCTATAAGTTGCATCGCCAGCTTTGATAGCTGTAATCTGACAAGAGCCATGAATCGATGCAATTCTAAGGAACCAATTACCGCCATATTGATAAAGTTGACAAACCGCTCCACCTGCAGGTGTCGCTGAGACGCTCACTGCACCGGTACCGTTACCACCATTTACAAACAATTCCACAGGGCGAAAACATCCAGTGCTCAAAGTACTTGCTGTTAAAATCAATGGTGATGATTGTCCTATTGGATTTTTTAGTAAGAAATTCACTGTTATAACTACTTGACCTGATACACAGTCTGACTGAAATGGACTTGGCAAACATTCCTGATAATTAAAAGTATCATTAATTGGAGGTTTAGACTGAGCACTAAAAAAATCAATTGTAGGTGTGTAAGTGTAGACGCCGTTTTTATTTATTAAATTACCATGACTTGGATTGCTGGTAGGGGTAAAGGTCGCTCCAGAGGGAACATAACCAGTCTGTGCAGACAGGAAATTTATTGTCCAAATACTAGGCGTCTGTGCAGTACTCCAAGGCATAGAATGAGTAATTGTTGCTGCACTGAATTGATTTACCGTAACAGTCATAGTGGCAGTACCCTTATTGCCAAAACTGTCCTCAATCTGATATTGCAAAGTAGCCGTACCAGTAAAGGTTGCCAGTGGTGTAAACACCACCGTACCTTTATTATCGGTTACTGTCCAGGTACCTTCACCAGGGATTGTGGTGCTGGTGTTAATAGCAGTAGTTGAAAAAGGACTTGTGCCGTTAGCAATAGGGCCAGTGGCAAGATTTACCGTGCTTGGGTTAATAGTTGCACCTGTTTCTGCTACATCGTTAGATGCCGGTGATAGAGTCACTGGAATACTGGGTTCCGAAGATGCACTATCTGGATTAGCAGTTAAACCTGTAGCATTAACAGTCACAGTTGCAGTAGCAGTATTACTTGCACCGCCTGTGCCGTTATCGTTGACTGTATAGGTAATAGATGTTGTGCCGATAAATGGCCCAACACTTTGGCTAACAGGGTCCACGTAAATTGCTGCTGGAGCAAAGGTCAATAACCCTGAGTTATCCACAGACCAAATACCTTGCAGCGTGGAAACAGAACTAACTGGTTCAGAACCCGGTGCAAGATTAACTGTTGACGGAAGCAAAGTGAACCCGTTTGATGCCAAGTCGTTATTAAGAATAGGCAAGGTAACAGACGTATTTGGTTGAGTAGTTCCATTGTCGTTATTTGCTATCGGTTTGACACCGTTAACAGGAGTGCTACCACTATTAGGCGGTGTGCTATTAACCACTACAGTAATCTGAGCGGTATTACTAACATTCGCTGGGTTGGCATTGTCATCGACCACATAGGGTATAGATGCAACACCTGAGTAGTTGGCTACTGGCGTAAATTTAACCTCACCACTCACTACACTCCAGGTACCAACATTTGCAACAGTGTAATTGGCTGTTGGTTTAGTGCTGCCTCCTGGGTTAAATAATAGCGTGGATGGATTGATAGTTACGCCAGTGCCGCTAACAACATCATTTGCCAACACAGGGATGGTTACCGGAGTTGAAGCGTTTGTTGTGGCATAGTCATCATTGGCAACAATTTTACCAGTACTTAACACCGTAATAGTAATGTTTGCCGTATTACTGGTTTGCACAACGCCATTTTGATAAGGCAGGCTAGAGTCAGTATAAGGCACAGTAACGACACCTACAAAACCAGCTATAGGGGTGAAAATTACTTCACCACTACCATCATTAGGTGCAGTGAAGGTACCCTCGCCAAAAATGGTTTTGGTGCTAGGAGTTCCAGATTGTAGTGTGGTGCCTGGATTTAGATTGACTGATTTCAAATCCAGTGCAGCACCTTCCGCAGCTGAGTCGTTTGCAGTAACCACAACATTTACCGGAGTGTTAGGCAGAGTGCTGGCTGCATCGTTTTCAGCGGCTGGGGCTGGATTGATCACTACGGTAATAGTCGCAGTATCGCAAGCGGGTGGTGTTGTTGAAGTACACACTTGATAAGTCAGCGGATAGGTGCCAGCTGGCTCATTGGCTGGCACGACTAATTGTCCATTCGAATTAAAGGTGAAATCAGTCGAACCACCCGTTATGGTAGGTGTCGTGATATTGGAACCTACCGTAACATTGGCACCCCCCAGGTTGTCACCAGTTAATACCGTCAGCAGGGTTGGGCTACTGGAAACTGGCAGGTCTATGGTGCCATTATTAGTTGTATACAAGATCGGAATAATCGTGGTTGGGCTGGTAATAGTATTGCCATTGTTATCATTTGTTGCACTAGTTGAGCCTGTGACATTGATTTTCCCGCTGGCAGGAGCAGTTGGCAATGTAGCTGTACAACTTATCGAGCTGCCGGCTGGTAAATCAACTGGAAGTGTAACCGCAGTATTTGCTGGTAGCAGCTGGCAGGCACTAATAGTTAAAGGTGCGCTGCTAGAAGAGCTGGTCGTAGTGTAACTTGCTGCACATGTAGTTGCTTGCAAAGTGGCAGTACCTGAAGCATTGCTACAAATCACTGTACCTTGTACATTTTTAGCGCTACTGGCAACAGCTGCTGGAAAACCACTCAAACTAACGTTTAATGACGTATTAGTATTGACAGGAATGGTAGTGGAAGCCTTACTACTAGGGGCATTAGTCGCACCTGTAGTACCCGTAATAACTAGTGGGCCGTTATTCGGTGCCGTGCCTTTTACAGTACAGCTTATAGAGCCGCCTACTGGTAACCCAGAGGCTGGGAAAGTGGTGGGGCTGCAAGATGTTGTACCGAAAGAGCTGGTGCAAGTAGGATTTTCTGCGGGTCCTGGACCTGTATTAGTGCAGGTTAGGGTGCCTGAAATCGTATTTCCACTTATGGTAGGTGTGGTTGGGAAGTTAGTTAAACTAGCGCTCATGCCGCTACCTTGCACATTGATATTTACTTTGGCGGTAGTACAGGCATTTGGGTTGTTAAGGGTGCAAATTTGATAATCGATAGTATAGGTGCCAGTCGGTGTATTGACAGGTACTATCAAATTGCCATTGGCATCAAATGAAAAACCGTCAAGGCTGCTAGGTGTGCCAGTTGGGGTAATGGTGCCAGTCGGCGTAATGATGCTAACAAAAGTAGGTTCACTTATATTGGTGCCGACAATCACATTAGAGTTACCCAAGGTATCCGGCGTTGAAAGCTGAGTAAGAACATTAATCGTGCCACCACTAAATGTTTCATTGATAGTAGGGGTATCATAGGCGGCGATAACTGGAATGGTTAGGCTGACTGTGGTTTGATTATTGTTAAAGTTATGATCATTGCTTGCTCCCGTTTTTGCACTTAGATTCAATGTGCCGTTGGCACCCGTGGTCGCTGTAACGGTACAAATGATGCTTTGATTAGCGGGTACTGGTGTTCCAGAGCTCCATGTTTGAAATGTTTGTCCTGTACCCACTTTACAATTACTTAGACTGCCTACATTTGTTGATAAACCACAGATGGGGCTTGTAGCCGCTTCGGTACCATTGTTATAGCAAGTTAGTGTGCCGGTATATTGTGTCTTAGGGCTAGCATCTACAGGGAATCCAGTTAAAGAAATACCCATGTCAGAAAATAAAGCGTTGACACTAGTCGTTGCTGTGTTATTGGTTGAATTTGCATCAACAGATGATGTGGAAATGGTGCTGGTGACTGGAATGGCGCCTTTTCCAGCTACAAATGAAAAGTTAACTGTGTAAGTGGTGCTGGAAGGCAGTGAAGTTGGTAAGCCTATAAAAGTTACAATGCCTGTGCTTGGGTCGTAAGAATAACCACTCGTTGGTAAACCAGTAACAGTGACATTGGTTGGATAATTAGAGCTAGTTCCAATTTTTAGTGAGTAGCTAACATTATTGGCATAATAGTTAGGATTTGGAATAGTGCCGCCAGTAGTAGAATTTGGATCAGGGATTCTGACCGGTTCATTGCCATTATTAGCAAAAGTTACTGTGCCATTTATGGTAGTGCCAACATCTGTTGAGGTTGGATTAACGCCAACGGCTGTTGATACATCCAGGAAGCCACAGGCTGTACTTACGCTAGCAATATTATTGCTTTGAAAGCTATCTGGATTAGGAATATCCGTGGTATTAATTGAACTTTTGACTGTAACCGTACCTGAATTAGGTGCGGTGTAACTATAGGTAATGCCGGAAATACTTGAGGCTGCCGCTAAAGTGTTGGGTAAGGTTAGCTTGACGATACCGTTAGTATAAGTATAAGACCCGCCGGCTGGAAGGTTACCAATAGTGAACCCATTAATAGTAATAGGTGTTTTTCCATCAGCACTGACGCCTGATAAAATAAAGCTGTAAGTTATATGATCAGCGCTGCTATTACCATTGTTGGCGAAACTGAAACTACCATTTACAGTGCTGCCTGCTGTTGCATAATTAGGCGCAGTTACCTCTGTAGCCAAGTCAACAACGGTATTGGTTATTGTAAAGCTGGTGGTTATGGGCGCGGTCGAGTAGTACGACCAGAGATCAAGAGCTTTGGAATCGCCAAACCCTGCACTGCTATTACAGTCTTGATTGGCGTTACCATTTCCCGGCCAGTTACGATAAGGAGTCGTAGAGTCCACGCCTAGCAAATTAAAATCTGGGTCAGGTGGTGTGGGAGTAGCATTGCCGCATAAAAACCCGTTAGGCGTACCTATTACTGCGCCACTGCTAGTGATATAGCCACGGTCATCAAAGTAAGCTGTAGTATTGGGTGTGTTGGCGCCGTTTAGGCGTGTTATGGTCGGGCCGCCACTTTGATTGCCTTCGTCATCAATAATTGGTAAATGGATGTTGCCATTTTGACCTTCTAGTTGGAAACTGTATTTACCAACTGGAAATATATTGCCACTATTGTCTTTACCATCCCAGTTAACAGTATGGATGCCGGTTTGTGCAATACCTGTTAATACCCGGTTAGTGGATAATGCAGGATCAAAATTTTTGCCATCAACACTAATGACTATTTGATAAGTAATGGTGTTAGTAGTGGTAAATTGTATATTGGCACCCGCACCCGGAGTAGTAATCCCGTTACCTACTGAACCAGTGAAGTTTATCGTGGAGACCGTGGGTGTGGGAGCAGTATTTGGAATGCCTAAAGCAGTTAGTACCGTATTTGCCTGATTACTATTGACGCCACTTGGGCTAATGTCATTAAAAAAGATTGGGAATTGTGGGGTTTGCGGAACAATTCCATCAGGTAAATAATTGATGCCGGGTGGGTTTGGGAAGTAAGTAATAAACTGCGAATTACCTCTTAGGTCTTTATATAGGGGTTGACCGTTATCTAGAAAGCCTTGGCTGTTAGCATACAGAGAAAAACCACTTGGGTCCATGCCATTTAGAGATTGTGAATACCGATAACCATCTGTGGTAACGTAATAAAGTGTGGAAAATAGCGGACGACCATTTGATCCAGTATAACCATTCCAGGCATAAGTAAATACACGAGCGTTAATATCATTGGTTGAACTGGCGCTATTCCTTACTGTAACATCCCAAGCAGCTACCGACATGGTGCTGGGTGAAATAGTATCAATTAAACCATTAGGTACATTGTAGCCCGAGGTTGCCGCAGTATAAACCACACCATAGACGCCAGTGGTTGGTGCTTTATATGCGCATGGTGTGTAACCGCCCACTTTGGATCCATCTGCGCTACCAGGTCCAGCGAGCTCTGCTGCGCGCGTAGTGATACTGCCTTTGTTGCCTGCACCGTTTGTAGCACAGGAAAAGTTTGCTAGGGGTATATTGGATGTGCTGGTAATGGATTCATTGGCAGTCGTACCAAAATTTTGAGGGTTATAAACCAGAATATCGCCACCAGCACTAATATTGCTGGAGCCTAACAGTATATACTCACCTTGATTGGCATAAACATAAATAAAGGTGACTCGATGGATTATGCCAAGATAATAATATGTTTGCTGCAGATCCAGATCGGCACGTGATCCCTGAGAATTATAGGTATTGGGGTATAAGCTTCGGCTACCTTCAGCTAATACAGAACTATTTCCAAAAAATATCAGAATACCAACAAAAAACAGTTGGAGTAAAAGTGGGAGTTTTTGCAGAAAACGTTGAGTATTCATAGTCCTGTCAATATAAAATTATAACAAACTTAGCTTGTGGTATTAATAATTGTAATGTAAATCAAGGTGTACTACGTGAAGTTTTACTAAACTTCAAATAAAATAAACCAGACTCCAGTTGTAGAAATAAGGTCTATAATATCGTGTAATTATTTTGCGGAGAATCATAATTGCTATAACCCAAATTTTCTAGGCCTAGCTTAACTTTCAATTACTCTGCAGAATAATTAGTTTTTAAACTAACCATCAAAATTAATCTGGCTTCAAACATTTAAAGCCAGTCTTAACTATAGTATCGCATGCATTACTGTTTTATAACAATATCTAAATAACGCCTTTTTATTGCAGCGTGTAGCTATGAATACTAGAGTGTTTGAAATTCCTGGGTATTGTACTAAAGGACAGGTAGAGTCGGAAAGCTAATCGCAATGTAAGATTTAAGGTTATAGTCGCTGTAAGAATTGATAAATATATCTGGATACTTAGGTGGAAATTCACTTTGTCAGTCAGTCAATTTGAACCTATTCTGCGCAGATGAATTATCTTTAGTCGTCTATCGCATAAGTAGTGTTTTAGGCAGATTAGCAATTGATAGCCATTAAAATTTTAGAAGCGCATTGAGTCCAGCTGTATTCCTGAGAAAAAGCGGTTCTTGCTAATTTGAGGGATGCAGAATTATTCTCAGTCAGTAGTGTAGCGATTTTTTTAGCGGCTAAATCCGGTTTTGTGGGATCGACATATGTTGCAAAGTCTTTGCCTATTTCGCGTAAACTTGGAATATCACTGCATAAAACAGGAGTACCATGAGCAAGGGCTTCAATTGGCGGAAATCCAAATCCTTCAATTAAAGAAAGAAAAACAAACAAATCGGCGAATGCGTAACAGGCATGCAGGTCGTTATCGTTAATACCTTTAACAGCTATTACGCCAGGTTGATTTGTTTCGGTAACGCCACAAAAAACAAGCGGTAGTGGGTTAGCAACTAAATCTCGATAAGTTTGATAAGCAGCTAGTACCCCGGCTGCATTTTTATGAGGTAATTGTGATGCCATGGCAAAAATATATGGAAATGCGTATTTTCTTTCACTTGGAGGAAACGTGGTAATGCCATTATGAACCACAGAAATCGTATTTTCACAGCCAAATCGAGCTGTAATGTCATCTGCAGTCGTTTTTGATATGGCGATAATTTTATCGGTGCGTTTTATACTTGAAACGATAGAAGTATTGATAAATAACTCTTCTAATCGACCAAAATATCCAGGATGGTGATCAGCGTACCATAAAGGTATCAAATCATGAATGACAATAACCGTTTTAATATTGGGCGAAAAGTAATTAATCCCTATAGGTAGAAACCCTTTTGGGGAAAAATAAATATCACCGGCCAGTTTTTTTACATTAAGTGCAGCTTGTCCGAAAAACCAGGCTAATCTTGAAAATTTGCCTGGCACAGAATCCGAGACAATAAATTGACTGACAGATGTATGTTCAATAGTAAAGTCCTTGCGGTTTGACGCATTACAAATAACTATTATTTCAGTATTATTATCAATAACTTTTGTCATTGCATTTAGCAAGTTTTTAGCATAGTTATAAATGCCTATACTTTTTCCCTGGCCCAGAACAAGTTCATAGGCATCGAAAATTATGCGCATATTTTTTCCTAAAATTTAGCAATCGTCTGTGTATTTATCTTAATTTATAAATTGATCTAGTTTGAATATTGAATATTCTTGCAGAAAAATAAAAACTATATTGATTAGCATTCGGAAGTTTGTAGCAGAAATTGTGTTAAACGTTTCGCAGAAACGCTACTTGCATATTGGTTTAGAAAGCGTTGGCGAGCTGCGCTAGCCGCTTTTGTCATCCATGCGGCATTTTGCATGGCCTCAGAAACTAGACGAGCGGCGCTTTGCGCATCGTTTAAAGGTAAAGCAATACCCACGGAGCCATCTCCCAGTATTTCCATCACTCCACCTACGGGTGTAGCGAATATTGGGCGGCCACGTCCCAGCGCTTCAATTAAGGTGATCGGTAAGTTTTCAATCGTTGCTACATGAATGCAAGCTTTATGCGAGTTAATCAGCTCTGCTGCATTACTAATAAAGCCGCTAAATTTAACCAAATGATTAATATGCAATCTAGTTGCTGTTTCTTCTAATAAAGCTCTGTCTGGACCATCACCTACAATAGTGACACTTAAGTCAGAGTTTTGTGCATGTAATGCTGCTATGATTTCAAGCAAATACTTCTGATTTTTACGTGTTTCAAGGCTACCAATACAAATCAAATCTGTTAATGGATGGGTAATTTCAGGTGCACCAGGATCGGATAAAAAATTGGGTACAATAATAGCTTCAACTTGAGTTATGTCAGGTATGCGCTGATATAGCTCTTTTTGCATAAATTCAGAAACGAATACTAGTCCATCCAGTTGCGGTAATATATGGGCTTCAAATTTTTGAATATTGCAATACAAGGTGCTGTTTTTGCAAATGATCCCTTTTCCTACCCATTCGTCAGCCTGCGATATATTAAAGTGAGTAACCATTATTACTCTTTGTTGTGAAGTGATACGTGCTTTTAGTGCAGCGGCAGCAGAAACCGGGCATTGCGCATAGATAACACAATCGATACCTGATTGTAATTGTTGCTGCAAAGCTAATTGTAAAAAATAGGCATGCCAGTGTCGGTACCACCACACGCTTAGGGTGCCAGAAAAAACATGCAATATTTTTCGTAAAGCAAATATCGGATATACCAGCCAGTTATAATAACTGAAAGGCGTTATTAATCGGTGGCTTATATGGTGTTGTGATAGATAATTCATTAAAGAATTACAATGGGTTTGTACACCAGTTTCTCCGGTGGGACGCATGATTGTAGCAATGATAATATCAGTCATGAGGAGAGGGGGTATTTATCCGCAATAAATTTATCTAATCCGGTAACAAAGTTTTTTACCATGTTTTCTATAGTATAGAGATTGCTGCTACTCAGAGCGTTCGATTTTAAAAATTCAAGCAAAGTATTAGAATTTAAAACAGATATTACCGCTTCAGCGTAAGCTTGTAGAGAGTAATCAGTTATGATGCCGTTATAATTTGGTTTCAAGTAATCAATTTCAGGGCTGTGAGTGTTTTGTTTGGTAGTAATTAGAGGTAAGCCGGTTGTAAATGCATCTATAATGCCAAGGCCAACCATGCAGGGAATTAAAAATACATCTGCACAGAGAAAAGCTAAGTTTTTTTTATGACCATCTAATCTGCCTAGATAAATAATAAAATCATATTTTTTTGTGTAGCTTTCAACTAATTCTTTATGGAAACCACTACCACCAATTAATAATAAAAAATCAGGTATTGTTTGGTGTATATAAACAGCACTCTCAAGTAAAAAATGTATATCCTTGTCTTGATGTAAGCTACCGCAGAATAGCCCTATTTTTGTATTGTAACCAATTTTATGATTATCTTTAAATGTTAGTATATCTTGAGAAGTTAAGCTATTAATTGATTGTTTAAATCTTAGAGTATTTATGCTGTTATTTAATACTGATATACGATTTTTATCGAAACCAATATTTGTTAAATATTCACATACACTTTCAGTATAAGCAAACCACCAATCGGGTCTTATCGCTAAGTATCGTTTAAATCGTTCTCTGAACGAATTGGGATCAATTTGGCGGTTCATGCCGTGCCCCCAATAAGCAAATGGTCTGATATTTAAATAGCTTAGTAGTAGTAAAAAATAGTTATGTAGATGTTTATTGGCCTGTTCTGTGATGATAATGTCCGCCCAGAATATATGTTTTAAAACATTTTTTAAAATATGAATTTTATTCTTGAATAGCCAATAACTTTCTTCAAAAAAATAATAACCTGTATCCACAACGGCAGTATCATTTCGTTCTCGTTCTTCTTTCCACGGTGTGCCAACGACAACGCGTAACTCATGGTTATTCGCGACGAGTGTTTGGTTTAGCTGTTCAAAAAAATCTAAACGATATTTTTTTAACATAGGTTGGAAGATAACTATTTTCATGGATGTTTGTTTTTATAGATACGTTAACTAATAATCGATCATTAATTTCAGATAATATAAGTCTTAATTTATTATTCAACCTTGCATTTAGCATGGTTACTTTGTGGCAATAATTGATGTAAATTTTTTTACACAATCTGTGCCTGCTTTGCGATAAACAAAAAGAAATTTTGGCAGAGACCTAAAAATAATGGTTATTAGGTCTTTTGCTCAGCTGCTTGCTTAATAGCCTCAATCATACCTTGTGCAGAATTGTCATAATTGTAATTAGCCACTTGTGAGCGAGAGTTTTGCGAGAACTGATCATAAAGTTCTTGGTTGGTCAATAAACTAATCGCTGCGAGTGTCCACTGTTCAACATCCAAGTCTCGCACAAAAGCATTAATCCCATCTACTAATAGCTCCGTCACAGAGCCTGGATGTGGTGAAACAATCACGGGTAAACCTGCAGCGCAGGCTTCATTTGCAACAACGCCCCATGGATCCCATTCAGATGGAAACAGAAAAACTTTGGCATTTGCATAGCAAGCAGGCAGTTCTGCTTGGGTAACATAACCGAGGAATCGACAATCAACTTGAGCGCTGATTTCAGCAGCGTAACTGCGTAATTGTGTTTCTAGTTGGCCGCTGCCGACATAATCTATTGAGACTTTTCTTCCTAAACGCAGGGCAACTTGCTGAGCAACTTGCAGTGCAAATTGGGGGTGTTTGTGAGCAAGCAAACGACCACAGAATATAAAGTCTGTAGATTTATTTATTGGTGGTAATTTAAATTTTGCATTATCCGCACAAAGACAAGATAAATGTATGCGTTGTTGAGATACCCCGTATTGTTTGAATAAGGTGGTTGAGCCTAAGCATGCACCTATAAAAGATTCGCTACGTCGCAACACGAATTTACGTAATAGCCGATGTACAAACGTAAGAGTTTTTTCTGAGTTTGCGGTGCCGTCGGTCATGGCAATATGCGGCACACCTTTTTGTAACGACCAGGCAAATGCAAATAAAAAAGTTGGAATATAACCTGTTGTAATGATCACATCGGGTTGTAATTGTGTAAGTAAAGACCAAACATCGGTATCCCAATGCATAAAACGACGCTGCATAGCCAAGTAGCGGCCAGTTAAAAAGTGTAACTTAAAGCCATATTCTGTTGGTTTAGTCGTAGTATCTATGTGGGCAGGCGCGCAAAATATTAGTTCCAAGTCTATGCCATCCGTTTGCGCAACGCGTTGCCATACAGGAACTCGATAAGGCGCTGGTACATTGGTAACAATCACGGTTTTTATGCAGTTGCTCAGTTTGGTCATCTGGATTGAACATGTATTCGTTAACGTAATCAACTGCTGGTTAATAAAGACTTAGCTAATAGAGTAAAAGCCACTATGCTGCATATCAACAGTTTTTAGATATGTTGGGTAGTAATTAGATCGTCAGAATGAAAAGCTTGCTTGGTAAAGTTATTCTTATGCATTCATTAGTGTCCTTAAACAGACCACGATTGTCTAAAGTGAATTTTATACCAGTTTGACTAAAAGCGTATAGGGTTCAATTCTAAAACTAGTTTACGCATGAAATATTTCATAATTATTAATGTAAGAAGCAAAAAACAAGTAGCTTGACAAAATATACATTAAATTTTATGTTGGTGATTAATCGTTTTGACAGAAGCATATCTGTAAGTTAGGTAGAAAAATGAACTTTTTATAAGATTAAGGCGAACATTGATCTATGTTAATCAAGAGTTTTTTGGGTGTCTAAAAGTAAAAATCCAGGTTTTTCGACATTGCCTACAGAAATATTTTTTACCGAGCCTATTATTTAATCTTTATAGCGATTATCTTTGTTTACCTTATTTTAATAGGGTATTTAATTCGCCAGTAGTTTTGGTTGTAATTAAGGCATAATTATATTCAGGTATTGATCTAGATATCAATAAAGAGTCAGAATTGATTGATTTATTTATAAAGACACAGATATCGGCAATTCTAGAATTGTCGAAGGGTAAGCGATGAATGATTTCTATATTATTTTTTTCTAAAAAGTCGATAAAGAAAAGCTCATCACCCTCATTAACAAAAGAGATGGTTTTTTTATGATCTTTGTTATCTGAATTGAGGTCAATAATTTTGTTTTCAATGAGTTGCAATGTTGATTTGTCAATATATTCCTCTTGAAATAATTGCGGATGCATTCCTGCAAAACCTCTTTGCCATTCAAGTAAAAATAGAATGCAGGTAAATAACGTTAAGGCATATTTGTAGGGCTTTTTGCTTAACATAGTCCATAAGCCTAATATAAACATCATTATGGCGGCATTAAGAAAAACTGCATACCACATTTCTTTGCCTATGCCCCAAATCATATAGAAAGACAAGGAAAATGAGAAAAAAATTAATGCCAAACGTTTGGCATAATAAAGAGTATATAAATTGAATAGAGAAATAAAAATTAAAATAGAGGTTTTAGTAAAATCTGTGTAGATTGGTTTGCGTGAAAGTTTCCTCGAAAACTGAAAAGCCATATCTTGTACAAAGCTAGCATAATTGTCATTGACATAATTTATGTAGCATATGAATAATGCTATGGTGAAGAATAAAATAAAAAAGTCTATATTTTGTGCTGTATAAAATTTTTTTAATCCGTTTTCTCTTAGGTCATTTAATAATATAAATGCAATTGGGGCTGCAATATATACCATATTAAAATGAGTCAATACACCCATTATCATCAAAGCTATAACAATAAGGTAACGTTTATTTAGTAGTGAAATTAGCGTAATCAAAGACAATAGTAGAATAAAAACATCCATTCTGGCAATATTGGCACAGACTAAATTTGCAGGGGTTAAAAAAAATAAAATAGGTATAATAATGGCATGGGAACAAACTCTGATTTGCACTAGGCGGGTAATGATAATGAAACAAACTAAATATGCAAAAAGAGAAACATGACGAGATATTGCATAAGAATATCCAAACAGTTTGTAAATGAAACCCATAACCACCATGTAACCAGGCTGCATCCACATAATGGTGCGATTATCGCTTAATGCTGAAGAAAATAATGTGTTATGTCGGTAAAAGCCGAGCGATTGATGAAGAAATGCGGATTCATCTTCCCAGGGAGTTGGATAATTAAAACCAAAACGGCTAACAAAAAATAAAATTATGAAGCAAAATATCAGTATGTAAAAGCTGTATAAGTTAAAAAAATGTTTATCTTGCATAGCTAACTCTCTTAATTCCCTAGAAAACGCTTACTTCACGATGCTTGAAAAACTGGTCATTGATATTGTTATGAGACTTTGAGTTTTCTATACAAAACAACTGAAGAAGCGGCGATAAACATAAACATAATATTCAAAGAGTCCATACCTCTAAATAACGAGGATTCTGTAAAACTATGCAGTAGTATCATGATAAATCCGGTATTTAGAAAAATATAACTTTTTTCGTCTGTTTTTCTTATTTTACGAAGACAATTAATGGTTTTTAAAAAGATCATAGCGATTAAAAAAATCGCAATACTACCACCTTTAACTAATAGCTCAAGATAGCCGTTATGCATATGTGACATTGCAAAATGATATTTATTGGTTAGCTCTTCCAAGCCATCAAAACCATAGCCAAACAATGGACTTTCGGTAGCCGCTATCAAGGCTTTTTCCCATAAGATAGTTCGTCCAGAAAAATTGGTTGATCGCCCACTGGCGCTAAAGGCACCTGAAACAATTTCATCCGCGCTGGTCATAAGACCTAAAATGCCAGCAATACTGATAATGGCACAAAATCCGATGATTAATTTGGTGGCAAAATTTAGCCTGTTTCCGATATAAAAATAGATAACTAAACTGGCGACAATGGCTGAAGCAATTACTCCTGTCATGCTGTCTGCTTTAATAGCAATAAAAAATGCTACAAAAGCAGAAAACAAGCAAATTAATTTTTCTAGGAAACTTTTAGACATAAAAAATAAATTAGTTGATAACCACATGCCTAACAGCGCACTACCGCCTAAGGCATTAGGATGTGTAGTGATGCCAACCCATCTTAATTTTGCACCTATCATTAAAGTACCGAGTGATGGGTATTGGCTGGCTACATAAATACTGGCTAAATTCATCGCCAAATACAACCAAAAAACATACCTAATAATCAGTAATCGTGATGACTCAAAAACCAATCCGGCACATATACTGATAAATAGAATAGAAATAAGAAAAATAAAACCTTTTAAAACATCTTCGGCATCGCTTGCCCATAATGCTGATAAAAGCACATATAGAATCATAATAAACAAATACTTTAACTGACTTAATGTCTGAAATACGGCATTGCTATTAACTACAGCTAAAAAAATCGTTAATACTATTAACCCTCTATGTAATGGGAAGCGTTCTAGGCTATGATATATAGTTATATCCAGGCCAAAAGTCCCCCAAAATAGATATATACATAAAGTGATTACGGTTAGCTTTTTCCATCTAAACTCTGAGTTCATAGCGCCTCATAATTAGAAACAATTGGGATATTCTCTCGAAGTCAGGTGAGTGTAATATAATATAAATCATTGATATTGGTATGCAAAAAATCTATCTAGTTTCTAGTGCAAGGTCGGTGGCTTCAAATTGCCATATTAGCTATCACTTTAGCCGGTACCCCCGCGGCAATTGAGTTGGGAGGAATATCTTTACTTACAATTGATCCTGCGCCTATCACGCTATTTTGGCCAATACGCACACCTTTCATGATTTTACTGCCAGCGCCTATAAAAACATTATCTTCAATAATAATTGGTGCGGCAGCAATATGATCGGGATTATCATCATGACGTCTGTTATCGGCAGTTATTTTATGAAAATCAGTGTCAAAAATTTGTACGTCTGCACCAAATAAACAATTTGCGCCAATTTGTATAGAAACAGCCGCACAAATAGCAACGCCGCTCATTCCTGTATCGTTGCCAATAGTAATGCTGGCATTTGGTCTAAGTGTGCGCAGGATCACTGGGCGAGATACGCCTAAGGCAGTAAAATGTGAGTTAGAACAAAGTACCACATCTTTGCCAAGTGAGATTTTACTATTTGGACTTAGGGAGACGATAGGGCATCCATACAAAGTGGGCGCTTGTTCAAAACTAACACCCTCTAAATTTAATAACCAGCGCCCGCTTAGGTTCCACCAGCGAGTCAATATGGCTGTTTGTACTCTTTTAGTCAATTGGTATAAAAACTGTGCAGACATTCGGAACTATCCTAAGTGGTAATGCTATTTAAAATCTGCTGATATAACTCCAGATATTTGACACAAACCACTTCAGGAGCAAATATTTTTTGTGCCCTATTGTATCCGGCAGCTGAACGTTGTTGATAATCACTATCAAATGCGGTATTTAATGAAGCCAGAATGGTTAATGGATTACTAACATCAGTTAAAACTGCGCAGCATAATATATTGTTTGTTTCATTATTACCTACAACCCAAGGAACGGCGCCGCTATTGCTGCCTGCTACTATGGGTAAGCCTAGTGACATTGCTTCTGCGATAACTACACCAAATGATTCTTCTAATGCTGGATGTAATAATAAATCCAATTGATCTAGTTGCGTAATCAACGCCTTGTGAGGCATGGATCCGTGAAAAAACAGGTTTTTAGTAATTTGCTGTTCTTGACACCATTTTTCGGCAGCTTGATTTGGACCAAAGCCTTGCCCGTATAAATGTAATTCAGCTTCAGGATGGATTTTGTGGAATTGCGCAAAAGCGAGTAAGGCAGGTTGTGGATTTTTACGAGATTCCCAGCCATTACAAATCAAGCCTATGCGTTTGGTGTCGGGTTTTACGCGAATCCGGCCTGCAGTCAATACAAAATCTGCTAAAGGGTTAGGTACCACTCGAATTGGAACGGATGTGTAGTGTTGTACTGCGCCGACCATATAATCGGAAACTGTAGAAAAATGTTTGCCGTGACGATATACCTGGCGAGCCATCAGATAACGCATGGCTCGATAAGGATATGGATTAAATTTTAGTATTACCGCTGGTGCATCGTGGCAGGTGATTAGATGCGGTATCTTGGTTTTAATGGCCGCCAGAGCAAATTCATAAGTCCAGTGAGCATGAATAAACTCGGGTTTTGCACTATTGATTGCTTTGGTGAGCAAGCGTCTTTCATAACCAAACGTATCAATTGCGCGTCCAATATGCCGCCTGTTAAATCGCCAGGCACGAGGTCGTTCTGCGCAAATATAGTATTCAAAATTTGGACCTGTAAGCTTGATGATCTCTGCTTCAGGGTATATGGAGTTATCGGTAGTAAAGGCAGAAACTTTATGTCCTTGCTTCAATAGTTCCCTGATAATTACGCCTGTAAAAGGCGCACCCGTATAGCCAGCGGGTAAGGTGTCAGGTTTATCTTGCAAAAGATCGGCGATATCAGTGCTGGCAATGGGAGCGGCAATGCCAATATGAAGTTTCATAACGCTTGGTGTCCGCTAAAGCTAGATTGATTGTTGAATAATTGCTCACGAATGACTGCGGCTACTTGTTTATAAACGACGCAGGCCTCAAGGTGTTCACGAGCATATTCTGCTGCCTGAAAACCCAGTTCATTGCGTTGTTCAATAGGTAGGCTAAGTATATACAGGGCAACATCCACAGCTTCGCGTGGTGTTTTTATAATGAATAAGCCCGGGATGTTGCTAAAAATATGTTCATAACCGGGTTGGTAATTGGTAATATGTGGGACACCGCAAGCAATGCTAATTGGTAGGCGATCTGAGGCATAAAATGCAATATCATCGTATTGCCCCCAATTAAAGCTCATCCAGGCGTCACGGATAGCTTCGCCCTGTTTGTCAAAGGCGATTCCGCCTTTGCAATAGGGAGCATTTTTCCAGCCTAGTCCTCCACCATAAACAGCAAGTCTATCACCCAGTTGTTGGTATAGTAATTGCGCTGTTTGTTTGCGGCTACGTCCTCCGGGTACATATAACCAGGGAATACGTTTTATGCAGGGTAAATTTGCAATCATTACAGCATCATAGCTTCGACTCAATGTGGGTTGCCACGGTGTGCCAAAGCGTTGGCTGTCATAGGAGTGGGGGGCAAAGCGTATTTTTTGGGCTCCAGCAGCATAGGCCATGTCTACCAACTTTCCTGCGCCAACTAGATAACACAGGTCGGTTTCAGCAATAACAGCTTTTAGTGTGTCATCCATGCGTTTAATGATGTAACCGTATGGATCAGCTTCAAATAATACCAGTTTTGGTTGACTTGGAATGGCTTTGAGTTGTTTTAAATAGGCGCGATCTAATGGATAACCATTATTTGGATGTTGGATGAAAATAACATCGGGCGCGAAATCCTGAGCGGTTTTCAGCAATTCTTGTAATGCATCGCTATGGCTGTTAAGTATTTTTTGTCTGACCAGATATGAGTAAGCGGAATAGGCAGTAAACTGACCTTCCTGATGCAGTTTTTCAAATGCCATACGTGGACCAATTTGATCCCCTTCCATATTTTCATTCGGTACATAAAGCCAGCGCATGCAATAACCTCATCCTGTTTAGTAATAGTTTAACAAAGGTTGGCAGCCGTTTTGTAAGTATTGGTATGCCAAATGTAGTCTTTAAGGTTTGCTTATGTGTATGTTAAGCAAAGTGTATATGTATTCAGTTAATTGATTTTCAAAACTGTCGGCAGTTAGTTTGCCCATGTTTATGGATGAATGCGTCGTAGATTGCTTTGTCTTAGAAAACTATAGCAACAAACTCTGTCACCGATAAAACATCATTGGCACGCTGTCAGAGTTAAGCTACATAAGGCTACTACACGACAGTGTAAGAAACGTATTTTTTTGTTTCTCGGTTTGAACGAATATGCATAGATGTATTCAAACTTTTAATAACTTGATATTCCTCCTGTTAGTTTCTTCCTACAATGGGAAAACCGTGGCTTCGCCAGACTAACTTTGTAATATATATGTAAATCTTTGCAAGAATATTAAGGTTTTGAATGCGGTAAAGTTTGAGTTCAAATGCCGAAAATTCATTTAGGCAGGCAGGGTTGAGTTTGCTTAGCAAGAATTGTAGAGTGCTGTGATCATTGTCTCTGAGTTGGCACAAAATGCGATTTCTGACGTCATATTTAAAGAAAATAGTAAATAAACGCTGCTTTTCGGGATAGTTGAGTGAAAATTCATGAGTCAAATTGAAAAAATCAACTACATATTGCATCATTTTAATTTGTTCAGTTCTGGCTAAGCCAGTAATTTGACCATCTACACCATTATTACGAATAGCCAAAGAATAGCCAACGTACACATAAGGTGCCAGAAAGGCCAAGCGGTTAAAACAACTCCAGTCTTCGCAAAGTTTTTTCCCTACCGGAAAGCCATTACCGTTATCAATCTGGTTGAAAATGCTTTTGGCCACGACAGTGGCACTGATATGAGGCATGGTTTGTGGGTTCTCAAAATACTCAATGGTTTGTATTTTGTCTTTGTAGCGATTCAATATTGCATTGCCAGCTTGTCCGGTCATAATATTTCGGTGCCAGCTTGGGCAGCCATACATGCCTGCCGAAGGAAATAATTCGATGGCTTCGCGCATCTTTTGTAGATAACCCGGTAACCATTCGTCATCAGCATCTAGGAATGCTATGTACTCATACCGAGCACACTCTACGCCTTTATTTCGTGCAGCACTAACGCCTTGATTATATTGGTTTATGATGCGGATGCGAGTGTCGTGACTAAAGATGCTAATTGCTTCTTCCCAATTATCTGTAGAACCATCGTTAACGATGACCACTTCAAATTCGGCGTAGGTTTGGGTGAGTACTGAAACTAAAGTACGCACTAAAATATGAGCTTTGTTATACAGTGGTATGACTACGGTAAACATTTTCTGCGTCCAAATTTATGAGTGACCGGGGCGAGTATTTCTTTGAATTTTGACCTTTCTTCGCCTGAAAATCCTAAAAACAAAACAATTATCAGGTAACTGATGATGCTGAGTACCAAGGTGGTAATAAAGCGCAGATTGCCATAATCAAAGTAGTAGTGAGGTAAGTATGAAATACTAAAAACGAGTAAAAATGAACATCCACAACGAAGAAGGACATTGGTCAGAAAATTGATCAGAGATAGAGCGCAGTGCTTTTTGCTATACAACAGAATGATAGCGGATGCGAGCATGGCGTAGAAAATGTAAACTAAATATATGCTGTACGCTGGATAACCTGCCTGAAACAAAAAATATGAAATGGGTAACGGAAATAGTGTTATTAACGACGAGACAGTTTGGTAGGATTTAATGTTACCCACTGCAGAAATCGCTGAAACCAAAGGGTAGAAAAAATGTTCAATCAGATTTCTTATTAATAGCAATCGACAAAAAATAACAGCAAAATCAGGGACATTTTTAAGCCAAGTTTGCAGTAAAAATGGCATTTCTATAATGGCAGGAATATAGAGTGCCATTACTAAAAAGAAAGAAACCTTGCTACCCATCAGGGTGGCTTTCAACATTAAATTTCTGTCACCAGCGCCAGCACTTTTATCTATCAGTGGGTTTAAAGCTTTTAACATATTGACAGACAATACCCCAAGCTGACCACTAATTTGGTTGGCTATTGATTGTGCAGCATTAATAGCAGTGCCAAAAAATATGTTAATAATAATGCCTTGTCCATAATTGGAAATCATGGTGCTGGCCGAGCCCAGAAAAGACCATGCGCTAAACCCAGTCATTTGTGTTAGTAGTTGTTTATCAAAATATTTTCGTAAGTTTAGCGTGCATTCACTGTAATGCCAGTGACAGTAAATCAATCTGAAAATAAGCAGGAGTATTGATAAGCTAGCCATTAAAAAGCCATAGCAAACTAAATGATCAAAATGACTTTTAGTAATGAAAATGGCAATTGCCAGTTTGAGTAGGGATTCAATTATTGCCAGTAGCGCATAGAAAAACATATTTTCGTGCGCAGTGATGATAGCTTCATAAGGTACAGAAAGTATCGATAAAACGGTGCTGATGACTAGAAATTGATAAATCAGATTGGCAGCAGCCATACGCTGTTCAGCTATATTTAAAATGCCATTGAAGAAATAGTGGCCTGCAATTTGCAATAACAGTAAAACAAAAAATGCTGTAATGATATGTAACAGCATACTCATATTGAAGATGCGCTTAATTTTTAGTGTATCACCAGCGCCTTGTGCAAATGACATAAAGCGTTGGCTAGCGGCGGCCATTGATGAATTTAAAAAACCCAGCATGGCGATAGCACCGCCCACTATGCCAAACAAACCAAAATCCTCTGTTCCTAATGCGGCTAAGGTTAATCGTGTGGCGTAGAGAGATATGAAGACCGTAATTATCATCCGTATATAGAGGATGCCGGTGTTTTTGGCTACTCGTTTGCTTGCATCCATGTTGATATACAGTCTATTTTAAAATGAGCCTAAAACGTTTTAATATTCAGTAACCTGCTGCAACTTAATCGTTTTCTGTCTTAGTGAATTCGGCAGGTAATGAACTTGGGTAAACCTTAATTTTCTTTTGTACTTGATTGGTTGCTGGCAATAGCTTAACGCTATTCATTGGGCAAGACAAACATAGCCGTTTTCAGGGCGATAACAATTTACATACAAGCTAATTATTAAATGGTAGCATAAGATTATGACAGAAATAATGCTAAATCATACTTCATTTTTCACTGCTAAAAATACTGTTAATTATAGAATCCAGTAAGAGTAAAAAAGGCTATTCAGGGAAGTTTAAATCAATATTCTCAAAATATTCTGGAATAATACGTCAAGTTCTTATTCTTTTTTGTCTGTGTTCTGGCTGCGCTGTGCTATATTTCGGCACCTGTTTTTTTACTTTGGTCGCTCAGTTTATTGATAGTTTGATGCGCGTTTATTTCTTCACGCCAGTATCCTAATTTTGTATGAAATATAATACCCTTTACCTTGTTCTAATTTTGTGGTTGCTTCAAGCCTGTGGTCAGCCAGGTCCTTTGTATTTGCCTGATAATAATAAACCCCCTGTTTACGTTCCCCCTGAAAAATGACTATGGATGATTTTAATTATCAGCTGGATGAGTTATATGTCGAACAATTTGCTCTTGCAGAGCTTGCAGAACAATATAATACGCCCTGCTATGTTTACTCCCGTGCCTCTATAGAGCGGCAATGGCGGGCATTTGATTCTGCCTTTGCTCAGCACCCGCATCTGATTTGTTATGCGGTTAAGGCAAATTCAAATATTGCTATTCTTAATGTATTGGCGCGCTTGGGGTCGGGTTTTGATATCGTGTCTGCTGGTGAGCTGCAGCGCGTATTAGCTGCAGGTGGCAGTCCTGATAAAATTGTATTTTCAGGTGTAGGTAAGCGTGAAGATGAAATTCTGTTAGCACTGCAATTAGGTATTCGTTGTTTTAATGTTGAGGTCAGTGCCGAGCTGGATAGAATTAATCGTTTGGCGGGGCAATTAGGTGTGATTGCGCCAGTGTCACTTAGGGTAAATCCTGATGTTGATGCAAAAACTCATCCATATATATCTACTGGATTGAAAGAAAATAAATTTGGAATTGATATTAGTGTTGCTATTGCTGAATATCGGCGTGCAGCAAAGATGCCGCACATAAAAGTAGTGGGTATTGACTGCCATATTGGTTCACAATTAATTGAAACTGCACCCTTTATTGATGCCTTGGATCGCGTCTTGACATTAGTGGATGCATTGCAGTTAGAGGGGATTCAATTACATCATCTGGATTTAGGCGGAGGGCTTGGTATCTGTTACCGTGACGAGCAACCGCCGCAGGTTGCTGAGTATATTAAGGCTTTATTGCAGCGTTTGGCCGGGCGAAGTTTTGAGATTTTATTAGAGCCAGGGCGCGCCATTGTCGGTAATGCCGGGGTGTTGTTAACTCGAGTGGAGTATTTGAAGCCGACTGCAGGTAAAAATTTTGCGATTGTCGATGCGGCTATGAATGATTTGCTTAGGCCTTCGCTTTATGGCGCTTGGCAGGATATTGTACCCGTAACTGTTGCTGAAGAGGAGGGTGCTGAGCGAGAGTGGGACATTGTTGGGCCTGTATGTGAAACTGGGGATTTTTTGGGAAAAAATAGACGTTTAAAACTTGCCGAAGGTGATTTGTTAGCGGTACGTTCTGCGGGTGCTTATGGTTTTTCTATGAGTTCAAATTATAACTCCAGGCCACGTGTCGCTGAAGTTATGGTGGATGGTGGGCGTAGTCATTTAATTAGAGCTAGGGAAAATATTGAGCAATTGTGGGCCGGTGAACAGCTTTTGGATTCGTGAAGCATGATAATTAATTTCAGTAAAATGCAAGGCTTGGGCAATGATTTTGTGGTCATTGATGCAATTAGTCAGTCTATCAATCTGACAGTTGAGCAAATTTGCTTTTTTGCTGATCGCCATTTTGGTATAGGATGCGATCAGTTATTATTAATTGAAAAACCATTGCAAGAAAATGCTGATTTTAGATATCGTATTTTTAATGCCGATGGAAGCGAAGTTGGCCAATGCGGCAACGGTGCGCGTTGTTTTGCCAAATTTGTTCTAGATAAACAACTGACTAATAAACATGAAATAGTGGTCGATACTCTATCAGGGCAATTGGTGTTGCGCATGGATGAGAGAGGGTTGATTACTGTAAACATGGGGATTCCTAAGCATCAGCCGGATGCAATACCATTAGTGATGGCCGATGAATCAACGCTTTATAACGTTAATATAGACGATAATGAAGTTGAATTTGCGGCTTTGTCTATTGGAAATCCTCATGCAGTTATTCGAGTTGACAATGTTGCTGATGCAGCTTTAGAGACGATTGGAGCAGCAATGGAGCGGCATCCGCTCTTTCCTGAGCGTGCTAACATAGGATTTATGCAAATCATTGATCGCCAATCTATTAAGTTGCGTGTTTATGAACGTGGCGCTGGGGAAACTCTGGCCTGTGGTAGTGGAGCCTGTGCCGCTGTCATTGCGGGGATTGAGCAAAATTTATTGGATCTGGATGTAGGTGTGAGTTTGCCGGGTGGGGAATTGCAAATACGCTGGTTGGGGCGTGGTCATCCAGTATTTATGACAGGTCCAGCTATTTTAGTATATGAAGGACGGATAGAAATATGAGTGATGAACAGCAAGCGAATATCAGTGAAGCGCAGGTTGTTGCCTATTTGCTTCAGCATCCAGAGTTCTTTCAGGGGCATTTGGATTTGCTGGAAAAAATGCATATACCACATCCTAGTGGAAATGCCATCTCGCTGATTTCTAAGCAATTAGAAATTTTTAGAGCTAAGCATCAGGAACAAGAAAGTCAGTTAATTGGTCTTATTGAAATAGCAAGAGAAAACGATGCGTCTTTAAGTCGTATGCATGAATTAACTCTGGCATTGCTAGAAGCAAATACACTGGAAGAAGTAGTTGCAAATTTGAACGTGGTGTTAGCAGAGTGCTTTGTTACTGATTTTGTTGCGGTTAAAATTATCAAAAAACAGTTAGATTATGCATTGGATAATGTCTTTGTAGATCCAGATGATGAGCGTTTAAAGTTATTTGCAAATGAATTAAGTACTAATCAGCCAAAATGTGGGCGTCCAACTTTGGCGCAAGCGCAGTTTCTATTTGGTGATGTGGCGACAGAAGTTCGTTCTAGTGCCATTATTCCGATGGCATTTACCCAGTTGGAAGGCATAATCGCAATTGGTAGTCGAGATGAAGCGCGTTTTCATTATAGTATGGGTAGCTTATTTTTAATGCAGATGAGTGAAATTATCGGTACGCGTTTCATTTCTTTGTTGCGTGATGTGGAATAGGTTGTGCATAGAGATGCTCGGCAAGCTGTACAAGAATTTATAGCTTATCTTCGCGGCGAAAAGCGAGCCTCTGCGCATACTGTCGGTAATTATCAGCGTGATTTGTTGCGCATCCAAACGTTTTGCGGTGAGCATAACATCGAAACTTGGCAGCAATTACAAAGTAGTGATATTCGACTCTATATTGGTATCCGCCACAAAAATGAAATAGGTGGTCGAAGTATTCAGCGTGAATTGTCTGCAATGCGTAGTTTTTACCATTTCCTGCTTAAAAAAAACTGGGTGCAACATGATCCTTTGCAGGGATTACATGCTCCTAAATCCCCAAAGAAATTACCAAAAACGCTTGATGTTGATCAGGTTGCTGGAATTTTGGATACAAAACCCGGCAGTGTTTTGGAGATTCGAGATTTAGCTATGTTTGAGTTGTTTTATTCTTCTGGCTTAAGGCTATCAGAGTTAGTGATGCTTGATTTAAGTGATATTCGTATGGCGGATGGTTTTTTACGTATACGTTTTGGTAAAGGAAATAAAGAGAGATTGGTGCCAGTGGGTGCTAAAGCGGTGGATGCTTTAAACAAATGGTTGGCTCTCAGGCCAGAAGTGATTTCGATGGCTGTATTTGTTTCTCAGCGAGGTGCGCGGCTTGGTCAGCGTAGTGTGCAGCAGCGATTGGCAAGATGGTGTGTAAAAAATGGGGTGGCAGAGCACATGCATCCACATATGTTGAGGCATTCATTTGCCAGCCATCTCTTGGAGTCAAGTCAAGATATTAGGGCGGTGCAGGAATTGTTGGGTCACAGCAATATAAGTACCACGCAAATCTATACTCATCTGGATTTTCAGCATTTATCTAAAGTGTATGATCAGGCACATCCACGGGCAAGAAGAAAAGATGTAGTAAAGTAAAATGTCTGTGGTTAACGGGTTATTTATCGTTGACACAAAACATTACATAAGCGCTATCAACAAAAAATAATTAATTTTTTAAATTAAAGCTTGACCAACGCATTTGAAACTGTATAATGGTCGGCTCTTCAGGGGTGATTGCAAAGCGGTAACTTCTGAAAAGTTGGTAGGTTGTAAAGTGTTTTAAGTGCTTGATTATGTTTTGTAAGTTTGTCATCGTGTTGAGTTTGGATGCGGCGCTACTGAGAAAAAATAAGTTTGACAAGAATTTAAAATGCTGTAGAATGTATCGGCTCAACAGTGACGAAAGTGACTGGCTCTTTAACAGTTTGAATCGAAATAATTTGTGTGGGTATGCGTGGCGGCAATGCTCTTGTTTAAGAGATAGTCGGCACATAAACCACGTCAATTTGTAATAAAAAAGACGCTTATGTTGTCGAGCCAAGATTGGTTACTGATCTATCAGTGACAAAATGATATTAAACTGAAGAGTTTGATCATGGCTCAGATTGAACGCTGGCGGTATGCTTAACACATGCAAGTCGAACGGTAGCAGGCTTTCGGGCGCTGACGAGTGGCGGACGGGTGAGTAATGCATAGGAATCTGCCTTATAGTGGGGGATAACGTGGGGAAACTCACGCTAATACCGCATACGACCTACGGGTGAAAGGGGGGGCTCTTCGGACCTCTCGCTATAAGATGAGCCTATGTTGGATTAGCTAGTTGGTAGGGTAAAGGCCTACCAAGGCGACGATCCATAGCTGGTCTGAGAGGATGATCAGCCACACTGGGACTGAGACACGGCCCAGACTCCTACGGGAGGCAGCAGTGGGGAATATTGGACAATGGGCGAAAGCCTGATCCAGCAATACCGCGTGTGTGAAGAAGGCCTGAGGGTTGTAAAGCACTTTCAATGGGAAGGAATACCTATCGGCGAATACCCGGTAGACTGACATTACCCATACAAGAAGCACCGGCTAACTCCGTGCCAGCAGCCGCGGTAATACGGAGGGTGCAAGCGTTAATCGGAATTACTGGGCGTAAAGCGTGCGTAGGCGGTTCGTTAAGTCAGATGTGAAAGCCCTGGGCTCAACCTGGGAACTGCATTTGATACTGGCGAACTAGAGTTGAGTAGAGGAGAGTGGAATTTCAGGTGTAGCGGTGAAATGCGTAGAGATCTGAAGGAACACCAGTGGCGAAGGCGGCTCTCTGGACTCAAACTGACGCTGAGGTACGAAAGCGTGGGTAGCAAACAGGATTAGATACCCTGGTAGTCCACGCCGTAAACGATGTCAACTAACCGTTGGGTTCTTAAAGAACTTAGTGGTGGAGCTAACGTATTAAGTTGACCGCCTGGGGAGTACGGCCGCAAGGCTAAAACTCAAATGAATTGACGGGGGCCCGCACAAGCGGTGGAGCATGTGGTTTAATTCGATGCAACGCGAAGAACCTTACCTACCCTTGACATCCAGAGAATCTGTTAGAGATAGTAGAGTGCCTTCGGGAACTCTGAGACAGGTGCTGCATGGCTGTCGTCAGCTCGTGTCGTGAGATGTTGGGTTAAGTCCCGTAACGAGCGCAACCCTTATCCTTAGTTGCCAACAGTTCGGCTGGGAACTCTAGGGAGACTGCCGGTGATAAACCGGAGGAAGGTGGGGACGACGTCAAGTCATCATGGCCCTTATGGGTAGGGCTACACACGTGCTACAATGGCCGGTACAGAGGGTTGCCAACTCGCGAGAGTGAGCTAATCCCAAAAAGCCGGTCTTAGTCCGGATTGCAGTCTGCAACTCGACTGCATGAAGTCGGAATCGCTAGTAATCGCGGATCAGAATGCCGCGGTGAATACGTTCCCGGGCCTTGTACACACCGCCCGTCACACCATGGGAGTGGGTTGCAAAAGAAGTAGGTAGTTTAACCTTCGGGAGGGCGCTTACCACTTTGTGATTCATGACTGGGGTGAAGTCGTAACAAGGTAGCCCTAGGGGAACCTGGGGCTGGATCACCTCCTTACAAAGACAGAGTAACTGTCATGCGTACTCACAACAAATTATTTCGATTGAAAGACACACCTGGGTCTGTAGCTCAGTTGGTTAGAGCGCACCCCTGATAAGGGTGAGGTCGGAGGTTCAAATCCTCCCAGACCCACCAACTAAAGACGACGACGATGAGAGGTTATGGTAGGCTGAAGGTCTAACAGAATCTAAATTGTTTAAGTCTTCAGTTAACGCTTATGCTGACATGGGGCCATAGCTCAGCTGGGAGAGCGCCTGCCTTGCACGCAGGAGGTCAGGAGTTCGATCCTCCTTGGCTCCACCATTGTCTTTCGCAAACTGAGTAGTAAAAACAAAGCAATGTAACAAATAAAGAAAGAATAAAAGCAGTAAAGGCAGTACCAAAGAAGTAAAACAAACAGTCAACAACAACTCTATACGGTTTTAACGATACCGCCGCAAGGCAGGGTATTGATAAAGACTTTATAGAATTGGTGTTAAACCAATAGCTCTTTAACAATGTGGAAATCTGTAACAACTATAGTAGTGATCAGCAATGATCAAAACTGATGTGAAGAACTGAATCGAAAGAAACGGAACAACACATCACTCTAGCAAAAATCAGCGAAAATGTCAGCTGAACAGATAACCAAAATAGATCAGGCAACGAAGAAAGCAAACGTTGGCTAAAGATGACTGAAAAGGCGTACTCAGTAACGACTGAGAAATCCAATTCACTCTTCATTAACCGCGAGTGTTTTTAAGTACGCCGTCCGCGAGGACAGATGTATTGGGGTTATATGGTCAAGTGAATAAGCGCATACGGTGGATGCCTAGGCAGTAAGAGGCGATGAAGGACGTTGTAGCATGCGAAAAGCTTTGGGGAGTTTGCAAACAAACTGTGATCCAGAGATGTCCGAATGGGGAAACCCGGCGAGGAAAACCTCGTCATCCTGCAGTGAATACATAGCTGCTGGAAGCGAACCCGGAGAACTGAAACATCTAAGTACCCGGAGGAAAAGAAATCAACCGAGATTCCCTAAGTAGTGGCGAGCGAACGGGGACTAGCCCTTAAGCTAGAATAAAGTTAGTGGAACGGTCTGGAAAGTCCGGCGATACAGGGTGATAGCCCCGTACACGAAAACTTCATTTTAGTGAAAACGAGTAGGTCGGCGCACGTGAAACGCTGATTGAACATGGGGGGACCATCCTCCAAGGCTAAATACTCCTTACTGACCGATAGTGAACTAGTACCGTGAGGGAAAGGCGAAAAGAACCCCGGAGAGGGGAGTGAAATAGAACCTGAAACCGTATGCGTACAAGCAGTGGGAGCCCCTTCGTGGGGTGACTGCGTACCTTTTGTATAATGGGTCAGCGACTTACATTTTGTGGCAAGCTTAACTGAATAAGGGAGGCGTAGCGAAAGCGAGTCTTAATAGGGCGTTCAGTCGCAAGGTGTAGACCCGAAACCGGGCGATCTATCCATGGCCAGGCTGAAGGTCAGGTAATACTGACTGGAGGGCCGAACCCACGTCTGTTGAAAAAGACGGGGATGAGCTGTGGATCGGAGTGAAAGGCTAATCAAGCTCGGAGATAGCTGGTTCTCCTCGAAAGCTATTTAGGTAGCGCCTCGTGTATCACTCTTGGGGGTAGAGCACTGTTTCGGCTAGGGGGTCATCCCGACTTACCAACCCGATGCAAACTCCGAATACCAAGAAGTGCAAGCACGGGAGACACACGGCGGGTGATAAGGTCCGTCGTGAAAAGGGAAACAGCCCAGACCGTCAGCTAAGGTCCCCAAATCTATGCTCAGTGGGAAACGATGTGGAAAGGCACAGACAGCCAGGAGGTTGGCTTAGAAGCAGCCATCCTTTAAAGAAAGCGTAATAGCTCACTGGTCGAGTCGGTCTGCGCGGAAGATTTACCGGGGCTAAGCATAGTACCGAAGCTACGGATTTACGCGTTAAGCGTGAGTGGTAGAGGAGCGTTCCGTACGCCTGCGAAGGTCAATTGAGAAGTTGGCTGGAGGTATCGGAAGTGCGAATGCTGACATAAGTAACGATAAAGAGGGTGAAAAACCCTCTCGCCGAAAACCCAAGGTTTCCTGCGCAACGTTAATCGACGCAGGGTTAGTCGGCACCTAAGGTGAGGCCGAAAGGCGTAATCGATGGAAAACAGGTTAATATTCCTGTACCAGTGGTAACTGCGATGGGGTGACGGAGAAGGCTATATCAGCTGTCGGTTGGAAGTGGCAGTTTAAGCGTGTAGGGAGTAGTCTTAGGCAAATCCGGGACTGCAATTCTGAGACGTGATGACGAGTGTTTAGCGATAAACGCGAAGTGATAAATGCCCTGCTTCCAAGAAAAACCTCTAAGCTTCAGGTTATCAGTGGCCGTACCCTAAACCGACACAGGTGGGTGGGATGAAAATTCTAAGGCGCTTGAGAGAACCCGGGTGAAGGAACTAGGCAAAATGATACCGTAACTTCGGGAGAAGGTATGCCGTTGATAAGTGAAATCCCTCGCGGATGTAGCGTAAGGCGGTTGCAAAAAATCGGTGGCTGCGACTGTTTAGCAAAAACATAGCACTCTGCAAACACGAAAGTGGACGTATAGGGTGTGACGCCTGCCCGGTGCTGGAAGGTTAATTGATGGGGTTATCTTCGGAGAAGCTCTTGATCGAAGCCCCAGTAAACGGCGGCCGTAACTATAACGGTCCTAAGGTAGCGAAATTCCTTGTCGGGTAAGTTCCGACCTGCACGAATGGCGTAACGATGGCCACACTGTCTCCACCCGGGACTCAGTGAAATTGAAATCGCTGTGAAGATGCAGTGTACCCGCGGCTAGACGGAAAGACCCCGTGCACCTTTACTATAGCTTGACACTGGACTTTGAACCTACTTGTGTAGGATAGGTGGGAGGCATTGAAGCGAGGACGCCAGTTCTCGTGGAGCCAACCTTGAAATACCACCCTGGTATGTTTGGAGTTCTAACCTAGGTCCATTATCTGGATTGGGGACAGTGTCTGGTGGGTAGTTTGACTGGGGCGGTCTCCTCCTAAAGAGTAACGGAGGAGCACGAAGGTACCCTCAGCCTGGTCGGAAATCAGGCAATGAGTGCAAAGGCATAAGGGTGCTTGACTGCGAGACGGACAAGTCGAGCAGGTACGAAAGTAGGTCTTAGTGATCCGGTGGTTCTGTATGGAAGGGCCATCGCTCAACGGATAAAAGGTACGCCGGGGATAACAGGCTGATACCGCCCAAGAGTTCATATCGACGGCGGTGTTTGGCACCTCGATGTCGGCTCATCACATCCTGGGGCTGAAGCAGGTCCCAAGGGTATGGCTGTTCGCCATTTAAAGTGGTACGCGAGCTGGGTTCAGAACGTCGTGAGACAGTTCGGTCCCTATCTGCCGTGGGCGTTTGAGATTTGAGGGAAGCTGCTCCTAGTACGAGAGGACCGGAGTGGACGAACCTCTGGTGTTCCGGTTGTCATGCCAATGGCATTGCCGGGTAGCCACGTTCGGACAGGATAACCGCTGAAAGCATCTAAGCGGGAAGCCCCTCCCAAGATGAGATCTCACTGGGACTATAAGTCCCCTAAAGGGCCGTTGAAGACTACGACGTTGATAGGTACGGTGTGGAAGCGCAGTAATGTGTGAAGCTAACGTATACTAATTGCCCGTGAGGCTTGACCATATAACACCCAATGCATTTGGGTGAGGTTGATGGGTGTTGAAAGACACCGAAGACGCTGAGACAGAGACTGACGTATTGAGAATAATATGACAGTATTGAAAAATGCGAAGAGTTTAGAGTACAGATTTCCATGCAGGTAGTGTAAAGCTACTGAATGACGACCGTAAGGTCAAACCAGTTTGCTTGGTGAACATAGCAAGCGTGAACCACCCGATCCCATCCCGAACTCGGAAGTGAAACCGCTTAGCGCCGATGATAGTGTGGCAGTTTGCCATGTGAAAGTAGGTCATCGCCAAGCTCTTAAATTAAGAGCCCTGATACCCATAAGTATCAGGGCTTTTTTTATGCCTGTTAATCTTGGCGAGTAGCGCTTTATTGCCAGCTAGGGTACTTTGTGTCAAAGAGGTTAGCGACAGTAAAGTATGCGCGTAACGCTACCACGTAGATTTTTTCGGCGGATTGAGTTTAATGTTCGCAATCCACTCTGGACTTAAAGGCAATAATTCGTCGATACGGTTATTAGGCCATGTGGGTAATTTTTCCAAAGTCCCCCTTAACCATTCGGCCGGATTAAGTCCATTCAGATTAGCTGTACCTAACAAGGTTTGAATGGCAGCCGCGCGTTTACCGGCTCGTTCTGAACCGGTAAACAACCAGTTCTTTTTTTTATGCAAAGCTTTGCATAAAAAAAATTATGCTCAGTCAGTTATTATGCTGAGTTTACCTGTAACTATGCGGAAAGCCGCGTAACAATTAGGCTTTCAGCGCAATAGAGCTGTTTTTTAACTCAACATAATAAATTGGTGGTTTTATGTAGTTCCTCTTGCTTTCATCAGGAATACATCATGCCTACCAAAATTCAACCAACGGGATTATCCCGCCTAGCCTTGCTCGTCGATGCACCGCTTAGCTGCATTGCCACCCCATACATTGAAGCATTACAAAAACAGCAATATGCCAAACATACTATTGAACTTTACCTTAAATGTATTATTCGTTTTAGTTGCTGGCTAAAAACAGAAAACCTAGATTTATCAAGTGTCACACCTAAACTGATTGACCACTACCTTAATGATTTAATGTTGCTGTACCCAGCAACGGTAGATGCCCGCTACTTCATTAGAATGGACAGAGCAGCTTTAAGGTGTTTGCTAATTCTTTTGCCTAAACAGCAGGTACAAATCACAAAAAAACCGATAGAAGCAGAACTTGATCGATTTTCTGATTATCTGCTTAACATTTGCGGGATTTCGCCACAGACCTGTGTAAATCGTCGCCAGCATATTTGCGCCTTTCTTAAACATCGATTTGACACAGCTCCACCTGATATTTCTCAGATTTCCGGTGACGATATTGATGCCTTTTTTCAACACCTAGCTTTGAAGTGGCAGCCAGCATCGCTTAGAGAGGTTAGCTCAAGCGTACGCAGTTACCTGCGCTTCCTCGCCTTGCAGGGGAAGCACATTTCTGTATTGCTGGCTTTTATTCCAAAAATTTCATCCTGTTCGCATGCGACACTACCCAAGGTGCTAACTGACATCCAAGTCGATGCTTTTTTAAAGGCATTCGATTGTTCTTATCCGGTCGGTATGCGCGATTATGCCATAGCTCGCTGCTTGCTCGACCTGGGTTTACGCGGTCAAGAAACAGCCTATTTAACGCTGGATTCTGTGGATTGGCGTAACGCAACGCTGACCATCAATATTAACAAGAGCAAGCGAGTACAGCAATTGCCACTTTCCACTTCAACTGGGCAAGCAATCGCTCAATATCTGTTCGCAGGCCGACCACAGACAACCAGTCGAATCCTGTTTATTCGGCATAGAGCCCCTTTTAATCAACCGTTAGGTGTACCTGCCATCCGCAGCGCGATGAATCGTGCATTTGTTCGTTGCGGTTTACGAAGTCAATTTTGCAATACCCATGCTCTACGGTCAACAACTGCGACACGACTACAAAAGGCAGGAGCATCCATTAAGGAAATTGCGGATTTACTAAGACATCAAAGCCTTGATACCGCAAAGACGTATGCCCGAGTTGACATTGAGCTTTTGCGTACTGTGGCGTTACCTTGGCCAGGGAGTTGCTCATGAAATCCAATTTCTGGAAGTTGCGGGTCGAAGCTTATTTAGTACATCGCCACAGTCTAGGTTATAAACTATCCATTGATGAAACCGTACTTAATGGATTTGCCCGCTACGCTGATGATCAGGGCGATCAGTATTGCCTGACGTTAGAACTTGCCGTGCAATGGGCTCGCCAATCGAAACGAAGTCAACCCATCACTTGGGCGCGCCGACTTGAAGTTCTACGTGGATTTGCTCGATTCTGTTTGCGGATTGATCCCGCTACGGTGATTCCACCAATAGGATTATTCGGCCCTGCCCATCGGCGACTTATTCCGCATATCTATACAGAAGCCGAACTCATTGCGCTGCTCAATGCAACTGATAATCTCGTTTCTCATCACGGCTTACGTCCCGCCACCTGTCGAACTGTTTTCGGTCTATTGGCTTCAAGTGGATTACGCATATCCGAAGCGACATCGCTAACTTGTAGTGAGGTTGATCTTGATGATGGCGTGCTTTATATCCATGAGACCAAATTCCTGAAAAGTCGCTGGGTTCCGTTACATCCAAGCACCACCCAATCACTAATCGACTACGCCAAGCTACGTAATCAAATCATATCTCATCCAGCCTGCAATCGTTTTTTCTTGTCTGACGAAGGACAGCCCATTAAACGGGCAAATATTATGTATGCCTTGCATTCGATTTGCCAAGAATTTGGCTGGAAGCCTCGTGGAGATTATGTACATCATCGACTACATGATTTTCGACATACATTCATTGTTCATAGCATGTTGCGATTTTACCAGCAAGGTATTGATGTTGACCACGCCGTGCTTGCTTTATCAACTTATGTTGGACATGCGCGAATCAGCGATACCTACTGGTATTTCACTGGCATTCCAGAACTGATGTCAATCGCAGCGGAACGTTTTGAAAGATATTCGAAGGAGATCAGCAATGAACAGTTTGCTAACTAATCCCGCTGAATTTGCCGCCTTAGTTCAGCGCTTCTTTGTCGAACGATTACTTCAGCAGAGAAATGCCAGCCCCAGAACAATCGCTGCCTATCGTGATACCTTTAGAATGCTCTTATGTTATGTCGAGCGCAAAATAGGTAAATCACCAAACAAAATGGCTTTGATCGATTTTAATGTGGCATTGATACTCGACTTCCTGGCATACCTTGAATCGGAACGCCACAATACGATAAGAACACGAAATGCTCGTTTGGCGACTATACGAGCTTTTGCACATTATGTGTCGCTACAATGTCCAGAGGCCATGCAGTTGACTCAACAAATCCAGGCGATTCCGATGAAGCGCTTTGAAAAACCTATGTTAGGCTTTCTATCTCGTGAAGAAATTCAGGCTTTGCTGGAAGCGCCCGACGATCAAACTTGGTATGGGTATCGGGATCGCATTTTGTTGATTTTGCTTTATAACACTGGAGCTCGGGTGTCTGAGTTAATTGGTATTCGAGTGGCAGACGTTGAGTTAACCATTTCACCTTCGGTACGTCTACATGGTAAGGGCCGCAAGCAACGCACTGTACCATTATGGAAAGATACCGCCACCAAAATACGTCAGTGGCTGCTGTATGCCAAGTTAAATCCAGAGCAATCATTAGTGCCAACACGCAAAGGCTTACCAATGACTAGATCCAATGTGGCTGAGCGAATTGCATTAGCGGTCAGCTCGGCAATAAAGCATTGTCCTCAGTTACAAGGTCGAAAAGTAACGCCACATACACTCCGCCACACTACAGCCATGCACTTACTACAAGCAGGTGTAGACATTACCATTATCGCTTTATGGTTGGGTCATGAAAACCCAGCAACTACCCATGGATATATTGAGGCTGACCTATCTATGAAAGAACGTGCTTTGTCGACAATAGCTCTGCCACCTGAAATTGGGCAGGTGCGCTATCATCCATCTGATGACCTTCTAAAGTTTTTGGAGAGCCTATAAAATTATGCACAGTCGGTAGCGCAGTAAGTATTGTGTGCTGCCGACTTTCGATAAATACTCAGCATAATAACTGACTGAGCATAATTTTTTCCAAGGGCAATGGGTCGTATACAGTTTTCGACTGGATTATTGTCTATCGGTAGATGTCCTGTTTCAGCATAGCGGATCAGTGCAGGCCATCGTTTTAAGGTATAGTCGATAGCTTTAGCCGAAGCACCGCCGTTGGCGGTATTGATCCGCGATTGCAGTAGCCATGCATGAAAAGCGTTAAGTTGCGGTAGGCTTTTTTCTTGGCGTAATTGTTTCCTCTCTGCTGCAGTCATCTCTTTACCTTCGGCTTCGATTGTATAAAGAATGTTAATACGTTGCAACGCTTCGTAAGCCATCGCACTTTGATTGGCTTGATGCAGATCGAAGAATTTTCTACGCGCATGCGCCAGACAAGCCAACTCGGTGCAGCCTGCGCTTGAGAACAACGCCTTATAGCCGCTATAGTCATCGACCATCAAATGGCCTTGCCAATCGCCCAGAAAGTGGCGGGCATGTTCGCCACCCCGCCCCGTTTGGTAATCGAAAACGATCATGCGTGGCACGTCATCCAGATCATTGCTGCGGTAAGCCCACAGATAGGCTTTGCGGGTTTTGCCTTTGCCAGGTTCAAGCTGTGACACCGGCGTTTCATCCGCATGAAGGGTATTGCCTTGCAAGAGATGCCAGATCAGACGATCCACTAAAGGCCGTAAGGTCACACCGATGCGTCCCACCCAGTCTGCCAAGGTCGAGCGAGAAAGAATCACCTGGTCACGCGCTGCAATCTGTTCCAAACGATAGAGAGGCAGATGATCTTGGAATTTACTAATCATCACCCAAACCAGTAAACCGATGGCCGCCATGCCGCCATCGATAACGGCGGGTAGAATCGGTTCGGCTGTGATGGTTTCGCAAACGCGACAGGCGTATTGTGGGCGAATATGACGGTGAACAAAAAACTTAGCGGGTTCAACGTCTAACTGCTCGGTAATGTCTTCACCGATTTTGACTAAATCTTTGCCACATTGACCACAGGCGCATGACTGGGGTTCGTGACGATGTTCAATGCGGGGTAAATGAGCGGGTAACGGTTGGCGGCCTGCGCGCGGACGTTTGGGTTTGGCTACTGTTTCGCAGGGCTGATCGTCTTTCAGTTGTTCGAGTTCCGCTTCAATCGCGGACATGTCGGTATTCCAGGTTTCCTCAAACAAATCCCGTTGCATGGGCGAAAGGGATTCGCTTTTAACGCTAAAGCGGATACGGCGGTAATAGGCCACTTCATGCGTCAAGGCTTCGATTTTGAAGTCTTTGGCTATAATGGCGGCATCCTTTGCTTTGATGAGTGCGTCTTTAGATTGCAACAGAGCGGTATCGCGTTCGGCTTGCTCCAGTAATGATTGCAGTAAAGCGGCCACCTGCGTTTTAGTCGTGGGATCAAGGTTTAAATGATCAAGTTCAGTCAGCGATTTCATGGGATATATTATACAATAAAAAACCCTTTAACATACTGTAAATACAGGTGTATTTCACAATATCCTCACTGTTTTTTTATCGTATTTTAAGGCTATGAAATCGAATTCAAACCTGCCAATGCGCCTGCGGAATCGCCGACAATCGTTGCCAATCAACACCGGCTATTAACCATTGCCATTGCTCCTGACTCATCGAATAATTCACCGCCGTTGACTTGGGCCAAACAAAATTGCCCTGATGCAAACGCCGCTGACATAGCCAGACTCCCGCGCCATCCCAAACCAATAATCTCAAACGATTACCCGCCCGATTGCGGAACACAAACGCGGAACCAGCGCACGGCGAATGGCCTAGCGCTTGTTGTACAATGAATGACAAACCATCAATACCTCGACGCATATCCACAGGCATGACGGCTAACCAAATTTGCGGCGGACAGGAAATCAATCCAGGCATCGCAGCAACTCTGCCAACCATAAGGCTGAAGTAGACACGGGTAAATCGAGCTGATGGCCTTTGCTATGCTTTAATATAATTGCTCTGTCAGCATCAGATGCTTTACCCGCACCTTGTACCTGAACTGGAATCAAGGCAGGTAGCGATTGATCGAACCGCTTTCGATAATCACACAAGCGTGCTGAAAACGTATTATAGTTAAGCCCCTGTTGCTGGCAATAATCGACTTGCTTTAGACCGCTGCGCTGCCAGTTTTCAATATGACTAATCCACTTACTGGGTAAACTCATTGCTTAATCTCCTTAGAAAAACACTAAGGATGATATTTTTGACTCTATTTAGCTAGATGGGACGGCTGGACGGATACACAGTAAAGCTGACACTCCATATTACATTGCATTTTTGAGCAATACGCTAAATATTATACGGCTTTGCAATCCAATCTCTTAAGATAGCCTCATCACGTTCGGGTAGGTAAGCAAAGTCATTCGATAAATCCCGGTAGACAGATTCAGCGCTGTGCGTAGAAACCAGTTTGCCTTTTACCATATAGAAAAACCAGGCAAACGGATAGCCAGCATGTCTATCGAAGCGGGTTAATATATTACTTAAACTACTACCCTTTTTACCTGCAAAATCTTCAAGATGAGGCAAATTTGTTTTATGGATATTGATAATTTCAACATTGACGATTTGTTCGCCAAAACGTCCGGTATGTCGGTAAGGTTTAATAATCCAGTCATCTGACATGCGAAATTTTTGACCAGCACTGCTGCGGTTCCAATCATCCATAAAACGTTGTACAGGATGCTCTGTAGGATAATGTTCGTTAATTACTTCCATAAATAGATTTACATTCGTTTTACGTCGATAAATATAACGAGAATGTCCTAGACTATAGCTTTCAATACATAAAGGTTGTAAGGGGTCGATAAACTCTTCCAAATCTTCTGGTGGATTATTTTCATTGACCAACATCCTGTCAGTTACTTCTTGTGTTTTATCAATTTCAATCAGAATAAAATCTTCGGCACGGTTACCTGTTTGTACGACGAAACATAAGGTTTTGCCCGTTTGTTTACTGGCAATAAATTTTTGTTCTAAGGTGTAATCAATGAGGGTTTGTAGATTTTGACCACATTCCAAATATGTCCGTTCTACCCATTCAATTAAATCACTTGCAATACGAACACCATTCATATCGACTACACCGCCTAAGCGATACCATTCATCACCCGTATAAGCATGATAAATCGGAAAATCAGGAATCAAACTCTGAAGTTTTTGTAACAAAGCCTCGTCGGTTTGACCAGGTATAATTTTTTTACAACACTCCGTTATTGCTTGTCCGGCTAAGTTAAAGTTCGGCTCAGTCATGATCAAAATTCGTTGATAAGGTTAAATTCAGTCGTTTTTGTGCAATTTCTCGCACATCAGGCTCAGGATCATCCAGCAACTTTGATAACAGTTCTGGATTAACTTTTATAGCCGCCGTATAGCGTACCAACCAATCGCAATCATTGAGTAGTAACTCAGCATCTTCTGCAGTCATTCGCTCAGCAACTATGCGGCGCACATCAGCGCTATTATCATCTGCCATTAATCCTAGGCTAACTTCAGGTAAACGTGTAGCCGTGCATTTACGTACCTGTAAGTCATCATCTTTGATAAAACGGAATAAGCGTCCAGGTGGCAATCGTTTGGCTACTGTAAGTCGCACGATATAGTCTGGGTCGTTTGCAAGTTGTTCAAGAAACTCAAGATCGATACGATCAGCAACTGTCATGCGCACTTCTCGATCAGGATCATTCAACAAGCACTGCAGTTGTTGTGCCGGTAATCTATATGCCACTGCGCGTCTTACGACTTCATCTTCGTCACAAATCAGTGCAGACAACGATTTTATCGGTGCATAGCGGACGGCAATTGCCCTGCGTTCCCAAAATTTATCTTGTAAAAACTTTTCTGCATAGGTAGGATTGATTTTAAAGAAGCGGTCAATCTGACGTCCACTTTCTGCAGAAACGCAGGTATCGCCAGGCATACAGCGGCCCATTAGCAATGTCTTGCTGCGAAACAGACATAAACTACAGTCTGCTATGGGGAGCGTAACAGGAATTTGTTTACCAGACATGTCAATGTCCTTAATCTTCAATCACTTCAGCTATAACAACACCCGTTGCATGTTCGTAATTTCGAGTTAAACATAAACAGTGTTCACGTCCATCAACTAAATACAAATTAAATCCAGGATATTTTAATAGAGGCTCATGTTCAGCTATATCATCTTCCATGCAATAGGTAAAATGAATACCAGGATATTCACTCCTGACGGTACTAATCAAAGTTTCAGATAATGGGAGTTCGGATATTTTTAGGGCAATACTTTCTAGTAATTCAGGATTGATCATAAAGGGGGGCTTCCTGTAAAAAATGGCTACTTCATTGTTTTAAGGCATCAAAACTGAATGCTGAAGTATAGGATACTGTCACAGTATCCTATACATAGATTATGCAACCAACGGTAAAATACAGTTATCTATTGGACAAACTTTAACGCATTGTGGAACGTCATAATCACCATTACATTCGGTACAGGTTTTTTTACTAATTTCAAAAACAATGGCACCTTCCTTAATGGAGTCAGTCGGACATACCGGTTTGCAATCACCACAGGAAATGCATTCTTCAGCAACAATATATAGAGCCATACGGAGCCTCCTTATTATTTATAAACGTTTTGCTTGTAAAGTAAGGGGAAGTTTTGGTGCAGCATCTAATATTTCAAAATGATATCGTGAACCATCACCAAGCACCACTTCGCCACCCCATTTGTCAGGGCTATCAAATTCTAAAGACTCGATGGTTTCTTCCAAATCTTTTTTAGCTACATAAAACAGCAATTTGCCGTCTTCGCGTTTTCTTAACATGACGCTGGGCATCGGTTATCTCCAGATAAATTGATAGGGGCGGGGAATCCGTACCTCCACCCCATTTAAGGCAAACTAGCGAATCAAATCGTAGTTGTAATCGGTGGTACCCATGCCACGCGTATCTTTATCCAGCACTTCCAATACCGAATTGACCAAAGTGGTCAATATATACATGCCACCTTCGTAACCTAAGGTGGTCATGCGATGTAGATGGTGGCGATCGAAAATGGGGAAACCGATACGGATCAGAGGCACTTCAAAAGCTTCTCCTTTATATAAGGTGTCTCTTTGGATGAATTTACCATAAGAATTTCCAATCATAAAGTCAGGTTTATTGGTAAACATTAAAGAGCGAAAATGCCATAAGTCTTTTCCAACATGTACTGTAGCATTTTGCCCATAAGGTGAAGATTTTAATAGTTCTTCACAGGCTTTTTTCCAACGTTTATTGGCACTGTTAACCAATACATCGGTCACCTCAACGCCCAACTCTAGCAAGAATTTTGTCATACCCAAGGCAAAGTCCGCATCCCCATATAAGGCAAATCTTTTTGCATGTAGCCAGGCATGTGAATCGGTCATCATATCGACAAGGCGACCACGTTCAATTTCCAGTGATCTGGGAATTGGTTTCCCTGTAATTTCTGCAACTTTCATTAATAGATTATCAGTCCACTCCAAACCCATAGGTATTTCGAGTTTAGGCACATCATGTTTCCAAGTGGTTTGTAGCAGTTTTTTAGTCTTTTCCAATTGCCAAGGTTGCAACAAAATGGTGTCCATCGCATTAGGAGCATCTTTCACTTCGTCCATCGTTGTGCCGCCAGCATACATGCGGAATTCACCGTCGGCAGGTGTGTCTAATACCTCAGTGGGGTCACTCAGTAAGGTGTAATCGACACCCATTTCTTTCATCATACGATGAATTACACGGAAATTACCTAAGTAGGTTTCAAAGCCAGGTACAAAGTTAATTTTACCGTTGGAGCCGACTTCTTTACCTTCCATGAAATTCAGGGTGAAATAACGCGCTATGCCCTCAAACATATTATCCCAACCCGTCGTATGACTACCCACAAAGCTTGGTGTATGGGCGTAAGGCACTGGATAATCCTGATCGATATGACCTTCTTTTTTAGCGTTATTGATAAACGCATTTAAGTCATCACCAATCACTTCAGCCATACAAGTTGTTGAAACTGCAATCATGGCTGGTTTATAGAGTGCTTTGGCGTTTTCTAAACCAGCAAACATGTTTTTTTGTCCACCGAATACAGCAGCATCTTCTGTCATTGAATCAGAAACACAAGAAATGGGTTCTTTAAAGTGCCGATTAAAATAGGTGCGGAAATAAGCCACGCAACCTTGAGAGCCATGTACATATGGCATAGTTTTTTCAAAACCCAGTGCACAGAGTACTGCGCCCAAAGGTTGGCAGGCTTTAGCAGGGTTAACAGTTAAGGCTTCACGGTTAAAATTCAGCTCTTGATATTCAGTGCTGGTGGTCCATTGAAAAACTTCATCTATGGTTTCTTGCGGATGACGTTCTTCGTAATTTTCCCGTTTGTTAGTTAAATTTTCTTTGTATTCGTCTGTACGGAACAAAGGGTAACTTGCTTGAATATTGTCGACTTGTTGGCTCATGATAATCTCCTGACGTGCCACTAATCTGTGGACTACGCATTGGGGAAAGGTACAATCGGGTTACCCCGACCTTAATTAAGTGATCGGCCTTGCTTAGGTTAGGCAAACACCTAACCTAACGCAGAATGCGCGATTATGCGACTGCTTTTACTGGTTCGCTGTTACTAATATCAGTTTTCCAAGGAGCTTTGATATTTTTCCAACAGGGGTTATTGATAGTCATGTCCATATCGCGGGCAAAGATGGCAAAGCCGTCATAACCATGATAAGGGCCTGAATAATCCCATGAATGCATTTGGCGGAACGGTACACCCATTTTCTGAAAAATATATTTTTCTTTAACGCCAGAACCCACTAAATCAGGTTGCACTCTTTTAACGAATTCTTCAAACTCGTAACCTGTTACGTCATCATAAAGTAAAGTAGCATTACCCATTTCTTTGATGGTGCGGTCATAATCATCGTTATGACCAAATTCGTAACCGGTTCCTACCACTTCCATACCTAAGTCTTCGTAGGCACCAATAACATGGCGAGGACGTAAACCACCGATATATAACATGACACGTTTGCCTTGCAAGCGAGGTTTGTATTTCTCAATTACAGCATTGTATTCAACTTCATAGCGTTTAATGACGCGTTCAGCGCCTTCTTTGATACTGTCATCAAAGTGGCTGGCGATACGGCGTAATGATTCGGCAATTTTGGTGGGTCCAAAGAAGTTATATTCTATCCAGGGGATGTGATATTTTTCTTCCATATGCCGGGCAATGTAGTTCATTGATCGATAACAGTGGATCAGATTGAGTTTAACTTTGGGGGTATTTTCAATCTCTGCAATAGTACCGTCTCCTGACCATTGAGCAACCACGCGTAGACCCATTTCTTCCAATAAAGTACGTGAAGCCCATGCATCACCACCGATATTGTAATCACCTATGACTGCAACATCGTAGGCTGTGCTTTGGAATGTATCGGTTTCTGCGCCGTCACGGGCATCTAGTACCCAGTCGCGAATAGCATCATTTGCTATATGGTGACCCAGTGATTGTGATACACCTCGGAAGCCTTCGCAACGCACAGGTACCACGGTTTTTCCGTGTTCTTTGTGTTTTTGTTTGGCAACCGCTTCGATGTCATCACCGATGAGGCCGATTGGGCATTCTGATTGAATTGAGATGCCTTTATTTAGCGGGAACAAGACCTCAATTTCATCAATAAGTTTGGCAAGTTTTTTATCGCCACCAAACACAATGTCTTTTTCTGTAAAATCAGAAGTAAAGTTCATGGTACCGAAAGCGTTTACGCCAGTGGTACCAACATAATAGTTACGGCGTCCTGCTCTGGAATATTGTCCGCAGCCGACTGGACCGTGTGAGATATGGATCATATCTTTAATTGGCCCCCAAACCACCCCTTTAGAGCCAGCATACGCACAACCACGAATGGTCATTACGCCTGGAAGAGATTTACGGTTGGACGTAATACATTTATTGGCTTTCTCTAAACTTTGATCGTTTACGGCCAAATGTTTGGCACGATCTTTTTGAGCTTTTTCGGGATAGATCTCAAGCACTTCTTGAATAAGCGCTTCGGTCTCTTCTTTGGTCATGGCGGCCATGATAGTATCCTCCTGAGGTCGTGGGTAATCCCCCAACAAACCAGATTTGAATGAATTAGTAGCATGGTGGGCATTCTATCTGCCCACCAATACCAGTCTTTTGACGGTGATAAACTGTTTACGCTACAACAGCTGATTTACCGATCACACTTTCGTCTTCTTCTTCCATCAAGCCGAATTCCATCAGCAGTTCTTCTAATTCATCCATAGTAATTGGGGTAGGGATGACCAGATTTTTGTTATGGAAGATTTTTTGTGCTAATTGACGATATTCATCAGCTTGTTTAGCAGTTGGTTCGTACTCGATAACTGTCATACGGCGAATTTCAGCACGTTGTACAACGTTGTCACGTGGTACGAAATGGATCATAGTGGTACCCATTCTTTGAGCTAATTGCATGATTAGTTCGTCTTCACGAGCTGTTTGTCGTGAGTTACAGATCAAACCAGCCAAACGAACGCTGCCAGAGTTAGCGTATTTAACGATACCTTTAGAAATATTGTTAGCTGCATACATAGCCATCATTTCGCCAGAGCAAACGATGTAAATTTCTTGTGCTTTGTTTTCGCGAATAGGCATCGCGAAACCGCCGCAAACAACGTCACCTAGTACATCGTAGAATACGAAGTCTAGATCATCTGTGTATGCGCCTTCTTCTTCAAGGAAGTTGATGGCAGTAATAACACCACGACCAGCACAACCTACTCCTGGCTCTGGACCGCCGGATTCGACGCATTTAACATCGCCGTAACCCACTTTTAATACATCTTCCAGTTCTAGATCTTCCACGCTACCGGCATCTGCTGCCATTTGCATGATAGAGTTTTGTGCTTTTGCATGTAGAATTAAACGGGTAGAATCGGCTTTAGGGTCGCAACCGACGATCATTACTTTTTTACCCATTTCTGCCAAAGCAGCAACTAAATTTTGGGTAGTGGTCGATTTACCGATACCACCTTTGCCGTAAATAGCACATTGACGTAATGCCATGATGTTTCTCCTCTTGAACGTGTGTTTTGTTGATAGCAATTAAGATAGAGCAATGGTCGTGCCAGTTTTTTTGTTATACTTAACTAATTGTATCTAAAAGGATAAATCTTTTTTTATGTCGAATTGACTTGGTCGCATAAATAACAATTTTGTTTGTACTGTTATTAAACTAACACAAAAAAGATGGTTTTGTTGGGAAGGTAAGCGTGATAGTTATTTGAGAAGATTAATGAGTTAAATCGGTAAATTCAGGTAAATGATATTCGCAAGCAATTGCAACGATACGTTTTGAACTCAAGAAAATCAGTTACCAGAAATTTAATATTATGTCTTGTTGTTGAATAAAGGTCTGCAATAATTCCTGTTGTTGCTTTTGAAAAGCGGTATGAATAGTTTCAGGCATTTGTTGCTTGTAAAATTGTCTTAAGTTGTTGGTTAATACTGCTGAATTTTGAATATTACCCAATAATGTCAGGTGGGATTTAATTTGTTCAAGGGATTTTTTGTTGGAATCAGGTAGTATTGGTTGTAACGTTGAAAGTAAATAACGCAGTTTTTTTACCGATAAACGTAGATGATGAATGGTACTTAAATCGGTTATATCAACATTTTGGTTGCGTGTTAATAAGGTTGCGTAAATTTCATCAATGATCATTAAAATTTCGGCAGCTAAGTTATGATTTTTGCATAACCGTTTGCAAAATAGTGTGGTCTTTTTGAGTTTTTGTTTGAGTTTATAGCTGCGATATTGACTAAGATAGACTTGGCTTTGTAGCAGTAGTTGTGCTTCTTTCCGTGTCAAATACAGATAGAAAGGAACTAGTTCGGGTATATCAATCTGATGTTGGTTAATTTCGAGCAACATCACTTGTGTATCTCGCAATTCATCAAAGCTATCCAGGAGAGTCTTGATAACTTTACGAGCTTTTTCAATAGGCCGTTTTGGACTCAGTGTCTGAATAAGTTGAATGGTGGCTAGTAATTGCCGACTGCAGGTTCTTAAATCGTGTATCGTCTCTGAATTACAGTCATGGCGACAGAGTTTGACTTGCTGAAGGTAAGTATGCCATTGTTGCTCAAAAGCGTTTAATAGAAACTTGCCAGCTGCAGTCATGATTTAGGTTTTGCGGCTTTGTAGTCTTTTTTTTCGTTGCACTAGCGTTATTATCGGACCAGAGATTGCATAAGCCACGGAGACTAAAAATAGCATACGCTGTGGTTGCGCCAGAATGAAACTCACTACTAACATGGTAATAATAGCTACAATGAATGGTACTTTGTTTTTAAAGTCGATTTCCTTGAAACTGGAATAACGGAAGTTGCTCACCATCAATAAACCAGTGGCGATTGTTGTGAGTAGCACCAGATATTTAATGTTTTCTACCTCATAGCCATTTGCTACGCAAAACCATAAACCACCAGCTAAAATAGCGGCCGCAGCAGGACTGGGTAAGCCTTGAAAATAGCGTTTGTCTGCAGTTTCTACTTGGGTGTTGAATCTGGCTAACCTTAAAGCGCCACCCGCCATATGAACAAATGCCGCAAATAATCCAGCTTGTCCCATGCTGGACAAGGTCCATAAATACATCACAATGGCAGGCGCTGCTCCGAAAGACACCATATCTGACAAGCTGTCGTACTGCACGCCAAATTCGCTTTGTGTATTGGTTAATCGGGCAACTCGACCATCAAGCCCATCCAAAACCATAGCAATGAACATAGCAATAGCGGCCGTTTCAAATCTACCATTAATGGCGGATGTGATGGCATAAAAACCAGCGAACATAGCGCCAGTGGTAAATAAATTAGGTAGCAAATAAATGCCACGGTGACGAGGTGGAGGTGTATGTATCATCGCTCTGTCTGCAAAATATTTGTTTTCATTTAGTGTATGCTCACTACAGATTAACATTTGGCAAGTTTTAGTTTTGGTATATTCCAACAGAAATCTAGACGCCAAAATTTTAAGTTTGATCAGTATACAGGGGCAATCACTCCGAGCATAGTCTAAAAAAAAGCCCGTCGCTGACGGGCTTTTTTAAGTAGCTTAGTTTTTACTTTTATCAACGATTTGGTTGGCTTTAATCCAAGGCATCATGCCGCGCAATTTAGCGCCTACCAGTTCGATTGGGTGCTCAGCATTTAAGCGGCGTTTAGCTGTCATTTCTGGGTAGTTGGTTTGACCTTCCAGTATAAACTGCTTGGCATATTCGCCTTTTTGGATATTTTCTAATGCTTGCTTCATAGCCCAGCGACTTTCTTCGTTGATTATTTTGGGGCCTGTAACATATTCGCCATATTCGGCGTTATTTGAAATGGAATAATTCATGTTAGCAATACCGCCTTCATACATTAAATCCACAATCAGTTTTAGCTCATGTAGACATTCGAAATAAGCCATTTCAGGAGGATAGCCAGCTTCTGTGAGTGTTTCGAAACCCGCTTTTACGAGTTCAACGGCCCCACCACACAATACTGCTTGTTCCCCAAATAAATCAGTTTCTGTTTCATCCCGGAATGTGGTTTCAATAATTCCGGAACGACCGCCACCGATTGCAGAAGCATATGACAGGCATAGTGCCTTTGCTTGTCCAGAAGCATCTTGATGGATGGCGATTAAATCAGGTATGCCACCACCTTTGACGAACTCAGAACGCACCGTGTGACCTGGTGCTTTGGGTGCAATCATGATGACATCTAGATCCGCTCGTGGAACAACCTGATTGTATAAAATTGAAAAACCGTGTGCAAAAGCTAAGGCAGCACCTTTTTTGATGTTGGGCTCAATTTCAGTTTTGTAGAGTTGTGATTGAAACTCATCGGGAGTCAGTATCATGACTACATCAGCTGATGCAACGGCTTCTGGTACATCTTTTACTGTCAGTCCGCTAGCAGTTGCTTTGGCGACAGATGCAGAGTTAGCACGTAACCCCACCACAACATCAACACCCGAATCTTTCAGATTGTTGGCGTGCGCGTGTCCTTGTGAACCATAACCTATAATGGCTACTTTTTTATTTTTAATGATTGATAGGTCGGCGTCTTTATCGTAATAAACTTGCATAAGTTTTTTCTCGTTGCTGGGTAAATTTAAAATGGTTATAGGTGTAAGCCTTTTTCGCCTCTGGAAATACCCGTAGGTCCAGAGCGCACGACTTCAATAATGCTGCCGTCTTCAAAGCCATGTACAAAGGCATCTAGTTTGCTTGATTGTCCTGTCATTTCGATTACATAGCTATTTGGGGTTACATCAATAATTTGGCCTCGAAAAATATCAACCATACGTTTGACTTCTTCGCGACTGTCTTGAGTGGTTTTGATTTTAACCAGCATCAATTCGCGTTCGATATGTGCCGATTCTGCCAAGTCAATTAATTTGACGACATCAATGAGTTTATTAAGTTGTTTGGTAATTTGTTCAATGATGTCATCATTGCCGCGAGTAACCAAAGTCATTCGCGACAAACTAGGGTCTTCGGTTGGAGCTACAGTTAAAGATTCGATATTGTATCCACGAGCTGAAAAAAGGCCTGCTACCCGCGATAAAGCCCCAGATTCGTTTTCAATCAAAATAGAAATAATATGTCTCATTAAGATAGCTCCCTGTCAACCGGAGTACCCGGCGCAACTCGCAATTTCATATCGTGATGGCCTTTGCCTGCTTCTATCATAGGATAAACATTTTCAGTTCGATCGGTAATGAAATCCAGAAACACGGTTCTATCTTTCATGGCAAACGCTTGTTCTAATGCACCCCGCACATCTTCCGGTTTTTCAATCAAAATTCCTACATGTCCGTAGGCTTCTGCCAGTTTGACAAAGTCCGGTATGGTATCCATATAAGATTGAGAATAACGACTTTGATAGGAAAACTCTTGCCATTGTCTGACCATGCCCATGTAGCGATTGTTCAGATTAATAATTTTAACGGGTGCATTGTATTGTAATGCTGTTGACAATTCCTGAATACACATCTGGATACTGGCTTCGCCAGTAACGCAGGCAACATCCGCTTCTGGAAATGCCAGTTTAACCCCAATGGCAGCAGGTAATCCAAATCCCATGGTACCTAAGCCGCCTGAATTTATCCAGCGCCTTGGTTTGTCAAATGGATAAAACTGTGCAGCATACATCTGGTGTTGACCTACATCAGAGGTAATATACGCATCGCCACGAGTTACCTCGTAGAGTTGTTCGATGACATATTGCGGTTTTATTAATCGGCTATTCCGGTCATATTCCAGGCAATGCACTGCTCGCCAATTTTGAATACGTTGCCACCAATCATTAAGTGCTGATTTAGCTGGTTTTTGTTTGCTGTCTTTAAGCAGTTCTATCATCAGTTCTAATACGGGTTTAACATCGCCGACGATGGGGATATCAACTTTAACAGTTTTAGAAATTGAGGCAGGATCTATATCAATGTGAATGATCTTGGCGTATGGACAGAACTCGGTTAATTTACCTGTTACCCGGTCGTCAAAACGTGCGCCTATAGCTAATATGACATCGCTTTCGTGCATTGCCATATTAGCTTCATAAGTGCCGTGCATGCCCAGCATGCCTAGAAACTGTTTGTCAGTAGCAGGAAAGGCTCCTAGCCCCATTAATGTTTGGGTAATAGGAAAGCCAAGCAAGTGTGTAAGTTCGGTTAATTCTTTATGCGCTTCGCCTAAAATGACGCCGCCACCAGCGTAAATAATAGGTCGCTGAGCGGAGAGTATCAGTTCAACCGCTTTTTTAACTTGGCCTTTATGGCCAATCAGCACCGGATTGTAAGAACGCATACTTACCTTTTTGGGGTAATGGTAGGGTACTTTAATATTAGGGTCTGTAATGTCTTTGGGTACATCGACTAATACTGGGCCAGGTCGTCCACTTGAGGCAACATAGAATGCTTTCTTGATGGTTTCAGCCAAGTGTCTGACATCTTTAACCAGAAAATTATGTTTGACGCATGGACGGGTAATACCCACCGTATCAACTTCTTGAAAGGCGTCACTGCCGATGACAGGCGAGGGAACCTGTCCGGAAATGATGACCATGGGAATTGAATCCATATAGGCTGTTGCAATGCCTGTCACTGCGTTGGTAGCGCCTGGGCCTGATGTCACCAGCACTACACCTGGTTTGCCGGTTGCACGCGCGTAGGCGTCAGCTGAGTGAGTTGCGCCTTGTTCGTGGCGCACCAGAATATGTTTTACATCATCTTGATGAAAAATGGCATCGTAGATATGTAAGACCGAGCCGCCGGGGTAGCCGAATATAAATTCGACGCCTTCGTCTTTAAGACACTGGACAATGATTTGTCCGCCACTGAGTTCCAATTTAACGCCCTCGAAAAAAACGACTGAATATGAAAAAATGAACTATATATAATGTATTGCTGGTGTTTTTATACCAGCATGATAGTTTACAACAGTTCTGAGTGAAAATTTAATAAAAAAGGTTGAATAAACTACTGTCTTTATGACGTTTCGTCAAGAAATTCCGAGTAATTTGCTGTGTAAATGTGTAAATTTCATGTCTATAACCAATATTTGCAACCGAGTCTTAAGTAAATGCCTGTAGTAGATATCTGGCAGGGTGAGCTAATTGCTGATAACGATTTGATAGCCGTCTATACAGCAATGTTGGATCAGCAAGAACTAACTCGGGCTGCTGGCTTTAAAAGTGCCTTGTTACGCAACAGATTTATTTTGGTGCGAGGTTTGCTGAGAACTACATTAGCAAGCTATTTAGCCGTTGAACCAGCCAGTTTGCATTTTGCAAAAGCTAAATACGGTAAGCCGATTTTGTGTGATCATGCCTTGTATTTTAATCTGTCCCATTCTGCCAATAAGTTGGTTATCGCGGTATCTGATTTGGAGAATATCGGTATTGATATTGAACAAATTAAACCAAGGAACGCTTTGCACGAAATTGCCAGACGGGTTTTGTCGGTAATGGAGTTTACTGTCTGGAGCAGTTTACACATTAGCGAACAATTAGTTGTATTTTATCAGCTTTGGACGAAAAAGGAAGCATTTGTCAAAGCCGTTGGGCGAGGTATGGGGATAGGTCTCGATCAATGTGAAGTCGATATGTTGGCAAATTTGCGTTTTGTCAATATACCTTGTCAATACGGGCATGCGCAAGATTGGAATATTATTGAGTTTGCAGTAGATGTTGGCTTTAGTGCGGCTTTGGTGGTGCCAAATGTTCAGCTAGAAGTTAGAGCAATACGGCTTGATAATAACTTTTGACGATAGGATTTCTTTATCCTAAGTGAGCGTGCATTATTGTGTGAATAAGGGGCATTTAAATTTTAATTGCCAGTTTGTGGATAGAGTAACTTTTGCAATTGCTGTGCTTCTCAAGCGTATCCAACTTTTTTTACATCTGTATTATATCCCTTGAATAGGGAATAAAGCTTTTGTGTCCGTGCGAGAAAGTTTTCGAACACAAAAAAGCCGCTGTATAGCGGCTTTTTTGTGTTCGATTGAGAACCAATTAACGTTTTGAGTACTGTGGACGTTTTCTGGCTTTGTGTAAACCGACTTTTTTACGTTCAACTTCACGGGCGTCACGAGTGACGTAACCTGCTTTTCTTAATGTAGGTCTTAACTGTTCATCAAAAACCATTAAAGCGCGTGTTAATCCATGACGAATTGCACCAGCTTGTCCTGAAGGACCGCCACCAGTAACAAAAATGTTAACGTCGAAATCGCCAGTTTTTCCTAGTAATTCCAGAGGTTGTCTGGCAATCATTTCGTCGGTTTTGCGACCGAAGTATTGATCTACAGGTAATCTGTTGATGGTAAATTGTCCTGAACCGATTGTAGCGTATACGCGTGCGATTGCGCTTTTGCGACGACCTGTGCCGTAGTATTGAGCTGCCATAAACTAGTTACCTGTTATAATTCTAAAACTTTAGGTTGCTGAGACTGATGACCATGCTCGGAACCAGCGTACACTTTTAATTTTTTGAACATGGCACGACCTAATGGATTTTTAGGTAACATGCCTTGTACTGCGGTGGTAATGATCCGGTCAGGAAAAGTTTGTCTAAGTTTACCCAAAGAGGCGGACTTCATATTACCAATAAAGCCTGTGTGGCGATAATACATTTTGTCTTTTTCTTTGTTGCCGGTTACGCCAACTTTTTCTGCGTTAATGACGATAATGTAATCGCCAGTATCTACGTGCGGTGTGTATTCGGGTTTGTGTTTACCGCGAAGACGTCGTGCAATTTCAGTAGCAAGGCGACCAAGCGTCTTTCCTTCTGCATCAATCACGTACCAATCGCGCTTAACTTCTGCGGGCTTTGCACTAAATGTTTTCATCTTTGCTTCTTAAACTCTGAGGCTGTCTATAAAAAAGAGGATTCTACTCAAACTATCGCTTAACATCAAGTTAATTTATAGCTTAATTTTTAATGAGTGTAGTTTTCGGTATAAATGAGTACGCTCCATCCCAATAGCTGACGCCAGTTTAGCGACACTACCACCGGTTTTTTCGAAGTGATATTCAAGGTAAGATTTTTCAAAATGATCTCTGGCTTCTTTCAAAGGGAGGTTAAAAAACTCTGGAACATTGCTACCCAATTTCGGTTGTTCGGCGATAGAACCCAATGCCGATTTCACTTCGTCCAGCTCAATATCGCCGCCAGCGCCCAAAATCATCAGGCGTTGGACTAGATTACGAAGCTCACGAATATTGCCCGGCCAGTTATAGTTACGCAGATAATTTTGCGCAGCCATCGAAAAACGCCGAAAGGGTAGTTTTTCGTGTACGACGAAATGATCAACATAAAAATTTAACAAGCTGGGTACATCTTCACTATGTTCGCGTAGGGGTTGGACCTCTATTGTGACGACATTTAACAGGTAATATAGATCCTGACGGAAGCGTCCTTGGTTGACTTCTTCATCTAGAGCCATGCGTGTTGAGGTCACTACCCGCACATCAACACGTACCGTTTGGCTGCCACCAATTCGCAGAAAAGAACTAGATTGTAATGCGCTAAGCAGTCGTGTCTGAGTTTCTGGGTCCATGCCACCAATTTCACCCAGAAATAAAGTGCCACGATGGGCCTGTTCTAGTAAACCTCGATATATTCTGCCGTTATCTTCCCGACCAAAAAACTCAACAGCAGAGTTTTCGGGGGAAATGCTGCCTACCGATACGTCAACAAAGGGGCCGTCTCTACGTGGACTGTTATGATGTAGATAGCGAGCAAATAATTCCTTACCGACCCCGGCTTCACCAACAAATAATACGCGTGCATCGTGTTGAGCTAAGCGTTTAACCTTATCTTTAGTGCGTTCTATGACGGCGCTTTTTCCAATAGGATCAACACCTATCATTAATTGCTGCTTTAGACCGGCGTTTTCGCGTTGTAAGGAGCTGGTTTCCAATGCCCTCTCTACAATTAATAATAATTTTGCCAGTGATAAAGGTTTTTCAAGAAAATCGTAAGCACCTAGTCGGGTGGCTTCTACAGCCGATTCAACAGAAGCGTGGCCGGACATCATAATCACCGGGCAAAGCGCATCATCTTCCGCTACCCATTCACGTAACAACGTAATGCCATCACTATCAGGCATCCATATATCCAATAAAATCAAATGGGGTGGACGCTGATTTTTTAGAGCCCGGGCTTCGCTGGCATTTTGTGCCATGGCGACATCGTAGCCTTCATCCTCAAGGATTTCTGAAACCAATTGCCGAATGTCCTGTTCGTCATCGACCACCATTATGTAAGGTGCTTGCTTATTCATTGATTATTCCCAAATTCAAAAACCGGCAGCTGAATTACAAAACCAGCTCCAGCATTATATGACTTATCTATCCAAATCGCTCCGCCATGTTCCTCGATTATTTTTTTAACGATAGCTAGGCCTAAGCCTGTCCCTTTACTTTTACTAGTGACGTAGGGTTCAAAGATAGTTTCAATCCGCTCGGCATCCAGGCCGCTACCGTTATCATAAATAGTCAACTCCACGTACTCTACGTTATTTCGAATCATTTTAGCTGTTTTAATATCAATACGACATTGTGAGGAAGTGGCTTCCTGAGCATTCTTCAATAAATTATGCAGAACCTGACGGATACTAACAGGATCAACTTCCACGATAACCGCGCCGGTAGAAAACGAAGTGTTAAACAAAATTCCAGAAGGTAAGTATAAGGCTATAACTTCCTGAATTAATTCAACTAGATTGATTTTTTCAACTTGTTTTTTTGACGGTCGAGCATATTCTGAAAAATCATCAACCATGCGTTTCATTGCTTCTACTTGTTGGACAATCGTGCGTGTGCCTCTCTGCAGAAATTCAGCTGAACTATCCTGAAGTTCTTTAGACAGTTTGTGTTGCAAGCGTTCTGCAGATAGCTGTATAGGTGTTAGCGGATTTTTAATTTCGTGTGCCAAACGCCGGGCAACTTCCCCCCAAGCAGCATTTTTTTGCGCTTGAATTAGATCGGTTACATCATCAAAAACCACGACAGCACCTGTGCGAACACCATCCTGAGAAAAAAGTGGTGTACCTCTACAGAGTAATTCCTGTCGACCATTAGGGCCAAGAAAAACGGTGCGCTGTTCCCAGATTTCATCGGCTTTTTCCAGTAATTGTTGAATGCTGTTTAGCATTTCTGCTAATTCTGCATGTTTGCTGGAAAGTGTCATTAGGGTCTGTCCGACAAAATGACTAACAGGAATATGTAAAATCCGGTACGCGGCTTGATTAGCAGTGCGAATAGAAAAAACGGCATCAAAACTGATAACCCCGGCAGTTAAATTGGCCAGTATGGTTTCAAGATAAGCGCGCTGGTTTTCCACTTCCAGACCTGCGGAACGGGTTTCGTCTCGGGAGCGGGCGATGCGACGTGTCATTAAATTGAATGATTCCACCAAGAAACCTAAATCATCTTGATTTGTGATGGGTAGTTGTTGTTTATAATCGCCACTGGCAACAGCCTGAGTACCTTTAACCAGGTCTTTTACCGGAGCGACTATATTGCGAATAATGATGAAAGCTACCCAAATGGCCGCCAGCATACTCAGCAATAAAACCAGCAACAAAATCAGAGAAAAACTGGTTTTTAGCGAATCACGTAAAAAAGTCATTTCCTGATAGCGAATAAAAGCAAATTCGATGGAATCAGCCAGATCGGTCACGCGTACGGGTACTGGATATAAAACCTGAAGATAGCGACTTTGATCGCGCTGAATGGGGACTATGATGCGTACGAGCATTTCATCGTTTTCACTAGGGTCGTAAGCAAAATACTCGCGATTTTGCCGCAGCTGCAACCAAATTTGTTCATCAGGTAGGTGCGGAACTATGTCGCCAGGATTAGTACTGCTGGAAGCAATAATACGTCCCTGATTAGAAAATACGGCAATTTCCATTGCACCGGAATCGGTCCACAGATTGCCAATTTCTAAAGCAATTAAGGATTCGGACTTATCTTGTAATTGTGCTGCAATCTGTCGCGTTTGTTTGATATGCCAGTTCATACGCTGTGACAGGGAAGATTGGCTAAGTTCAAGTGCGTCGTCCATGGCGCGGTCAATTTCGACATTAAACCAACTATCGATACCCTGATGTAAAAACTGTACTGAAAAGTAAAATACAATGGCGGCAGGTGCCAGAGCCAGAAGCACGAACAATGAAACCATGCGCGTCGTGAGTCGAGACCCCGCTTCTTTTTTCTTTAGTTCGCGTATCAGTGAATAGGCATTGACAGCCACCAAGCCAAGCAAAATAATTGAGCCTAGAGTATTAATGACCAATAACCAGGAATACATTTCCCCCAGTTGGGACGATTCCTGTGTGGCACTGCTCATTAATTGTAAGGATAGTAATACAAAGCCAAACAGCACGAAGATAGAAACGCTTGCAGGCAGCTTTATTTTTGAATAGGCCATATCAACCAGTCACTCGATAAAAACCATTGATCATCCAGATACGCTACTGGGCGCAAGGGTATGGGTAGAAATTCACGATTAAATACAGTCCTAACGGCAAGTTCGTAATGCTGCTCAGGTTTCAGCATGGCTTTATCAATCGGCGAGGTATCATGTATCATCGACATAAAGTTAATTGCCGAATTCAAGGTTAAAAACATTTCAATCTGACCCGGTGTTTTAACCTCATATTGATTTAATAAAGCATGAAATTGTAGTGAATAAGGTAATTTTTTTTGATAAACGGCATTATTAAATAGCAAGCCGGATTGACGAATTTCTATCAAAATATCCCAGGCCAGAGGGATGCCTTTATGCAATGCTTCTTTGGCTGTAGGGCTAAGCAAGTATTTTATTTCAGCTGCAACGGTATAAGCTGTAGGTGTTTTCAGAAGTTCTGCATAGCGCACTTTAGCCGCATATTCATTGCTATGACTAAGTGGTGAGCAGGCATTGAGACTCAATAGGATTACAAAATAAATTGGCAAATTTGTCGCTTTAATCTTAAGGTTCTGCCTATAGAAACAGTTAACAAAATGCAGTCCAATATCAAACAATAAGCTTGAAAGTGATGGAGTATGGTTTGCTTTTGACGTACTGAATAACGGGCTTAAGCCGCTGTTAAACCTTTTTGCCAAGTTTGGCATAATAAAAGCCATCCATTTGTTGTTCACCGCTTAAAATCTGCCGCCCCACAGGCCTTGCTGTTCCCCATTCAGCTAGGATTGGAATTTCAAATGCGTCGTGATGGCGATGCAAAAACGCTGTTATTTGTTGTTCATTTTCTATTTTAAGCACCGAGCAGGTGGCGTATAGCAAAATTCCTCCGGGTGCCAATAGTTGCCAGGCTGTATCGAGTATTTGGCTTTGTAACGATTGCAGCGTAGCAATGTCAGATACTCTGCGTAGTATTTTTATATCCGGGTGGCGACGTATCACGCCAAATCCAGAGCAAGGTGCGTCCAATAAAATACGCTCAAATTGCCGGTTTTTTGCCCAGTTACTTGCTTGTAAAGCATCAGCAGCCAATGTATCCGCCGTTAATTTTAGGCGTTGTAAATTGTCTTGGATACGCTGCAAACGTAGAGCGTCAATGTCAACAGCAAGCAGGCTTTTTAAGGTTGGTTGATGCTCAAGAATGGCGGCTGTTTTGCCGCCGGGCGCTGCACATAAATCTAAAACCTGTTGACCGGGTTGAACCTCCAGTAGTTCTGCAGCCAGTTGTGCGGCTATATCTTGTACTGAAACGCGTCCGGTTTCGAAACCAGGTAACTGGTCAACGCCTACTGCTTGATCAAGCAGCAGTGCAGACGAGCAAAAATCAACTGCTTGTGCAGCAATGCCCTGTTCTAAGAGTAGGTCTAGATAGTCGTCGCGGCTACCTTGTAATAAATTTACACGTAAAGCCATGGGTGGTGCTTGTAAATTTGCTTGCAAAATTTGCACAGATTGCGATGGCCAGTTTTCTTCCAGCGCATGTATTATCCATGCGGGGTGGTTGTTACGCGCTTGATCATTACCTGTACAAGCCAGTTGTAAAGCTTCGCTATCACGCAAATATTGTCTGAGTATGGCGTTAACTAAAGATTTTGCCCAAGGCTTGTGTTTGGTGGCGGCAACTGTCTCAGACACAGCTGCATGCGCTTTAACCCGCATGTGTTGAAGTTGATAAAGGCCTAGCAACAGTAGCGCTTTGATGTCGCCATCTTTTTGTTTAAGTGGATTGCTAAGCAATTGCTTAAGTATGAAGTCCAACTCAAAATAATGTCTGATAACACCATAACAGAGTGCTTGAACAAAGGCACGATCCTGGTTTTCCTTAAGTTTCGGTAGCTGGGTCGATAATGCTCGGGTTAGAGACATGCCATCATTGATAACCTGTGACACTATCAGTGCGGCAATGCTACGTAAATTCATATGCCTAGCTCGACGCCATTAGCGTGTTGAGCGTTGAGAAAGTCTTTTCCTGCAATGCGTTTGCCACCCGGTAACTGTATCTCAAGTAAGCGTAATATTCCTTGGCCAGTAGTGATATCCAGTGCATTATTTTCAGTGCTGATTGTGCCAACGGGTAGCGGTCCTTCGTCCTCAATAACAGCACATTGCCATACTCTTAATACTTCCCCTTTGAATAGCGTTTGAGCGACAGGCCAAGCGTTTAGTCCGCGAATTTTTCTATCCAGAACTACTGCAGATTCCCGCCAGTCAAGTTGGGCTTCACTTTTTTCCAGTTTATGGGCGTAGGTTACCAATGCTTCGTTTTGAGGCTCTGGAATACACAGTCCTTTCTCAATGAGTCCCAGGGTTTCTACTAAGCCTTTAGCTCCAAGTTTGGCAAGTTGATCATGTAAGCTACTGGATGTATCTGTTGGCGTTATTGCGCATTCCAATTTATAAAGCATATCGCCTGCGTCGAGTTTTTTAACCACTTTCATAATGGTAATGCCGGTTTTGTCATCACCCGCCATCACTGCTCTATGAATAGGGGCCGCACCACGCCAACGAGGTAATAGTGAGCCGTGAACGTTAATACATCCCAATTTAGGAATGTCTAAAACTGCTTGCGGCAAAATGAGTCCATAAGCCACTACGATTAGTAGATCAGCATTTAAATGGGCTAATGTTTCAACATCTGCGGGCAATTTAAAGTTTTCTGGTTGAAAAACCGTAATGTCGGCGCTAAGTGCCAGTGCTTTTACAGGACTAGCTGTCAGCTTGCGACCTCTGCCAGCTGGTCGGTCTGGCTGGGTATAAACTGCGCACACTTCATGTGTTGACTCAAGCAATGCTTGTAAGCAGGGTACCGCAAAATCTGGAGTGCCTGCAAAAATAATTTTCATGTTAGTTTAGTTCAGGCATGGGCTTTATGGATTTTTTCCAACTTTGCTTTGATTCTGCTGCGTTTAAGCGTGGATAAATAATCGACAAACAGTTTGCCTTGTAGATGATCCATTTCGTGTTGAATACAAACAGCCAGTAAGCCGTCGGTTTCTAATTCGAATGGTTCGCCTTCACGATCAAGTGCTCGCACCTTAATTCGATCAGCTCGACTGACAGATTCAAAAAATCCAGGTACGGATAAACAGCCTTCTTCGGAATCTTCACTACCGCTGGATTCTAAAATGACTGGATTAATCAGGCACAAAGGTTCATTTTTATCTTCACTGACATCAATGACAATCAGACGTTTATGTACATTCACCTGAGTGGCAGCCAAGCCTATACCTTTGGCAGCATACATGGTTTCCAGCATGTCGTCGATCAATGTTTTAATGCTTGAGTCAACGGTGCTTACTTCGCTTGCTACCGTTCTCAAGCGTCTGTCAGGAAATTCCAAAATGGTTAAAGTGCTCACCCATATTACTCCACGTACTAAATGTTAATAACAGAATTTTATCCGAAAACTGCCAATGTTTGTATCCGGTGTTTTCTGGAAAGCTTTTCGGCTTGTTAAAGCCCCTTACACAGTCGCTAATTGCCAGACAGAATTGGGTTTATTTTAAAGCGATCATTGATGCAAAATTAAAATATTGAAACCAAACTTCCACGCTACTAAAACCAATATTCTGTAGGCGATTTTGGTGTGTCACAAAGGTTTCTGGGATGAGTACATTTTCCAGTGCAGTTCGTTTCTGGCTGATTTCCATATCACTGTAACCTTGGTTTTTTTTGAAAAGATGATGTAAATCACTTTGCAAGTGCTGTTGGCGAGGGTCGTCGAAAGCCAGTTTTTCAGACAAAATCAGAATGCCTCCAGGCAATAATCCTGCGTAGATTCGCGATAACAATCGCTGCCTGTCGGCTAGTGGAATAAATTGCAGGGTAAAATTAAGAACTACGACAGAAGCTTGTTTTATGCTTATATCTCTAAGGTCTCCACAAATGACATCAATCATCTGTGTGGAATTAGGGGGTAGAGTTTTCTGTAGTCGCTCAACCATGTCTGGAGAGTTATCTATTGCTACAATCCGGCAATTTTCAGCGGTAATTTGCTGTTGCATGGCCAGTGTAGCTGCGCCTAAAGAACACCCCAGATCGTAGCAATAACTATTGTCACGACTAAATCGACCGGCGAGTAAACCTATCGCCGAAATAATAGTGCTGTAACCAGGAACAGAGCGTTGAATCATGTCCGGGAATACATCGACTACAGAGGCGTCGAATTTAAAAGCAGCAACTTTTCCGAGCGGATTAGCGTAAAGAGAGTCTTTCTCGAATGGCATAGCTGATAGCTCCCGGTTACTTAAAAACCGGGAACTTTACGAATAGAAAAAAATTAAGATTTGTCAGAGTTAGTATTATTTAATGCTTCTGCATTCTTTTTAGCTAATTGATTAATAACTTCTTGTAACGAGCCAGCACGTTCCGCATCATTTTTAAAGCCGGTACGATAATTGGTAACCAGACTGACACCTTCAATGATAAAGTCGTACACTTTCCAACCATTTTGTGTGTTTAGCATACGATAATTGATAGAAATGGGTTGCAGGCCGGGTTGTAAAATTTCAGTTTTAACCACTACTTTTTTGTCATCACCCTCGCTGTTGATAGGCAAAAATCTGACTGACCAATCTTTCAGTTCAAACAGTGCGCGCGAATAAGTTCTGATCAACAAGGTTTGAAATTCTTTTTTAAAGCTTTCTTTTTCATTGGGAGTAGCCTCTTTCCAAAGCTTACCCAGTACCAGAGAGGAAATTAGATCAAAATCAATTTGTGGATAAATTACTTGGTTAACAAAGTCGGTTATTTTTTGAAAATCGTGTGCAAAATTAGGGTCTTGCAAGTGTTGTTTCAGTTTATTTGAGGCGTCTTCAATTGCCACTTGTGGCGAAGCTAAATCTGCCGCAAATACTGAAGTGCTGCCAAAAAGTCCCAGGCACAAACTTAAAACGACAGACTGGATAAAAAATTTATAACTTTTAACTCTCATAAAAGACATCTCAAAAAAGTGTTTTCGGGAAAACCTGTAAGGGTAACTATTCAGCGTAAAGCTATAAATGGGTTACATTGTGTTGCGCCACATCAATTCATGGATTGTATGTTAGCAATTTGCAGGTATTATACATGATAATAACGACGATTTTGCAATCGATTAACAGTTAAAATCATAGGGTTAAATCAGGCTGGATAGCTGGCATTGCGTTTACCCCCAGTTACTTTAAACTATCAGGAAAGGTTAAACATGCACAGTATTTATGCATTTACCGTTAAGACTGCCGATGGGCAAGCATTACCACTGGAAAAGTATCGGGGGCAGGTGTTATTAATGGTTAACACGGCCAGTCATTGTGGCTTCACTCCGCAATATCAAGGTCTGGAAACGCTTTATCAAAACTATCAAAAAGACGGTTTTGTGATTTTAGGTTTTCCGTGTAATCAATTTGGTCAGCAAGAGCCGGGCGATAATGCCGGTATTGTCAGTTTTTGTCAGAAAAATTACGGGGTTAGTTTTCCAGTATTAGCTAAAATAGATGTGAATGGTAAGCAGGCTGATCCACTCTTTACGTATCTGAAAACCGCTGCGCCGGGCATTTTGGCTACTGAAGCTATCAAATGGAATTTCACTAAATTTTTAATTGATAGAGAAGGTAAAGTCTACAAACGTTATGGTTCGTTGATAACACCTGCCCGCATAAAAACCGATATTGAGTACTTATTAGGTAGTGCATAATCTGTCATTACTGAGCTTACAGCCCATTTTTTAAAATGATCAAATAATTACGCTGAATAATTATTTTAATGTCGCGCTTTTTACCCAGTCGCCGGGATGTACGCTTAATATCTCACCACCATCCAACGTGCCCATGGCGGCATTGGAACTCACATCCGTAATGGTTAATACGCCCTGGCTTGCAGGAAAAGTGGTGCCAAAGCCGCTAGTCGTACTGCTGGCAGGATAAACTTTGAATTGATCCCCCGTTTTGACCTTATCCTGAGCGCCGGCAGCAATGATAATATGGTTTTGACTAATTTGTGTAACACGACTGGCAAAAGGAAAGCACAGAAACAGTCGGCGAATATCATCACTGGCTTGTTGAATGATGGTATTAATGCTATGTCCTGCAGGGGTATCATTAAAGCGTTCACTGCCAACGGTATAACCTGCGGGTAAAGACACATCGCCAAGAATAGAATCCGTATAACGATGTTGAAACACTAGAGCGCCGCTGAAGCCGTCGTAGACATAGATATCAATGCCTATGCTACGCCGTGATACCATATCTCTAACCAGAGACTTAATTTCCGCAAACAGACCCGTACCACGCACATATTGGGTTGATTCAATTTTAAAGTCACGTATCACACCGGCTAATACAAATTGAGCATCCTGTTGGCGAGCAATATTGAGTATGCTGGAGCCAACATAGCTGGTCGAAGGTAAAATGTCTGGTGCCAGATCGGGCTTACTGTAAAGAACGGTATTAGTCAGGTTGCGACCGATAAAGTCGCCGCTTTCTGTTAAGCGATTATTAATTTCTCTGGGAATGCCCCCAAACAAGTCTTGGCTTTCGCTGCCGCTGATTTGGTCAGTATTCACAACAGGAAATGCGGTGGCTACGATTTTTTTGCGATACGCTGACTCGCAAACTTGTTTATCAGATAATTGTGCCAGAATCTGTACATGATATACATTACCTTCTTGCCACTCATCAACCACCTTAATTTCGGTCATTAATGGCGAATTGCCTGTATTTTTTCCGCGTAATTGTTCGGCAGCTATTTGTGTTGCTGCTTCTATGGCTTCGCGTCTGGCTTGCGGTTTGTCGCCTTGTGCCATCAATGCACTTCCTTCTGCACTGGTTTGCCGGGCAGAAACCTCGCTGGCATTAAGCGGCTGTTTGGTTTCGCTACAGGCTGTGAGCAGCAGCAAAATTAGCAGCAGACGACTAATAGCCATTGATCAGTACCTGCAAGAAATAAGCGCGAGCGAACAGGCTGGCACCGGTATGGACTATCCATTGTGAATCGGGCAAGCCCGCATTTAACAGGGTATCATCAACACTATTAGTGGTTTTAGAAAAGCCCTGTACTTGATATTGATCGCCGCAATCCGTATTGGCACAATTCAGGTTAACGGTAGTGATACGGGCAGGTTTAAAACCCAAACGTGTCAACCCCAGCTTTTTATCTTCTTTCAGACATCGATTAATTTGCGCAGTATCTCCCGACATACAGGTATAGAATCGGGGGCTTACTTTTAATTCCATAGTGGCTTTAAGTACATCTTTCAGCGTTTGTTTGTCGACAGAACGTGCGTCGCGTAAATACGTGTCGACATAAATGCGATACGCTTCGTCCTTCATGACTTGTGAGCCAACGGTGTTTTGGTCATCCAGCACTTCCTGATACAACTGGGCGGCCAAATCCCGGTTTGCATCTCGCTTTGCGGCTTGCTCTGCCATTAACCAACGCTGATTGGCTGGTACATTAAAACCCTCTTCCAACCGCGCAAAACCGGAAGCGCGAAAAACTTTGCCTTGTGATTCGGCCTGATATTTAGAACCGTTACTGGCACACCCCGTCAACATAACAAGTAATAATATGGCAAAAATCCACAGTGATGAATATTTCATATTCCCTCCTAATCATTACCTTGTCATCGACTGAAATCAGCAATTCTTGAGTTTATAGCGAATGATAATTTTAATGTGCGGTCACAATTGCCAGTTTATTTGCCCAAGCTCATCGTGTAGCAGTGATCAGGGCGCACCGGTTTTAGACTGAGATTCTGCGCTGGCTGGTACTGACCACAATTTTTCCAGTTGATAATATTCGCGGGCTTGTCCAGTCATTACATGCAAAATTACATCCCCCAGATCCAGCAACATCCAGTCGGAACCAGTTTGTCCCTCCAGTCCCAAAGGTTGAACACCCAGTTCTTTAGCCTTTATCTGCACATAATCGCACAAAGAGCGGGCATGGCGCGATGAGCTGGCGGAAACGATTACCATATAATCGGTAATACTGGTTTTATTCTGTACATCCAAGCTGATGATATGTAGTCCTTTACGTAAATCAAGTTCGGTTTCAACTACTTTAACTAATTCGTTACTTTGCATTCAATATCCTGAGGGTAATGGAGGGGTTTGTTGGAACAATTGATGTTGTTGGATATAAGCCAGAACAGCATCGGGTAATAAAAACTGCGCACTGCTGCCGCTGGCTATGAGTTGTCTAATTTGCGTGGCGGAAATATCCAGTAGAGTAACGCTTAAAAAAAGCAAGTGTCCAGCAGTCTGGTGCGCTAAAAGAGCCTGATCTTCAATCCAGCGTGTTTGCAAAACAGGTGGCAATGCTTGCGGCATATAACCGGGGCGGGTAACAACCACCAGATGCGCATATTCGAACAGTCGCTGCCATTCATGCCAGCTTTCCAATCCGGCAAATGCATCGCTACCAATAATCAAAATTAAAGGCGTCTCTGCAAATTCGGTGCGTAAAGATTGCAGAGTGTCTACCATATAAGACGGTCCCGGTCGCTGTAGTTCGCGCTGATCAACTTGCAAGCCTGGGGTTGCAGAAATGGCCAGTTCCAGCATGGACAGGCGCATTTCGGGAGATGCTTCAGGTTGTTGTCGATGTGCAGGCAAGCGACAAGGCAGCATGCGTATATGCTGCAGTGCCAGCCGTTCTTTTACTTCTACTGCTGTGCGCAAATGCCCGTAGTGGACAGGATTAAAGGTGCCACCATAAATACCAATCATCAGTGCCTGATATGACCGTCACCCAAAACTACAAATTTCACAGAAGTCAGGCCGTGTAAGCCTACAGGACCTCTGGCATGTAATTTATCGGTACTAATGCCAATTTCAGCGCCCAAGCCATATTCAAAACCATCGGCAAAACGCGTAGAGGCATTCACCATAACCGAACTGGAGTCGACTTCACGTAAAAAACGTCGTGCCAGACTGTAATCTTCAGTAACAATCGCTTCGGTATGGGCCGAACTGTAAGTGTTTATATGACTAAGAGCTTCGTCTATATCAGTAACAATTTTAATTGATAGAATCGGGGCCAGATATTCAGTATGCCAATCTGCTTCAGTGGCTCGTACACAATTATCAAGCAGAGAGCAGGTTTTCAGGCAGCCTCTTAGTTCCACCTGTTTTTCAGCAAACAATGCTGCCAAAATGGGTAAAATTTCAACGGCGATGCTTTCGGCGACTAATAAAGTTTCCATTGCATTACACACGCCATAGCGATGGGTTTTGGCATTGAGTGCAATCGCCACCGCTTTTTGGATGTCAGCTTTACCATCAATATACACATGGCAGATACCATCTAAATGTTTTATCACTGGAATAGTGGCTTCGCGGCTGATACGTTCAATCAGACTTTTACCACCGCGCGGCACAATCACATCGACATACTGGCTCATGGTAATCAGTTCACCCACGGCTGCTCGGTCTGCCGTTTCTACGACCTGTACAGACTCAGCAGGTAAGCCCGCAGCCTGCAATCCTTGTGTAATACAGGCGGCAATGGCGCGGTTAGAGTGTAAGGATTCGGAACCGCCGCGTAAAATACAGGCATTGCCTGCTTTAAGGCACAAAGCCGCAGCATCAATAGTAACATTGGGGCGCGATTCATAAATAATACCAATCACTCCAAGTGGCACGCGCATTTTACCCACCTGAATACCGCTGGGTCGGAAACTCAAGTCAGTAATTTCACCCACAGGATCGGGTAAGGCTGCAACCTGTTTTAAGCCATCTATCATGGCTTGCATGCGCTGAGGTGTTAATTCCAGTCTATCCAGCGAGGCTGCATCCATGTCATTAGCACGGCCGGCCTGAAGATCTTTGCTATTTTCCACGCTTAAGGTGGCGCTGGCAGCTGTTATTGCTTCCGCTATGTTCAACAGGGCGCGATTTTTTTGGCCAGTGTCGGCTTTGCAAATCTCTCTGGCGGCCTGTCTGGCTTGCTGCCCCAATTGCTGCATGTATTCTTTAGTATTCACACACTGTCCGATAAATATAAAAAGGGTATTATACGAATGGCGCTTTCTTAAGGGTATATTTTATATAACTATAGCCTATAGGTATGTGTGGTATAGGCCGTAGGCTGGGTTTCACTTTGTTCAACCCAGCCTACGTCATTGAATGTATAAATGTTTCTTAAGTAAGTAGCATCTCAGTATTATACCTGTTAAATCAGGGTTTTGTCAGTGTTTGCACAATAAGTATGCTGACTAAGAATTTGCTTAAAAATTACTTTCCTGTATAGGTGGCGCACATTGTGCAAGATTGATGCGCCGCTCGTTGGTTGGTATATCCTACAAGGCGTGTAATTCGTAGATGTGCCAATCAACGGGCGACGTATCGGAAGAAAATTAATACAAACGGGTTGAGCCAAACCGGAAAGTTAATGCTTACTACACTCTTAGTTCTATGGTTTAATCTGGCCCACTGCAATTTCGCTTTTCAACACGCTAGCTACGGCGGATATCATTAGTTCTGCGGTTTTAGCGCCAGCATCAATATGGCCACGGCTACGTTCACCTAAAAACGATGCCCGGCCTTTAGTGGCGAGCATGTCGCGAGTGGCTTCTGCACCCGTTGCCGCCACCTGGCAAAGGTTATCTAAAACCAGTGTTAAATCCTGATTAGCCTCCGCGCTCTGTTGTAAGCAATGGGCAACAGGAATTAATACATCCAACAGGGTTTTTTCGCCTACATCAGACTTGCCGCGTTGTTTTACCGCCGCAATGGCTAGGGAAAATATTTGTGAAAAGTGAGGAAAATCCAAACACCGATCACTGCTGTGTTTGTGTAAACTTAAAAATAAAGTGGCATACAAAGAGCCGGAGGCGCCGCCGACAGACGACATTAACAGCATGCCTATTTTCTGCCAGGCTTCAGGCCAGGATAACAGGCTAATGGTGGCACTGTTGGCTTCCAAAGCCTGTAAGCCACGTTGTAAATTGAGCAAATGATCGCCATCGCCGATGGCCTCATCAAGTGCGGTTATAGACTCAGCCTGACTGTCAAGGGACTGTTTGATGTTAGCAATTAAAACAGGAAATACTTTAGGGGTAATGGTCATAATGTTTCCAAACAAACAAGATAATAGGCTGAGTGGGAATTATAAAACTGCTAAGGAGGAATAAAAACCGTTGATTTGCCTAAAAGGCGCTGTAATTAAATCGTCATAAATAAGTGCTTTAATTTAAAGAAACTTTTTTTAATGGGTGTAAAAAACATGATGTTTTTCCCAATAGACTCATTCGATATTGCTCTAAACGATGTTAAAAAGCAACCGTTCGGAGAGGATGAGTTCTCTTTTTCCGTCAGACATCTATTGATCTATGTAGAACCCATCAGCATAAAAACCCGTTGTGTAGAAGTGTTGGATCATTTTATCAGCAACGAAGAGTTACTGGCGGTAGTGATTATTGACAAAAATCATATCCCGGTTGGCATTATCGACCGTGGGCGGATGACAGAAATTTTTCTCCGCCCGTTTGCCAGAGATTTGCTGCATAAAACATCTATTGCAGAAATTATGGACGCTCATCCTATTATTGTTGATATCAATGCCAATATTGATGACATTTCCAAAATTATTCTGGATGCCGGTATGCGGCATATGGTTAGCGGTTTTATCGTGCTGGAAGACGGCATCTATGTCGGCATGGCAACTGGCCACGCCTTACTGGAATGTATTACTTTGCGTCGTCAACGCGATCTTTATATGCTGGCGCATTACGATCAGCTAACCGGTTTACCCAATCGCCTACTATTCAATGATCGTCTGCAACAAGCCTGTCAAAATGCGGCACGCAACAAAACCGTATTGGCTTTGGTATTTGTTGATTTGGATCGCTTTAAATTTATTAACGACAGTATGGGGCATAGCTTTGGTGATCGTTTATTGATGATTACTGCTGAGCGCTTACTATCCAGTGTTCGTCAATCGGATACGGTCGCTCGTTTGGGTGGGGATGAGTTTGTGGTGATTTTGCAAAATATTAATCACCAGACAGATGCTGAAGCAGTGCTGTTAACTATTATTGATCAACTGCAATTGCCTATGCCGGTTTTTGGTCGTGACATAAAAATTACCGCCAGTATGGGCATGGCTTTTTATCCCAAACATGCAGAAGATATTGATGGCTTAATCCGCAAAGCCGATGCAGCCATGTATGAAGTAAAAGAGCGCGGACGTAATGCGTACATGATATACAGCCCGGAAATGGAATCGGGTAAAATCAGTCGCATGGGGGTAGAAACCCAATTACGCATGGCTTTGGAAGCCAATGAGTTTTCGCTTTTTTTTCAGCCGCAAATCCGTTTAAGTGATCGCCAAATTATTGGTGTAGAAGCCTTGTTACGCTGGCATCATCCCCATTTAGGCATGGTGTCGCCAGCTACATTTATCCCCATTGCCGAAGAAACGGGGTTAATCGTACCCATAGGCGAATGGGTGCTTAGAGCGGCCTGTCTGCAACAATTGCGTTGGCAGCAACAAGGCTTACCCGCATTGCGTATGGCGGTTAATATCTCGGCACTACAATTTCAACAACCGGCATTTTGCCAGCAGGTAAAGAGCATTATTCAAGACACCGGTATTGATGCACAATATTTGGAATTGGAGCTGACAGAAAGCGGGATTATGAAGCGTGCCGAATTGGCGGTGCAAACCCTAAACGAATTAGGCAGTCAGGGCGTTAAACTGGCTATAGATGATTTTGGTACCGGTTATTCCAGTCTTAGTTATTTAGGAAAGTTTCCGATTGACCGCATTAAAATCGATCAATCCTTTATTCGTAATATAGAAAATACGCCGGCAAATCAGGCCATAGTAAAGGCTATTATTGCGCTGGCGGATAATTTGGGTTTGCAAACGGTGGCAGAAGGTGTGGAAACGGTTGCAGAACTAAATTGTGCGCTTGCCTACCACTGTCACGAAGTGCAAGGCTATTATTTTGCCAAGCCGATGGCCGAGGCGGAGCTAGTCAGTTGGTATCAGCAGTATTAAAGCGCAATGCTGTCACTCTGGTTAATCTTCAACGACCATTTTATCTTCTGGCTGTTCAAGTCGATACTTATCCAGTAAATAAGCTTCCAGCCAGGTTGACGTATTGGCCTGTTTAAATTTGCTGGCATCGGCGGTTTGTAACAGGCGTTGGCGTACTGCATGGTGTGGCAGTAACAACAGCTCTATATCTGACATGGCCACAAATTTATCCGGAGCGGTGTTTTTACCATTAAAGATTTTAAACAACTGGTTCTTTTTTAAACCCAGGTGGAAATTAAGTTCCTCGCGGAATTCCAGAAACAAGGGGAGTAAATCACTGCCAGAGCTAGACTCATCGTGTAAGCGATGCAGTCTGTGTAATAAATGATACACAGCAAAGCGGTACAATTCCGATTCGCGCACAAACAGGCGCGCAGCTGTAGAGCGCATAGATATGCGATCAGCATTATTCAGCCGCATAGAGACGATATGTTTTTTATCGTCCAGCAAATAGTCGTTTTCGTTCAATGCAGATCCTTTTCCGTTATGCACACGGTACGTGCAAAAAAACCGGGTACCAACCCCGAGTACGGCTGGGAAGTGTAAAGCACAAATGTTACAGATTTATAACAATTGCTGTTTTATATGGCTTAAGTCAGCAGAGCGGGGGTGTAAGTGTAATACATCTGTGGGGTGTTTTCGCGAATTGTCACTAGGGTGTAACCGTAATCCACGATTAGTTCTGAAATAATCTGCCGCACATAAAGAGACAGCCAAACAGCAAGCAACTCGATCAATTTAACCACTATTTACTTACTGTGCTTGCTTGTTGCAATTCGACGTAGCGAACAAGTCGATTTGATGTGTGTTTGTATTACATTTCCGCAAACTGTCACGGATGTGTAACGAAAATCACCATATCGGTGTGGAATAATTCGTGGTGTATCACAGAATGCCGTGAGTATCGGTCAGGCTAAAGGTTTTTGGAGTGTACTAGGGAGCATGGATGGCACGAACAGGGAAGAGGATAAGGAAGAGGTTAGGGAGTAGGTGATAAGGTAATAAAAAATGGTAGCGGGGAACTCGACACCTCTAAAGGTGTAGTAAACGTTTAAACAAAAGTGTGTCAAAGCTAAACCTGTCGTGAGGTAGGGGCGGAAAGTTACAGATCTTGAATTATTAAGATGGCTGGGCTGTCAACTTATGTGTTTAGATTTTTTAATTTTAAAACATAAGGATTTACAAATGAAATTTACAAAAACTTTGCTTGCTGCTGCAGTACTGATGGCAACTGCCTCTGGTGTTGCAAACGCGTCTTTGGCTAACAACTCTGTTCCAGCTACAGGCAACGAAGCTTTCTTGTCTGTGTATGATTCAAGCTATGTTAATACAGATGGTAGCGTAGGTAGAACTTTTAACTACGATTTGGGCGTTACTATGGCTCAAATCCAAACTTCAGGTTTGTCAGCATTCGCATCTTCTTATGACCTGAGCACTGACAGCAACTGGACTGCTTTTACTAACGGCATGAATGCTGCTACTACTAGCTATTTAGTTCTGGATGGCGGTGGCAACAATCTGTTGCAAACTGGTAACACTAACATTGGTTATTTGACACAAAGCTTGGCTGGTGTAGTAAGCTCAGTAGAAAAACAAGCTTCATCTATCGCATCTGGTGAAATTAATCTTTCTGCCGGCGGAAACAGCTCCTTAGTTACCAATGCTCCTGCAAACGGTACATATGGTCAGTTTACCAATGCTGGTGGTAACCAATATTCACCTGTTGGCATATACGCTGGTTTGAGCGGTGTGAATGCAACTTATGATCCAACTGCTGCTTATGGTTCACAAATCAGTTTGTATTTGGATACCAGCACTAATGTAACTTCAGGTACAGGTTCGCATAAAGTTACAGTAGCAGAGTATTTGGCTGGTGATGCAGCTGTATTGGGCGCTGTATCTTTAAGCGGCAATACTCTGTCTTTTATAGCACCTACTTCAGCAGTACCTGTTCCTGCTGCTGTGTGGATGTTTGGCGCTGGTCTGTTAGGCATGTTGCGTTTAAATCGTCGTAAATAATTACTCGCTAGCCTAGACAAACTGAAAAGTCAGCAAATGTGCTGGCTTTTCAGCTTACCTTGAATACAACAATTTCAGAGAAAAATCATGAAAAAATTAATCTTAGCAACTGCGGTTGCAGCGGCTTTCGCTGGTCAAGCGCAAGCATTTACTGCTGTAGCAGTACCCTTAACAGGTGCTGGTACACCAAACTGGACTGCAATCAATGCCGCCGGTAAAACAGAAGGCTATATCACTGGTTCTTCCGCTGCTACTCCTTTCCTGGAAGAAGCGTTGCGTAGCGAATGTAATACTAGCGTAAGCCCAGTTTACAAAATTGCCGATTCTACCAATTCAGCATTCGTTTATGTCTGCTCTAACGCAGGTACTAACGCTAACCTGACAACACCTTATTTGGTGATGCACAAACGTGATGGTGGCGGTTCTATCAATGCGCTTAAAAATGCAAACGGTACATTACAGTTTTTTGTTAACGAAGCCACTGCTCCTAATGTAACAGCTTGCCAAACTGGCGCTGCTGTTGTTGGTGCAATTTCTAATTGTACTGGTGGTACTGTATCACTTGCCACTACCGGTCAATTGGCTGATGTAGGTTTCTCAGACGTCGATTCAGCTCAGTTTTCTTCAGCTAGTAACGGTAGTGTTAATATAGCAGGTTTGACTAACACTTCAATGGCAACTGAAATTTTTGGTGTTGCTGTTTCTCTGAATCTGCGTAATGCCATGCAAACTGTTGCTGTAGCAGCTGGCGTGTTGCCTACAGGTTGTGCGACAGGTAATTCAGTTCCGGGTGCATTGAGAGAATCTGAAGCCTGTATGCCTAACCTGACTACTTCGCAAGTTTCAACTTTATTTGCTAATAATGGTTTTGGTAGCTGGGCTAACGTAGCATACGACAATTTAGATGGTGGTGCGGATCTGTATAACGGTACCGCGACTGCTAACGCTGCTGAGCCAAACGGTTCTACTGTACATATCTGTGCACGTACACCAGGTTCTGGTACTTGGGCAACTTTGAATATTAAATTCGAAAACGCTCCGTGCAATGGTAATAATGACGAAGCATTTGTAACTTCTTCCGTTAAAAATACAATTGGCCAAGAATCTGCTGATGGCGTTAAAGTTATCCATTCAATGAACGGTGCTTCTGATGTAGACGCCTGTCTTGATGCTTTAAATAATGGTGTTGCAGAAGGTACTTTTACGCCTTATCCAACCTTGGCTCCTAGCCCTGCGGCAACAGGTACCAGCAACAGCCGTTATGCTATTGCTGTTCAAGGTGTAGATCGTAATGCTAACCTGGCTAAAAACTATCGTTTTATTAAAGTCGACAATGTATCGCCTTCTGCTTATAACGTAGTGAATGGTCGTTGGAAATTGTGGTCAGAAATGGTCGCTGTAAGTAAAGGCCCTCTACCTACCAGTCCTTTGATCACTGATATCGTTACTCTGATCAAAGATCCATTGCATATTGCAAACTTGGACGCTTTAGTGGGCACCACTATCGCAGCCGGTACCGGTGTTAATCCTGGTGCGACTGCACTGACAGGTGTACAATCTTGGGGTCAAGTTTCTGGCTTCTTGGGTTCTGCTCTGGGAGCTTCTGGCCCAACATCTTATACTCCTTCAACTACTGGTGGCAGCGCTACTTTGTTGAATGCGGCATTCGATCCAAGCAGACCGGTTAATCCATATACCCATGCTACTTCTAAAGGCACTAATTTAAACCATTGCCGCGTACCAACTATTCCTAATGCTGCTGATCCAGCTAACAACCCAGCAGAAATGCCAGCTTTCTACGGCAAATACTAAGTATTTAGTGATAGTTTTGTAAAGGATTACAGTTGTAACATAGAAACCAACCGTCTTCGGACGGTTGGTTTTTTTTATGCTGACTAAAAATAAGTCGCATCCTCTTTTGTGTACGTGTCGTTTGTCATAAAACTTTAATACAAATTTCATACAATTCTGATGTATTAGCTTTCAATACGGAAGCGGTCTTGAATGTAAAATCATAACAACATGCAGTTTAACAATTTTAAAAGCAGCAGCTTTTTCCAGAGTTTGCCCTGGTTACTGTTGCCGATTAGTCTCGGCTCCTATTCGCAACTGCTATCTGCACAGCAAGCGGAAGCACTTGTAGTTGAGCAGCAAACCCAAGCCAACCCTGCGCCGCCAGCAACGTTTGATCTATTCGAATTGCGCATCAAGGGTAATACCTTGATTGAAAAAAAACAATTGGAACGGCTGATTTACCCATTTCTGGGACCTAAAAAAAGCATAGACGATGTGGAAAAAGCCCGTACTGCTTTGGAAGAGCAATATCGAAATTTAGGCTATCAAACCGTGTCCGTGGATATCCCGGAACAGGATGTTAAAGGTGGTCTGGTGTATTTACAGGTGGTGGAAGGTAAAGTTTCGCGCCTGCGTGTCACCGATTCCCGCTATTTTTCCCTGGGCAAAATCAAAGCAGGTATTCCTGAGTTAGCTGAAGGTAATGTACCCAATTTGCCAAAAATGCAAAAACAATTGCAAGATCTGGCGGCGCAAAGTCCGGACCGGCAAATCCAGCCCGTGTTGCGGGCGGGAGAAACCCCTGGCACGCTGGAGGTGGATTTAAAAGTAAAAGATGAATTACCCGTACATGGACGAATAGAGTTAAATGGGCGTAACACCTCAACCACGTCGCGCTTGCGACTGGTTAACTCTTTGCATTACGATAATTTATGGCAAGAAATGCACAGTGCCTCACTGATGTATCAGGTTTCTCCGGAAAACAGTGCAGAAGTGGATGTGTGGGCCGGTACCTATGCGCTACCAGTATTTGATAATGGTACGCGACTGGCTATGTATACCGTGCGTTCGGCTTCTAATTCACAAATCGCCAGTGCCGGTGCTTTGTCGGTAATCGGTAACGGTACTATTTACGGCTTACGTTTGGTCAAGCCATTGCCAGCAGTGGATAACTATTACCATACCACTACGCTAGGGGTCGATTATAAGGATTTTAAAGAAGATTTAAACCTGATTGGTGCAGATGCGATAAGAACGCCAATTGCCTATACGCCTTTTTTAGCCCAATACAGCGGCAGTTTTCGTGGCAAAGAAAGCATGAACAGTTTTGATCTGGCTCTGCATTTTTCGGTACGCGGCTTAGGTAACGATCAAACCCAGTTTGCCAACAAACGCTATCTGGCCAGTTCAGGTTTTATGTATTTGTTTGGCGATTACAAATTTCAGCATGATTTACCATATGGAATGGAAGTAACCTCGCATGTTACTGCGCAAGCTGCAGATTCACCTTTGATCAGCAACGAACAATATTCTATGGGTGGCGCAACCAGTGTGCGTGGCTATTACGAAACCCAGGCATTGGCAGACAATGGTGTGTTTGGTTCCGTGGAATTGCACTCACCGCATTTAGAGCCCATAGAATGGGAAGCTGTGAATAAATTGTTGTTAAGTAGTTTTTTTGATATTGGCAAAGGCTGGGTAAAAAGCCCTTTACCAGGAAGCGTCCATAGCTATGATCTGAGCAGTGCCGGGATGGGTTTACGCTTTCAGGTGTTAAAGAAAATAACCGGTGCATTTGATGTAGGGGTGCCGTTTACCTCAATCGGTCGGGTGTCCAGTGGTAATCCGCGCATACATTTTAGTGTAGCTACCGATTTTTAAGCGCTGTATTAATCGTTGCAAAAGTTTTTGCAGTCTATTTTTTAAGGCTGAGAATGAAAAAGATCGTTTGTCTTGAGTTAGTTGAAGGATGGGAGGTGTTTTTCATGCGAGAACGTATGAAACAATTAATATCGGAAATAGGCATTTATTCCTTATTATTCAGCGTAGGGTGGTTTCGGTGCGCATTAAGCATTGATCTCTTATCTGCGTATCGTAACCCATCAGCAAAAGAAATCCGCTACCTGACATAAATTAATGAGTGTGCGCGAATTAAACTGAAGTTTTTACAAAAAAATATTGATTTTGCTAGGTTAGGTTGAATGAAAATGAAATCCAGCTTCGAAGCTTACCATTCATGGGGTTAGGTATATCCGTGTTTCTGTTGGGATGGTCGTTTAGCTAAAATTTGTGGATAGCCAGATATATGCATATATTAATATCCCTATCAAAGTTTTCGTATTGAAATTACCAGATAATAAATAGAATTGTGACAATTTTATTACAAATATATTACGAGTTTAGTCGTAAAATTTTTTTTGAAAAAATCAACACAAATAATTAATGTATTTTTAATATATAGTACTTTGGTACAGTGTTAAATTTACTGTTAAAATATACAATAATAATTAAATATTAACAGAATATGTTTTAGGTTTAGCCTGTTTTGGTATATCTGCAATGGCACTTTATAAGCGGCCTTGCTTGAAATTTAAACCAAACCATAAATTCAGGCTGCATGGATTTACGTAACTGCTCATTCCGGCATCAAAAGTCCGGTAGCTAACCAACTGGGTGAGTAGCAACAAATTGACAAAAATGGTGTGTAAAAGCTAAACCCGTTGTGAAGCGGGGGCAGAAAGCTGCGGGTCTTCAAGCAAGATAGCCGGGTCGCCGCATAATGGAATTAATGCTCAGAGATAAAGGCGAGACCTATGTCCAGTAAACAGCTGACTACCAATAATAACGCGATAAGTTTTTTCAAATTAAAACCACTGGTTGCCGTTGTTCGGGTTGTGCTGGCAGGAGGTTTGTTCTCTGGGCCGGTACATGCGGAGTTGCCAGTGCCGGTTATTGATAATTGGCAAACGTCTGGTAATTCTGATTTTACCAGCGACGGCACAAATATGGTGATTACTCAGCATACTCATAATGCAATTCTAAATTGGCAACACTATAATGTGGGTGCCAATAATACCGTGCAATATAAACAGCCCGATGGCACATCGGTATCTCTTAATCGTATTTATGACATGAATGCCAGCAGCATTCTCGGTCATATCACTGCAAATGGTCAAGTATACCTGGTTAATAATAATGGTTTTGTCTTTGGCAATGGTGCTGTAGTCGATGCCAGTACTTTTGTCGCCTCAGCTTTAAACATCAGTAGCGAAACCATACAAAACGGTCTGGTTGCTGAGTTTAACGATACCACTACGATCAGTCATTTGGGTTCCGCTGCTTTAAACGGTGATTTAGACACAACGAAAAACGCTACAGCGACCACTGTTAATCCCAATGGTTTTATCAGAGTGGATAATGGCGCCAGCATACACGTTTCCGCCAATGGTCAAATTATTTTAGCGGCTCCAACCGTTACCAATGCCGGAAAAATCAGTGGTGACAGTCATGCGCAGATTATTCTGGTAGCTAGTAAAGACAAGGTTTATTTACAACCAGTTTCAGCCACTAGTCCGTTTGCGGGTTTGCTGGTAGAAGTTGGCACAGGCGGCAAGGTTACCAATCAGGCCGCTGGTGATATTTCGGTACGGGAAGGTAATGTTACCTTAGCCGGTTTTGCTGTTAATCAATCCGGTCGGATTTCTTCAACAACCTCTGTCAATGTAAACGGTTCCGTACGTTTATTGGCACGCGAAAATTTAAATAATGGCCCTGTGCAAGTTGATAGTTCAGGTTATTTAGTGCCTGGCCAAACTGTGCGTAGCGCCGATTTGGGTGATGGATTGAGTACGCAGTCCAGCGTTACTTTTGGTACTAACAGTTCAGTGACTATTTCGCCGGATGCTAATAGTGGTACTGCGATTACTGAGCAAACCCAGCCAAAATCCTATATAGAGGCTAGTGGTAACATTATCGACATGAAACAGGGTGCCTCGATAGTGGCGCCCTCAGCCAATGTTAATTTCACGGCTTTGGATAATAACAATCTAGCCATTATCAGTCAAAGACCCAGTTCACTCATTTCCCCTAGCAATACAGGGCGTATTGACCTGGAGAAAGGTTCCTCTATTGATGTTTCCGGTTTGCAAGCTGTGCAAATGACGATGGAAAGCAATGTACAACAGGTTTCGGTAGAAAGTTATAATTTGCGAGACTCCCCATACCAACGTGGCGGAGTGTTGCAAGGTGAAACAGTGCTGGTGGATGTGCGTAATCTGCCCACTATCATTGACGCTGCTGGTGCAGTTTCAGGGATGCATCACAGCGTTTATGAGCGTATGACCTCAGGTGGAACCATAAATCTAAAGGCCAGTGGCGACGTGATTGTTAATAACGGCGCTTCGCTAAATATTGCTGGTGGTTGGCTGGATTATCAGTCAGGCTATATTGCTACCACCCAATTATTATCCAGTACCGGACAATTAGTAGATATCAGTCAGGCAGATCCAAATCAGCACTATACACAAGTTTTTGGTACTGTCTCAGAAGGTAATGTTAAATGGAATGATTATACCAAATACAGTGTACAAGGCACGGTGGCAGGTTATTATCAGCAAGGTTATGTGCAGGGTGAGGCTGCGGGTACCTTGAATGTGCAGGCGCCCGTCATGGTGTTTGGTGGCGATTTAAATGCGCATGCAGTTAACGGCGCTTATCAAACTGGCACGCCGGTAACCGGAGGCAGTTTTTATTTTAATCAGGATGATAATGTCAGCAATGGTAGTGCGGCACTCTCCAACCAGAATGTACTTTTTCAAGCATCCAAACCTACGGTCAACTTTGGTGTCAACGATGTATTGCCGCAAAGCAGTGGTCAACCTCTGGCTATGCAATTGTCCAGTGCTTTAATCAATGGCTCCGGCCTGGGTCATATTTTAATCAAGACCGGTGGTAATATTACGGTTGGCAAGGATGCAGCGATATCTATGCCTGCTTTAAGCTCAATAGAGCTGGATGCTGGCAGTATCAATATTAATGGTAGCATCCATACCTCAGCAGGAAGTATTACCCTTAATAGTTTGGCGGTAAACAGTAACAAGGGGCTTATGGATATAGCTGCCAATTCACTATTAGATGTATCTGGCAGTTGGGTGAACAATTTACAAAATGGCGCAACCTTTCAGTCAACTAAGCCTGCTATTATCGATGCCGGCACGATTAAGTTATCTGCAAGCAGTGATCTAAATATTCATCAGGGGGCAGCAATTAAAGCCGATGGCGGTGCCTGGTTAAGCACTGCCGGACGATTGACTTCAGGTGCTGGTGGTGCTATTGCATTAACTGCGGGTGTCGGGGGCACTTCATATTTTGGGACTCTAGAACTGAATGGTCAGCTGGAAGCGTATGGATTGAATAAGGATGGTAGCTTATCGGTAACGACCAGCCAAAATATAGATATTGGCAATACTGTGCTGGATAAAACCGCATTAACGCTGGGTGTCAATGGCGATAATCATTTTAATTTTTCCAGTGCTTTGGCATTCAGTACCCTGACGCTGAATAGTAATGATGGTAGTGCCAGTCAACTCAGGCTGGAAGCGAATACCCAGTTATTATTAGAACAACAAAATAAAATCCTGACCGGCAACTATCAGCAGCAAGCCAGTGCAGATTCTATTGCTGCTTTTAGTCAAATAACAACATTACCCCACGCTTTGTTGGCACCCGAAACACTTAATTTAAGTGGCTATGCCGGTATAACGCTGGACACTGGTAGCGCTATCACTTTTGGTACTGGCAGCCGTTTTGATGCAAACGGCACAGTTAACTTGACATCTAAAGCAGGTAACGGAATTTATATTGATGGCACTATAAATGCGCTAGCCGGAAATATAGCTGTCAATCTTAAAGCTAATCAGGGAGCATATAATTCAAAACAGACCATTTGGTTAGGTGCAAATGCAGTTTTAAATACCCAAGGTATGACGCTGTTGAATGATCCTAATGCCCTTAGCATCAGTACCGGTAGTGTCTTGAATGGTGGTAATGTGTCTTTGCAGGCGCAAATTGGTTATGTGGTGATGGAGAAGGGATCACAAATTAATACTTCTGGCACTAATCACCAATTTACTGTGGCTGTCAGCAACACTGATGCGCCAGGATTTCACTACGAGTTTCCTGTAATCGGCTCAAATGCCGGTAATATCAGTATCACTGCTGCGGAAGGCTTGGTACTGGATGGTACGTTTTCTGCGCATGCCGGTTCTGCTAGTAACAGCGGCGGCAGTCTGGCTGTAACCCTCAATCGAAACAACCGTGGTGATAATCAAGCTGGCGATTTACCAACTAATGCTTTGCAACTGAATGTAGTGCAGGCTTATCAGCAACTATTGTCCCATAATCAAGGTTTTGGTACCGATTTAAACGGTTTTTTGGGACAGGCAACAATAAGTAGTGAGCAAGTGACGCAAGCAGGTTTTGATAATCTGCAATTGACGGTACCTAATCAATCCACTGGTGTGCAGGGCACAGTACAATTTGAGGGAGATGTTACTTTAAAAACGGCTTCCAGTATTAATATCGATGCGCCTAGCATTGCCTGGAGCGGACTGAATGGCAGTAACTCTGGTGTAGTTAAGTTGGACACTTCTCTGTTAGAGCTGGGTTCTTCCTCCATCCAGTCACAGAATAGTACGCCCATCACCGGCGGTGGTACCCTGCAAACCACTAGTAACGTCAACTGGACACAATTAAACGGTGCCTTGGAGTTAACCGGCTTTAATCAGGTAAATTTAAGCAGTGTGCATGATTTACGCGCCGTGGGCGTGGTATCAGCTACTGATAAAACCGTCATTGGCGAATTAACCACAGCAGCCAATCTGAATTTGCATGCCAGTCAGATATATCCGAGCACATTGACTAATTATACCTTTAATGTCATTGGCGATAATGGTCAGATTACTATTTCAGGTAGTAATACCGATGTTACCCCCTTGGCGGCAGATGGCAAATTGACCATCAATGCCGCGGTGATTGATCAAAACGGTGTATTAAAAGCGCCGTTGGGTAGCATAGCTATGAATGCCAGCAAATCTATGGAATTTTCTGCTAACAGTGTTACCTCTGTGTCTGCGGATGGAAAAACTATCCCGTTTGGGGTAATTTCTAATGGCTTATGGGAATATCCGTTAACGGACCAAAGCGGAAACACTTCCTCTTTAGTGTTTGATACTAAAACCACTGCAGGCTATGTCGCTGTGGGTGTGAAAGACCTAAGTTTTAATTCACCTGTCATCAAATTTGATACCGGTAGTGTGGTAAATGTTGCTGGGGGCGGGGATTTGATTGCAGCTGAATTTCAGGCGGGTTTAGGTGGTAGCTCTGATTATCTGGCTAACAGTAAAGGCTTTGCTATTTTGCCCAGCTTGGGTTCATCCTTGGCTCCTTATGATCCGAATTATTCTGCAAGCTTTAACTACGACCCACGCACCACTGTTTACTTAAGTGGCTATGGTGATCTTCCTGCAGGTTTTTATACTATATTACCGGCAGCCTATGCAGTTTTGCCGGGCGCATATCTAGTCACGCCAGTGGCTAATACGACCGATCAATCCAGTACTACCTATCTGGCTTCTGGTGTTCCGGTAGTTTCTGGATATGAAACTATTGCAGGCACTAATATTCATGATTCGCGAACCAGTGGCTTTATGGTGGAAACCAGTGCTCAGGTAAAGCAGCACTCTTTTTATAATATTCAGACCGCAAACAACTTTTTTACCGCTAGTGCTAACACAAACAATACCAGTCTGCCTTTGTTGCCTAACGATAGTGGTCAAATATCCATCGATGCAACGACACAGTTACTACTAGATGGCACTTTTAACGTGGCTTCTGCGCATGGTGGTAAAGGTGCCAAAATGGATATTTCCGCGCCACTGATTAAAGTTGTGACCAGTGCCAATTATGCGGCAACTCCAGGCACGCTGGAATTAGTGGACACCCAGCTGAATAAGTTGCATATTGATAGTCTACTGTTAGGTGGTACCCGCGTATTCAACAATCAAACCGGGGATACTACGCTCACCGCTTCGGCAGACAGTGTAAGTTTCGATACCGGTGTGTCCTTAAAGCAGCTTGATCTGATGGCTGCGGCCAAAAATACCGTTGAAGTGTTAGGTGGTGCGGACCTAACGAGTAGCGGTAAAGTGAATACTGGAGAATCTTTAGTCAATGTTACTGGCGATAGTGCTCTGTTGCGAGTTTCTGCCGACAATCAGATAACCATCAATCATAGCCAGTTATCCGGTGTAGCTGGCGTGGTTAAAATTGATAAAGATGCAAACATAACAGCTAGCAAATCCATATTACTGGATGGCAGTTATTCTACCCAGTTGAACGGCAATGTTAATATTAAAAATGGTTCTTTAAGTTTGGCAGCTAATAGTATTAATCTGGGTAACATTAGTGCGGTAAGCACAGACCCTTCGTTGCCACAGCCGTTAAATTTGTCTAATGATGTTTTAGCTGCTTTTGGTGCTGATACCCTGATTTTAAATAGTCGGAGTGCAATAAACTTATATGGCACTGTTGGCGAGTTTGATAGTCTTGGCAATCAACATCCGTTAAGTTTTAATAATTTGGTGTTGAATACAGCGGCTTTATCCGGTTTTAATCAACGTCGGAATGCCGTAGAGTTAGAAGCGACTAACTTAACTCTGGAAAATACTCAAAATGCATCATCAAGCATTGCTGGTAAAGGCCTCGGTATACTGGATGTAATAGCAACAAACTTTATACAGGGTAATGGCGTTGTTAATGTAGATGGCTTTAGAACAGTTAATGTTACTGTTGCAAATGAATACAATGCCACAGGTAATGGCACATTAAATGTGGCTGGCAATTTAAATTTAAGTGCAGCGGCTTTGACCACTACTGCGGGTGATAAACTTAATATTAATGCTACGGGCTCAAATGCTAATGTAGTAATTAGTGGTAACGATAATACTACGGTTTATAATTCCAGCGAATATGGCGGTGCTATTGCGCTGAATGGCAACTCTATAACCCTGAATAATGCCAATGTATTATTACCCTCTGGTAATTTAAGTCTGACGGCCAAAAGCGGTGATATTTTGGTGGAAGGCCAAAGTAAGCTGAATCTGGCGGGGGCTGCCGTTAATTATGCGGGTAGCTTGCAATATACCCCAGGCGGTACTTTTAGTGCAAACGCACAGGCGGGTAAAATTACCTTAACCAAAACTACCGAACTGGATATTGGTTCTGGCGGCACTAATGCAGCAGGTGGTCAGCTGAACTTAAGTGCGTTAGCCCAAAGTGTAGAACTTGACGGTACCTTGAACGCCAAAGGCGCTAGTGCCACCATTAATGTAGCTAATTATGCAGCGGGTCAAGACTTTAATGGTTTAGTGGATAAACTGACGGCAGCTGGGGTGAATAATAATCTGTATTTTCGAGTGCACAATGCTGATATTGCGCTGGATGCCGGGCATGAGATTGTCGCCAAAACTATCAATCTGGTTTCAGATCAAGGGGCTATTGATATTGCCGGAACCTTGAAAGCTGATGGCGTCAATAATGGCGGTAGTATTCAACTCAATGCCGGTGGTGAAATTACCCTGGAAAACCATTCTTTATTGTCAGCAAAAGTCACTAATATCAGTAATGGCGGTGTGGGTGGTAATGTAAGTTTGTCTTCTGTAGATTCATTGCAACCGGGTCATAGTGGTATTAATATCATGTCGGGTGCCACCATAGATGTGACTGGTTCCAATGCCGCAACTGGCGGGGTAGTCAACTTGAGTGCCTTACGTACCGGAGGTAGTAGTACTACAGTGGATACCGGAATAAATATCCAGCCCATAGCGGGTAATGTTGTCGGTTACCGCGAATTTAATGCTATAGGCTATAAAAAGTATACCGGAGTTGATAGTAATGCTATTACTAGCGATACCACAGCCTATATGGCAGCCGCCGCACAAAGCGTTGCCGATTTGGGCGCAGGGCTAACGTTGCGTCCCGGTGTTGAAATTGACTATAACGGCAATCTGGATTTGACTGATAGTTTGGACTTATCTGCCTTAAGTAGTCAGGGAATTGCGGGTAATTTGATTATTGCTGCCAGCGGAAATTTAACACTGGATAATGGTGCATCGATTACAGATGGTTTTAATAATGGCACTCTGGAAACGGTAGACTCCTGGTCTATGCAGTTAGTTGCTGGTGCAGATCAAACTAGCGCGGATAAATTCGCCGTGGCTAACAGTGGTGATTTAACGTTGGGTTCTGGTTCCAGTATACATTCTGGCTCTGGTGATATTAAGTTAGCCGCTGCCGGTAATATTGTGTTAACCGATCAAACCTCAACTATATATAGTGCTGGTAAAGACACCGGGTCAGGTACAGTTAAACTAGCTGCCAATACCGCTTATGCAAATGCAGGTGGCGATATCGTGATACATGCCGGTGGTAATGTGGTTGGTGCGGTGAGCAATCAGTTTCTGACAGCCTGGACAAATCAACAATATGCAGGTGTGACTCCAAGAGGAATAATCAAATTACCCGCCTGGGGTATCGATGCCAGTAAGTTTCAGGAAAATATAGGTTCCTTTGGTGGCGGGGCTGTAACGGTAAGTGCAGGAGGCGATATTACCGATCTTTCTGTGATGATGCCTACTACGGGTAAAGAAACGGCTTCAGGAATTCAAATTCAAGGTGGTGGCACTATGCAGGTTAATGCCGCTGGCAACATAGCTGGTGGTGCTTATTATCTGGGCATGGGCAGTGCCACGCTGACGGCTGGCGGAAAAATTGAAGGTAGTGCCAATCAATTTAGCAGTGGCCCGCAAATCCTAATCAGTGGTGACAGCTCTGGGCAGCAAACAGTGGCTGCTGGCAGTGGTGATTCGCAAGTGACTTTGAACGCCAATCAAGGCGTTGCGGTGTCTGCGGTTTCAGATGCTATGAGCATTGGATCTGGCACAAACGGCTATTCTAGTTACACAGCAAAAAGTGGTATTACGATCAATAGCCTGTCTGGTGATATTCACCTGAGTGCTGATACCAGTGTCGCAGAGGCGTTGGTTGGCGCTTCAACAGTTGGTAGTGCTCAAATATTCAGTGAAGCATATCCTGCAACTCTGAATGCAACTGCTTTTAATGGTAACGTCATTCTGGATACAAACATTGTTATGTCGCCATCCGCTTCAGGAAATCTTAACCTGTTTGCCAAACAAAATGTTGGTGGTAGTACTAGTGACTCATGTGCTGGCAATGTGGTAGGAGAGTGTAGTATTGTCATGTCCGATGCGTCACCCGCAAACATAGCTGGTTATCAGGTTCGCTCAACGGCTCTTACTCAGCAGGTAGATGGTGCCTTGTTTGATGCCTATTATGTTGATAGTGGCACGGTAAATTCTTCTGCTTTTAATAGTAGTATTTTCCACGCTTTAACCCCGTTACATAGTACAGATACACAATTAGCGCACATAGTGACCCAAACGGGTGATGTGTCTAATTTGTATATTAACTTGCCTAAACAGGCAGTTATCAAGGCTGGGCAGGATATGATTAATGCCTCAATCAATATTCAGCAAATCAATGCTACCGATGGCTCAGTGATCTCCGCAGGTCGCGACTTTGTATTTACGGCTACTCCGGATAGCGATGGTGTTATCCATGCCAACGCTTATCAAAGTATACAGGTGGGGGGGCCAGGTACGGTTTTGGTAGAAACTGGTAGAAATCTTGATTTAGGGGCTTCGGTCGGTATAGAAACAGTGGGTAATTTCAATAACAATGCTTTATCCAGTACAGGTGCCTCGGTGAATGTGGTGGTAGGCTTAAATGGTGGAACGCCGGATTATAATGCGTTCATCAATAAATACTTACAAGACAGTAGTCAATATGCAAGCAGCTTCGCAGCATTGCAAGCTATCATTACTCCTTTTATGCAGCAGTATACCGGCATCACTAATTTGTCTGATAGCGCAGCCCTCACTGCCTTCAGCAAGTTGGATGCCAGCCAAACCACTGCTATTCATCCGCAGTTGACTGCTTTGTTGGGTAGTGTGTTTTTCAATGAGCTTAAGGTAGCGGGTTCTGCGGCTGCTGCGGATAAGTTGGTCGGTTATGCCCCCGGTTTTGCCGCGATAGAGGCTTTATTTCCGGGTACCAATTGGTCAGGCAATATCACCATGGATTACAGTAAGATACAAACTGTATCGGGTGGTGGTGTAAATTTATTTGTACCGGGCGGGCAGGTTAATGTGGGCTTGGCAGTAGCGCCTACCGGGGCTGCGGCTAAAGCGTCCTCTGATCTGGGTATCGTGGCTCAAGCTCAGGGTGATGTTAATGCTTTTGTGAAAACCGATTTTGAAGTGAATACCTCCAGGGTGTTTACGCTGGGTGGTGGTGATATTTTATTGTGGTCGTCTGATGGCAATATTGATGCCGGAAAAGGTGCTAAAACAGCGTTGGCAGTGACTATTCCACCTCCTTATTTTAATTCTAAAACTCATCAATTAGTGGTGCCTGCGCCAGTTATTACCGATGGTAGCGGGATTCGAACCGCAGGAAGCGACACCATAACTCCGGGGAATGTCTATTTATTTGCACCACAAGGTGTGGTAAATGCTGGTGAGGCGGGTATTGGTGGTACCAATGTCACTATTGGCGCGACCGCCGTACTGGGTGCGCAGAACATTCAGGTCAGCGGTGTCAGTACCGGTGTGCCGCAAGCTTCCACAGGTAGTTTGGCGGCTGGTTTAACTGGAACCAGCAATGGTACCGCGGGTGTTAGTCAAGTTGCACAAGCTGCAATAGACGAAGAGAATGGTCAAGGCCAGAAAAACGCTATGAAAAATGCAGTGTTAGGTTTGTTGAGTGTTGATATTTTAGGTTTTGGTGAATAATCAATATAGAAAATGACTTTGGTTAAAAAATAGCCTAAGTAATTAGAATGGCTGCAAGCAATAAGTCAAGATCGTTTTGATGACTTGCTTGTAGCGATATCACTATATAAACGTTTGAAAAGGTTTTAATAAATTTTGCGAAAACCAAGCTGCTAAATTTACTAAATCGATAGTTCAAAAATGATATTTTGGAAATCGAGTATTTAGATGTTTTTTACCTTTCAATCAAAATAAAGTAATACTTTCTGAACTTTCCAATTGCTGAATAGCTTGGTTAAGTAAATGCTGTGCACTATATATTGAAAATCATGCATTCTGTCATATTAATGTAAAAATCCATTGCGATAATGGCAAGGATATTTTGATTTGAGATAAAAAATGAAACGGATTGTTTGGCTGATAGCTGCACTTTTAATGACACCAACCCTGGCTCAGGCATGGTGGAACGATGACTGGGGCTACCGGAAAAAAATTAGCATTGATGCCCAAAAACTTCAGCAGGATGCCATTAAAATTCCAGGCGATGCAATGGCCTTAGTAAGGCTGCATACCGGTAATTTTACTTATTTTATGGATTTGGGCGAAAACGGTAAAGACATACGTTTTATGTCTAGCGACGATAAAACTCCGTTAAAGTTTTATATCGAAAAACTCGATCCAGTGAACGAGATGGCCTTGATTTGGGTAAAGTTGCCTAAAGATATTGCGACTGCCAACGAGCCTTCGTTCTGGATGTATTATGGCAATCAAAAAGCGGTTACGGCTTCTGAAGCGCCTGCTATTTTTGATGTAGCGCAAATGCTGACTTATCATTTCGAAGCTGGCGCAATTAAAGACGCAACCGCTTATGCGAATCAACCGTCTGTGGCGACCAGTACAGTAATGGAAGGTGGCGCTATAGGTGATGCTGCTGCCTTTACGGGTACTGAGCAGGTGCGAGTAACCAGTTCGCCAGCAATTAAAATGCTTACTTCAGAAGGATGGACAGTTTCAGCTTGGGTTAAAATTGATCAGCCACAAAATGATGGTGTGATTTTTCATCGCGATAGCCTAAGCTTGTTTGTTAGAGGGCAGTCGCCAGTTTTACGGGTGGGTGGCAAGGAATTAGTTGGTCCAACCAGTCTTAATTTGGCGCTGTGGCAGCATTTGGCTATTACAGCTAACAGCAGTGGCTTTACTCTATATTTGGACGGTAAACCATTGGGGGTTTTACTCGCTGATGTATCGGTTCTGGATGGTGATATTGGTATTGGTGCCGATGTTTCTACATCCACGGTAAGTCGCGGATTTAGTGGTGCGATAGATGAAGTGGAAATTTCCAAAAATGTGCTGGATCAAAATGCGTTGCAATTTGCGGCGGTCATGCAAGGCCAAAATTCGGCACTGCTAGCTTATGGTGAAGACGCTACTCCTGAGAGTGAAGGTGGTGGTGAATCCTATGTGCTGGCCACCTTGAATAATGTCACTATTGATGGTTGGGTCATTATTGGTATTTTAGCAGTAATGTTTCTTATCAGTTGGATAGTAATGTTGGCTAAAGGTATCGTTTTGGCTCGCACTCTGCGTGAGAATAAAAAATTTGAACATGCTTTTAACCAATTAGGTGTTGCTGATTTAACTAAATTAGATCATGCGGATGAAGAAGGAATCGAGGATTTTAATGAATCCCCCTTGCTTTTGTCTTTGACGTCTAATCATGCCGCATTTGCTGGTTCATCAATCTATCGTGTATATCACATTGGTTCGCAGGAAATTAATAAACGTTTGGTTAATACCGTGGATGGTGCTGTTGCTACTCCACAGGTTTTATCAGCACCCGCACTAAATGCCATTAAGTCCTCTATGGATGGCGTCATGGTGCGCGAATTGCAGAAGCTAAATTCACAAATGGTATTACTGACAATCGCTATCTCTGGTGGTCCATTTTTGGGTTTGCTGGGAACGGTGGTTGGGGTAATGATTACTTTTGCGGCCATCGCAGTCAGTGGTGAGGTGAATGTAAACGCAATCGCACCGGGTATTGCTGCGGCTTTGACAGCAACGGTTTGCGGTTTGGCGGTGGCTATTCCTGCGTTGTTTGGATACAACTATCTAGGTAGCCAAATCAAGGTAATTACCGCTGATATGCATGTATTTATTGATGAATTTATAGCCAAAATCGCAGAGCAATATAGCTAAGTGACTTTTATAACCCCTAGAGCTTAATCGAAGAGTAAAAAAATGAAAGTCCAGGAAGAAAATGCGGCTTATGACGAAATCAACGTCACGCCGATGTTGGATTTGGCCTATGTGTTGTTGGTGGTGTTTATTTTGATGACTACCGCCGCTGTGCAAGGCATACAGGTTAATTTGCCCAAAGCGAGTAATGCGCCCAGTTTGTCAAAGCCACAAACCAAGGCTGTGACAGTAACGGCTGACGGTACCATTTTTCTGGATACCTATCCAGTGACGATGGAGCAACTTGAGGCGACTTTGATGCAATATAAGGCTGCTAATCCAGAATTACCCGTGGTGGTGAAAGGTGATGCTACCGTGCAGTACCATAGTGTTGTTGAAATTTTGGCATTATTGGGCAAATTGGATATTACTCAGGTGGGTCTGGTGACCCAAAACTTAGTTAAATAAACACAAGTATGCCTGATAAAAAGCGTTTTCGAGTGTATGTGCCGAGAATTATCGGTGGTGTGTTGGCTGCTATAGCCGTTTTTTTTGTAGTAAAGTTAATAGTTGGCTTTATTAATGATAAGCCGACTAAAAACGAGAAAAAGATTCAGCCTATTACTTTGCTGAAACCACCACCACCTCCGCCACCACCGCCTAAGGTTGAGACACCGCCTCCGCCCGAAGTTAAGCAAAAAATTGATGAACCAGAGCCAGAGCCGGAGCCTTTGCCGGATACGCCGCCTGATGAAGCGCCTGCGCGCGATTTGGGTTTGGATGCTGAGGGTTCGGCTGGGTCTGATGGTTTTGGTTTAGCGGCACGAAAAGGTGGTACCGGTTTGTTTGGCGGGGGTGATCCCTATAAGTATTATGGTGGCATAGTAAAAAATGAAATTTTGTCACTGCTGTCAAATCATGACGAATTACGCCGAAAAGGCTATACCGCTATTGTCAAACTCTGGTTGAAATCTGATGGTACGGTAGATCGGGTTGAGCTGGTCAAAGGTAGTAACGACAATGAAATTGATGAAATCTTAACCCGCTTGCTCGAAAGATTTAAAAAAGTTGCCGAGCCTCCACCGCCCGGTATGCAGCAACCTATTAAATTAAAAATTTCTTCACGCGTCTAAATATACAGGAATAACGATGGCGATTAACAAACAGCTGATAGTAGCTTTAGCACTATCGGGGCTGATCGGTGTGGCACATGCCGATGAAAAGGAAGAGTTACTCAAATTGCGGAATACGACTGTTAATTTAATCAAGCAGTTGGTTAAGCAGGGCGTGCTTACCGATAAAACTGCGAATGAAATGATCAAGCAAGCAGAAGCCGATGCAGGTAAACAGGCAGCTGCAGCTAAGGTAGCTGGTGGAAAGAATGCAGTAGATGCCGGGAATGTCGAGCAGGCAGCCGTTAATGGTGCAGTTGCTAAAGATGCCGTACCTGCTGATGAAGTGCGCGTAACTTATGTACCCGATTTTGTTAAGGACGAAATACGCCAACAAGTACGTAGTGAATTGCGTGAGGAAGTGGTTGGTGATGTTATGCAAAAAGCCAAAGACGAAAAATGGGGCACTGCTGAAGGTGTGCCCGAATGGGTGAAGCGTTTTAAATTGTCTGGAGATTTGCGTTTACGCGATCAGGGCAATTTTTATGCATCAGATAATATAGCGAAAAGTTATTTTAATTGGCAAACCATCAATACTCTTAATAATGGCGCGGGAAATGGTATTGGTCCGGCGGGTATTAATGCTTTCCAAAATACAACTTTGAATCGTAATGTGAGTCGTGAACGTTTCCGTTTAGGAATTGATGCCGATATTGCTAAGGGTGTGGATGCCGGTATTCGCTTGGCAACAGGTAATACACCAAATCCAGTGTCTACCAATCAGACACTTGGTAACACAGGCGCACTTTATCAATTTGCCGTTGATCGGGCATTTCTAAGATACAACGGCTATGATGACAAGAAATTTAACTGGTTGACTGCTATGGCGGGTAGAACACCCAATCCATTCTTTACAGCAGGTAGTGAGGTGGTATGGGATGAAGATTTATCTTTTGAAGGTGCTGCGTTAACTATCCGACATCGACTAGGCGTTGATCAATTATCAGATGAAATTGGTGGTAAGGGTCCTACTGTTTTTGCTACCGGCGGTCTTTTTCCTTTGCAATCAACAAACTTAGTTTCTGGGCTGAGTGCGCGGGATAAATGGTTCTTCGGTGGCCAGATTGGAGTAGATTGGGGCTTTGATAATCAGGATAGTTTGCAAATGGGTGGTGCGTATTATGATTATCAAAACATTAAGGCTGTTATCAATAAAAGCGCCAATCCATTGTGTAATACCAATACAGCTGATATGAACCAGTCTGTGCCTCAGTTTATGCAAGGTGGTAATAGTTTGGTGAGTATTTGTAATGGCAATACTGATTTGGCTTCGGGGGGCTTGGTTGGCTTGGCTTCAGATTACAGAATTGTCGATATCAATGCCTTATACGATATGGCTCTGTTTTCGCCTATCCATCTTAGATTTAGCGCGGATGTTGCCAAAAACATAGGCTTTAACCGCTCACAAATTTTGGCTTATACGGGCTATCATATTGCTGAAAAAACCACTGCTTGGCAATTTAAGGTCGATCTGGGTTGGACTAAAATGACTGCGCCAGGAAATTGGAATATTTTTACTGGCTACAAATACGTGGAACGAGATGCGGTATTAGACGCCTATACCGATTCGGATTTTCATAATGGTGGTACCAACGTTAAAGGTTGGATGATGGGGGGTAATTACGCCCTAATGAAAAGCGTGTGGCTAACAGGGCGTTGGCTAAGCGGTAATGTTATCAATGGGCCAGCCTATGGTTTGGATGTTATGCAACTTGATCTTAATACTCGCTTCTAAACGGGATATAACATGAAGGTTTTTCGTAAAAGGATTATTGTTATTTTTTTGCTTCTAAGTGGTTTGGCTGTCAGTGTAAGTGCTGCGCCGCGTGATGCGGGTAAAGCTGATAGTGGTGCGGTACAAAAACTACAGATGATGGTGAAAAGCCTGACCAGTGAACGGGATGCAGCAAAAGCTGAAGCCAGTAAAGTGCTGGCTGAGGTTGAGCAACTGAAGAAAGAAAATAAAGAACATATGGCAGCCATTAAATCCACTGAGGCTGCCAAACAGCAAGTAGATAGCGAATTGACGGCGCAAAAAACCAGTACTACCGAGGTACAAAGTCGTCTGGAGCAAACGAATACTCGTCTGCTGGAAGTAATAGAAAAATACAAGGTGCTCAATCAGTCTAAAAATGAACTGACTAACGAGCTGGCGGTTTTAAATAATAAGCATCAAACCACAGAACAAAAGTTAACCACATGCGAAGAGCGTAACGTTAAACTGTATGAGTCTGGAAAAGAGCTGCTGGAACGCTATCAAACAAAAGGTACCTTAACTTCAGTGTTGCAGGATGAGCCACTGTTGCAATTTAATAGTGTCGAAATGGAAACCATCAAGCAAGATTATGAAGATAAACTGCGCTCTGGTGTCTACAAACCCTAAATTTCGTCACTACTCAGCGTAGGGTGGGTTAGATGCGCAACTGAAGTGCTTTTAGGCATAGATGTCTGTAACCCACCATGGGGATAAGAAAACTGCTCTATAACCTATAACAAAATGGGTGTACGAGAATTATTACAATTTTTATAGGATGTGCCGACGCCAGGAGGCGCATCGATCGCGACTGATGCGCATCACTTCGTTCAGTACATATATGGACTTCCCCCCTATTGCAAGACAAATTTTACCAAAATGAATGATTTCAAAAGTAATCAAGATTGCCGCCATATATTCGGTTTCAATTAGAGGTTGATTAATTTAACCACTGAACCTTGATGAACGTATTCGCGCGCTATTTCCACAAACATCCTAACGATTTTTAAAATCTATGTGCTTGAACGGGATAAATAGCACCGGTCTGACCTGTTGTTATCATCAATTGGATTTACTTGCCTCCGCAATCTGTTTTACTCTGTGTTACACCATTCACTTTTAATCATATCAACTGAGGGTTATCCACGCCTTACCCAACACCGGAACCCTTCTATCACGTGTAGGTGTTGGGTAAGGCGTGGATAACCCGGCCTACACGCTACGACATGACTACATCGGCGGACCTAACCTCATACCTCTTATTTTGTGTAGCCATTACCCACAAAATTCGGGCATTTTTATTGGCCAGTGCGACGGCCGCTTTGTTAAAACCACGTCGTTCAATTAGCGCCTGCAACCATCGACTTAGCGAGTCTGTTTTACCTTGGCAGTTTTTCAAGACTGATCGGGCGCCGTGAATCAGTAAAGTTCGCAGATAGCCATTACCTCGTTTACTGATACCCAACAACACCACCTTGTCACCACTCGTGTGCTGTTTGGGTACAATGCCTAAACTGGCTGCATAATTTTTGCTTTTGGTATAGCCTTTACCGTCCCCTATATCCGATGCAGCCATAGTAGCCGTAATGGCTCCTATACCTGGAACCTCTACAAATCGTTGACATAATTCGCTCTGAATACAGAGTTGATCAATCTGCTTATCATACTCTTTGATCGTTTTATCCAATTCCTTGAGTTTTTCAAGCTGTTTGGCAAACAGATTTCGACTGATCACGCTTAAACCATTCTCAGCATCTTCAATAATTTCAGTGAGGTGCGTTCTGAGCTGATTGATGCCTATAGGCAGCACAATTCCCCACTCACCTAAAAAACCCCGAATTCGATTCGCCACCGCCGTCCGTTCATCCACTGTACTTTGACGCAATCGATGCAGCATTTGAATATCTTGCTGCTCAAGCGTCTTAAGCGAAACTGTTCGTCTTTTCGGTTGGTGTGTTGCCGTCCAAATAGCCTCTGCATCGTTATAATCATTTTTATTGCCCACCACAAACCCTTTCACATAACGGGCATTCAGCAATACCACTTCATGCCCCAGTTTCTTGATTTCTCGCGCCCAATAATGCGAGCCTCCACAGGCTTCCATACCAATAATACTGACTGGCAAGTTCGCTATGTACGACAATAAATCCGCTCGCTTTACTTTCTTTTTAATCTGTTTCAGTTCAGCATTAAAACTCACCAGATGAAAAATGTTTTTTGCTAAATCTAAACCAATTACGTTATTCTTGATCATGGATTTCTCCTTACCCTTGTTTATTTGCCAGGTGCATTATGACACCGTTAGGGGTGGGGAGAAGTCCATGCCATCATCCTACTACACTGTTGTTAGGGTCTTAATGGTGTAACTACCCCTGTCTCCCGATAGCGCTGATAATCCTCTAATACCGTGGCATGATCAAAAGCCAGTTGCGGTAAGTTATCCGTAAAGCTAAATAGCCCACAGTTTTTGGCGTCATCCGCTGCCAGAGGGGTGCCATGTGCTTCAGCGATATAAACAGCGGTTACCGTATGATTTCTGGGGTCGCGTAGAGGATTTGAATAAATACCTAGTAATACTTTTAAAGTGACGATTAACCCGGTTTCTTCCTGCGCTTCGCGAATGGCGGCGCTCTCTAAGGTTTCACCAACATCCACAAATCCACCTGGTACGGCCCAGCCATAGGGAGGATATGCGCGTTCGATCAGTACAAACGGGCGATGTGGATAATCTATTAGTTCGATAAGCGTATCAGCCGCTAATAATGGGGTTACAGGTTTAGACATAATGTGTGCCATTTATTTTGAAAAATCAGCGTTAATAGTAACCTGAGGGGTGAAAAGATGGAATCAGACATAAGAAAAGAAAAATTGTTAATGACCTGATAGCCATAATTTCGTAAAATTGCTGTAGTTTTAATCTTTTCAGAACGGGGTGAGTCGTCAGGCTTATCCCGTTTTCTACATCTAAAGGTGGCCAATCTTGAATAAACCTGCATTACTGGTACTAGAAGACGGGACGGTGTTTCACGGTAAATCCATAGGCGCTGAGGGCTGTGCAGTAGGGGAGGTGGTATTTAACACTGCTCTAACTGGCTATCAGGAAATTCTTAGCGATCCTTCCTATGCCCGACAAATTATCACACTTACTTATCCGCATATCGGCAACGTCGGCACTAATGCCGAAGACGACGAATCGGGCCAGGTTGTAGCCAGTGGTTTGGTCATACGTGACTTGCCAATTTTAGCCAGTAACTGGCGTATGCAGCAAAGTTTGCCTGACTATCTGCGTGAGCGCAAGGTAGTGGCGATTGCAGATATTGATACCCGGCAATTGACGCGCTTGTTACGCGATAAAGGGGCGCAACGCGGATGTATAATTGCTGGTGATAATATTGATGTGACGCAAGCTCAGCAGGCCATACAGGGCTTTGCAGGTTTGAAAGGCATGGATTTGGCTAAAGAAGTCACCACAACTGAGTCTTATGAATGGACCGAAAATGTCTGGCAATTAGGGCAAGGACACAGCGTTGCAGCGCATTTAAATAAACATGTAGTGGCTTACGATTTTGGTATTAAACGCAATATTCTGCGTTTGCTGGTGAATCGTGGTTGCCGAGTCACTGTGGTGCCAGCCACAACGACTGCTGCTGAGGTGCTAGCCTTAAAGCCGGATGGTGTGTTTTTGTCTAATGGTCCTGGTGACCCTGAGCCTTGTGCGTACGCTATTGCTGCCATTCAGGAGCTTTTGGAGCATAACATGCCTCTGTTTGGTATTTGCCTTGGTCATCAATTACTGGCTTTGGCCAGTGGTGCAAAAACTGAAAAAATGAAATTCGGCCATCATGGTGCCAATCATCCTGTTCAGCAGATTGCTACAGGTCGGGTAATGATCAGCAGCCAAAACCACGGCTTTGCAGTCAATGAAGCGTCGCTGCCTGATAATGTACGTGCTACTTACCGTTCTTTATTCGATGGCAGTTTACAAGGTATTGAACGTACCGATAAGCCAGCCTTTAGTTTTCAGGGACATCCTGAGGCGAGTCCTGGCCCGCATGATGTTGAATCATTATTTGATGATTTTATAACCTTGATGAACCCACCGCGTTTAGCCTAGTTTTCTATACAGAGTCATATGCCAAAAAGAACCGACATAAAATCGATTTTATTACTGGGTGCCGGGCCGATTGTTATCGGTCAGGCTTGCGAATTCGACTATTCTGGCACACAAGCTTGTAAAGCGCTGCGTGAAGAGGGGTTTCGGGTCATACTGGTTAACTCCAATCCAGCTACTATTATGACCGATCCTGAAATGGCCGATGTTATTTACATTGAGCCTATTGATTGGCAAACCGTAGAAAAGATTATTGAAAAAGAACGTCCTGATGCCATACTTCCGACTATGGGTGGACAGACGGCGCTTAATTGTGCCTTGGCACTGGATAAACACGGCGTGTTGGAAAAATACGGCGTGGAAATGATAGGTGCCAGCAAGGAAGCCATCAACAAAGCCGAAGATAGGCATTTGTTTAACGAGGCCATGCGTAAAATTGGCCTTAAAGTCTCTAAATCTAAAGTAGCACATAGCATGGAAGAAGCTTTGGCTGCTCAGGAAGAAGTTGGCTATCCAACCATTATTCGTCCCTCGTTCACTATGGGCGGCAGCGGTGGCGGTATTGCTTATAATCGTGAAGAGTTTCTGGAAATTTGTGAGCGTGGTTTATATTTATCGCCCACCAGCGAATTATTGATCGAGCAATCGGTATTGGGTTGGAAAGAGTTTGAAATGGAGGTGGTACGTGACTCCAAAGATAATTGTATTATCGTCTGCTCTATCGAAAACTTTGATCCTATGGGTGTGCATACGGGCGACTCTATAACAGTGGCACCTGCACAAACCTTAACCGATAAAGAGTATCAGTTGTTACGTAACGCTTCTTTAGCTGTATTGCGTGAAATTGGTGTGGATACGGGAGGGTCTAATGTGCAATTTGCCATTAATCCTGAAGATGGCTCTTTAATTGTCATTGAAATGAATCCTCGCGTTTCTCGTTCTTCGGCTCTGGCTTCTAAAGCGACAGGTTTCCCCATTGCCAAAGTGGCTGCCAAATTAGCGGTGGGTTATACGCTGGACGAATTAAGCAACGAAATCACTGGCGGCAAAACTCCGGCATCTTTCGAACCCAGTATCGATTATGTGGTTACTAAAGTACCGCGCTTTGCTTTCGAGAAATTTCCACAGGCCAATGATCGCCTGACTACACAAATGAAGTCTGTTGGTGAAGTAATGGCCATTGGACGTACCTTTCAGGAGTCTTTGCAAAAAGCATTGCGCGGATTGGAAGTGGGTGTGGATGGACTTGACGAAATCGTTGATTTAGAGGATGCCAATAGTCTGGATGTCATTCTTAGAGAACTGCGTTATCCGGGGTCGCAACGCTTATGGTATTTGGCTGATGCGTTTCGTAGCAGTTTAACGTTTGATGAAATCCATGAAGCCTCCAAAATTGATCCCTGGTTTTTAGCGCAGGTTGAAGATTTAGTGGTTACCGAAAAAGCCTTGTCCAGCAAAGTTTTGGCTACGTTGGATGCGGATGAGTTATTTAGACTGAAGCGTAAAGGTTTTTCTGATGCTAGGCTGGCGAAAGTATTGGGCGCAAAAGAATCAGAAGTACGTACCATCCGCCATAAATACGGAATTCGTCCGGTTTATAAGCGCATAGACTCTTGTGCGGCAGAATTTGCTTCCGATACTGCTTATTTGTATTCCACTTATGAGCAAGAATGCGAAGCGCTGCCCACGAATCGTGAAAAAATTGTGATTCTTGGTGGCGGACCAAATCGGATTGGTCAAGGTATAGAATTTGATTATTGTTGTGTGCATGCCGCTTTAGCGTTGCGGGAAGATGGCTATGAGACCATCATGATTAACTGTAATCCTGAAACGGTGTCTACTGACTTTGATACCTCTGATCGTTTATATTTTGAACCTTTAACACTGGAAGATGTGTTGGAGATTATTGATCTGGAAAAACCCAAAGGCGTCATTGTGCAGTACGGAGGGCAAACACCTCTGAAATTAGCACGGGCTCTTGAAGCGGCTGGCGCGCCTATTATTGGTACCTCGCCAGATTCGATTGATTTGGCGGAAGATCGTGAACGCTTTCAAAAATTACTGGAACGTCTTGAGCTGTTACAACCGCCCAATGCAACCGCCCGCTCCGTTGAACAAGCTGTTATTTCAGCCAAAGAGCTTGGCTATCCATTGGTGGTGCGCCCTTCTTATGTATTGGGTGGAAGGGCTATGGAAATTGTATTTAACGAAGAAGGGCTCCGTCGCTATATGAAAGAAGCGGTGAGTGTTTCCAATGATTCACCTGTTTTGCTGGATAGATTTCTGGATGATGCGGTAGAAATGGATGTTGATGCTATTTATGATGGTGAGACACTGTTGATAGGTGGCTTGATGGAGCATATTGAGCAGGCCGGTGTACATTCCGGTGATTCTGCCTGCTCATTGCCACCTTATGATCTACCCATGGCTATGCAGAATCAGTTGCGAGCCCAGGTTGCAAAAATGGCGGAAGCTTTAGGGGTGCGAGGTTTAATGAATACCCAGTTCGCCATTCAAGGTGAAACTATCTATGTGTTGGAAGTTAATCCACGCGCATCAAGAACTGCGCCATTTGTTTCCAAAGCAACAGGTTATCCATTGGCTAAAATTGCCGCGCGCTGTATGGCGGGCAAATCGTTAAAAGAACAAGGCGTTACCGAAGAGCGTATCCCCAGCTATTTTTCTGTAAAAGAAGCGGTGTTTCCGTTTATTAAGTTTCCGGGTGTTGATCCTTTGTTAGGGCCGGAAATGAAATCTACCGGCGAAGTCATGGGGGTGGGTAAAACCTTTGGCGAGGCTTTTGCCAAATCGCAGCGTGCAGCCGGGGTTGATTTAAGTCAGAGTGGTAAAGTGCTGATCAGTATCCGTGATGCCGATAAGCCTAAATTGCCGGAATTGGCGAATATGCTGATTGCCAAAAACTACGAAATTGTAGCTACTCGCGGTACTGCGCGGGTTTTAAAGGCGGCGGGTATTCCGTGCAAGGAAATATTCAAGGTAAATGAGGGGCGTCCACATACCGTGGATATGATTAAAAATGGAGAAATCCATTTGATAGTCAATACCACTGATGGCGTTAAAGCTGTGGCTGATTCGTTTACCATGCGCCGGGAAGCGTTACAGCGTAAGGTGAGTTATTACACTACCATGGCGGGCGCTAAAGCCGCTTGTTATGCTTTAGGTGAATTATCAGCTGGCGATGTGAATAGTTTGCAAGATTTGCATAAAACTTTTTAACGGACGAGTGTTCGAAGTATTTTTAGGAGTAGTCTATGATTAAAGTGCCGTTGACAGTGGTGGGTGCGAATAAATTGCGTACTGAGCTGGAAGAATTAAAATCTGTGGTTAGGCCACGAATAATCCAGGCCATATCAGATGCGCGTGCGCATGGCGATTTAAAAGAGAATGCTGAGTATCATGCGGCTCGCGAACAACAAAGTTTTGCTGAAGGGCGCATTGCTGAGATTGAAAGTAAGCTATCGAATGCTAATATTATTGACGTCACTAAAACCGACGCTAATGGTAAAGTTGTGTTTGGCGCGACTGTGGAGATTGAGGAATTGGAAACTGGTAAGGTGGTTACCTATCAAATCGTCGGCGAAGATGAAGCGAGTATTAAAGAAGGCCGAATTTCAATTGGATCGCCTATTGCCCGGGCTTTGATTGGTAAAGAAGTTGAAGATACCGTAGTGGTTAAAGCACCTGGTGGAAATATTGAATACGAAATAATTTCCATCCAGTATATTTAAATAAAAAGAGAGCAGTAATGCTCTCACTGGAATAGTTTATTTTTTTGGATTTTTTCGATAAATAACGGTTACCTGACCAATAGACTGTATATGTTCCGCCAATGTTTCGGTGCATATGCGGTCTTTAATGGCAAAACGCTCATCCCTTTCTGCCCGGATTTTTACTTTGATTAGTTCGTGGGCATCTAAGGCTAGATTTATTTCTTTAATAACCGCATCGGTCAAGCCAGCTTGACCTATAATAACAACAGGATTTAAGGCGTGAGCCTGTGCTTTTAACTTTTTCTTTTCAATGGAATTCACTCTGCTTCCTTGGATTTTAATAAACCCGATATTTTACACCAATAAAAAATATGGCACGTAGTAAAAGTAGCCAGCAATGGATGCAGGAACATTTTCATGATGAATATGTCAAAAAAGCCCAGCAGTTAGGTTATCGATCACGGGCTGTTTTTAAACTGATAGAAATTCAGGAAAAAGATAAAATTATACGCCCTGGTATAAACATCGTCGATTTAGGCGCCGCCCCTGGAGGCTGGTCAGAATATGCCAGTAAAATAGTGGGTAAAAATAATAAAGTCATTGCTTTAGATCTTTTGGATATTGATCCCATATCCGGTGTTGATTTTATACAGGGAGATTTTCGTGATGATGAAGTCTTAGAAAAACTTTATCAAGTGTTAAATGGTGAGCAGGTACACTTGTTATTGTCTGACATGGCACCCAATATAAGTGGTAACAGAGAAGTTGATCAGCCCAGAGCCATTTATCTGGGAGAGTTGGCATTGGATGCTGCAAAAACGATATTATGTAAAGGCGGTGTGTTTTTGATTAAAATGTTTCAAGGCGCTGGTTTTGATGAATATTTTGAGCAGGTTAGGCAACATTTTACCAGCGTAGTCATCAGAAAACCCAAAGCCTCGCGTCCCAGAAGCAGCGAAGTGTATATTCTGGCGAAAGGATTTAAATCGATATAACTAACTGTTTACAAACAGCTTAGATAGGTGCTTTGCGAGTAAATACTTTTTTTGGAGTTGACAAAGCAAAAAATTTATTCTCTTTTTAAGGAAATTTACCACAGATCAGTTTATGATGAGCGGTGGAGATACGAGTATTCTTGATAGAATTACTCGGTTTTTAAATTCTAGGGCCGTTCGGGGCCGGAGCGCGTAACTTGAGCGATATGATGAAAAATGTAGTTTTGTGGGTTGTCATTGCAGTCGTTTTGATGGCAGTGTTCAACAACTTTGGTTCAAAATCTATTAGAACCGATTCCACGTTGTCCTACTCGCAGTTGATAGATGCGGTTAAAGCAGGGCAGGTGCAACAGGTACAAATTGCCGATAATACTATCAAAGGTCGGATGCAGACGGGTGATAAGTTTAAGACTTATATGCCAAATGATCCGCACTTGATTGACGATTTACTGGCCAATGGCGTAGAGATTACTGTACAGCCGCCCGAAGAACCGTCAATGATCATGCAGATTTTTGTTTCTTTTGGTCCCATTTTGTTACTGATTGCTGTATGGGTATTTTTCATGCGGCAAATGCAGGGCGGTGGCGTTGGTGGTCGTGGTGGAGCAATGGGCTTTGGCAAAAGCAAAGCACGCATGCTCGAACAAGATCAGAACAAAGTCACCTTTGCAGATGTGGCCGGGTGTGATGAAGCCAAGGAAGAAGTTGAAGAAATGGTCGACTTTTTAAAAGATCCGGCCAAATATCAAAAATTGGGTGGCAAAGTGCCGCGTGGTGCCTTAATGGTTGGCCCTCCCGGTACAGGTAAAACCTTGTTGGCCCGAGCTATTGCTGGCGAAGCCAAAGTACCGTTTTTTACCATTTCTGGATCAGATTTTGTGGAAATGTTCGTTGGTGTGGGTGCCTCGCGAGTGCGGGATATGTTTGAGCAAGCTAAAAAACATGCACCATGTATTATTTTTATCGACGAGATTGATGCCGTGGGCCGTTCGCGCGGAGCAGGTTTAGGTGGCGGTAACGACGAACGCGAACAAACCTTAAACCAATTATTGGTGGAAATGGATGGTTTTGAAGGCCACGAAGGCATTATTGTCATTGCTGCTACCAACCGTTCTGATGTTTTAGATAAAGCCTTGTTACGACCTGGTCGATTTGATCGTCAGGTAGTGGTCGGTTTGCCTGATGTCAGAGGACGTGAGCAGATTTTAAATGTGCACTTAAGAAAAGTGCCCGCTGCCGAAGATGTTAAAGTTAAATACATTGCACAGGGTACGCCCGGTTTTTCTGGTGCTGATCTGGCTAATCTGGTCAATGAAGCGGCCTTACTTGCGGCTCGTTTTAACAAGCGCTTAGTGAGCATGATCGATTTGGAAAAAGCCAAAGACAAGCTCATTATGGGTGCGGAAAGACGCTCTATGGTGATGGACGAAAAAGAGAAAAAAATGACTGCCTATCACGAAGCTGGGCATGCCATTGTTGGTCGCTTGGTACCTGAGCACGATCCAGTTTACAAAGTAAGCATCATGCCACGTGGACGCGCTTTGGGTGTAACCATGTTCTTGCCTGAGCGTGATCAGTACAGTGCCAGTAAATGTAAGCTGGACAGTATGATTTCAAGCTTATATGGTGGCAGGATTGCTGAAGAGCTGATTTTTGGCTGGGAGCAAGTATCCACGGGCGCTTCTAACGATATCGAACGCGCCACAGAGTTGGCCAGAAATATGGTGACTAAATGGGGCTTATCGCAACGTTTGGGTCCATTGGCTTACAGCGAGGAAGAAGGTGAAATCTTTTTAGGACGTTCTGTTACGCAACATAAGTCGGTTGCCGAAGAAACATCTCACACTATTGATGAGGAAATCCGTTCTATTATCGACAAAAATTACGAAAGAGCTGAGAAAATTCTTAAAGAAAACGAAGATATTCTGCACTCTATGTCTGCGGCTTTAATGAAATATGAAACCATAGACAAGTATCAAATTGATGATTTGATGAACAGGAAACCAGTTAGAGATCCAAAAGGTTGGGATGATTCCTCAACTCCTAGTGATGGCGTTGAAGTTGATCATTGGGGTAAGGGTAATAGTGATCATACTTTGGATGGTGCGACTGAGCAGGGTTAAGTAGATCATCAGGCAAAAATTATAAGAGAGGCTACGGCCTCTCTTTTTTTTGGATTGAATAAGAGATTTGAGTATGGCAAAAAAATATTTTGGAACAGATGGTATTCGTGGCAAGGTTGGAGAATACCCAATTACAGCCGATTTTATGTTAAAACTAGGTTGGGCTGCGGGGCGAGTATTTGCCAAAGAAGGCAATGGTTTTGTGCTAGTTGGTAAAGATACACGTATATCGGGCTACATGTTCGAATCTGCACTGGAAGCAGGCCTGTCTGCGGCTGGTGTTGATACGCGCATGCTAGGGCCTATGCCTACCCCTGCCATTGCTTATCTAACCCGTACATTAAGAGCCAAAGCAGGTATCGTTATTAGTGCTTCTCATAATCCCTATTACGACAATGGCATCAAGTTTTTTTCGGTCAATGGTACCAAGTTGCCAGATGAGCTTGAGCACGAAATAGAAGAATATCTGGAAGCGCCCATGACTACAGTCGAGTCGGCAAAGCTGGGCAAAGTAAAGCGGGTGAACGATGCTGCTGGTCGGTATATAGAATTTTGTAAGGCTACCGTGCCTCCGCAAATTGAATTTAAAGGTATGCGTATCGTTATAGACTGCGCAAATGGAGCAACCTACCATATCGCACCGCATGTGTTTAGAGAAGTAGGCGCAGAAGTGGTTGCTATTGGAGCAGAACCGGATGGACTAAACATTAATGACGAATGTGGAGCCACCAAACCGGAAAATTTAGCTGCCAAAGTCATGGAATATCGCGCTGACCTGGGTATTGCTCTGGATGGTGATGGTGATCGCATTATTATGGTTGATCATAAAGGCGAGATAGTCGATGGTGATGAATTAATCTATATCATTGCCAAGTCACGTCTGGAAGTGGGCAAGTTATCCGGGCCAGTTGTGGGTACTTTAATGTCCAATTTGGGTATGGAGCATGCTTTAAATGCCATCGGTGTGCAACTATTGCGTGCCAATGTTGGTGATCGCTATGTGATGGAGTTGTTGACAGAGAAAAAAGGCATATTGGGTGGCGAAGGCTCAGGTCATATTATCTGTCTGGATAAAACGACTACCGGTGATGGTATCGTTGCGGCTTTGCAAGTGCTGGCAGAAATGCGTCGTACAGGCAAAAGTTTGTACGAGCTGAAGTCGGGTATGAAAAAGTATCCGCAGGTTTTAATCAACATTAGAACCGAAAAAAAAGTCAAACTCGACGAAATCGATGCTGTTAAACAAGCAGTAGCAAGCGTAGAAAAAAAACTGGGAGATAAAGGTCGAGTATTATTAAGATCGTCAGGAACAGAGCCGCTAGTGAGGGTAATGGTGGAAGGTGTAGATTTGGACGATGTCAATAAATACGCCACTCAGCTTGCCAATGATGTTAAGAAATCAATCACTTCTTGAAATCAGTGTCTGCAGCGTATATCATACGCTGCTTTATTTAGCTCGGAGTATGTGATGCGGCGGTCTTTGATAATGGGCAACTGGAAAATGAATGGCTCTCTTCAAGAGGGACAACAACTTGCGTCAGCTTTGGCTGCAGGCTTGGGTGACGTTCAGCAAGAAGTGGCAGTTTGTGTTCCGTTTATCTATTTGTCTGAAATAAGCAAGGTTTTGGCAGGTTCTGCTATTGCGCTAGGTGCACAAAATGTCGCTGATCAAGCATCCGGTGCCTACACAGGCGAAATATCTGCGGCCATGCTGGCTGATATTGGCATTAAATATGCGCTGGTAGGTCACTCCGAGAGACGTAGTTATTATGGTGATACCGATCAATCAGTAGCCAACCGTTTTGTACAAGCAATCAAACAAAACGTAATCCCCGTGTTATGCGTGGGTGAAACACTGGCAGAGAGAGAAGGAAACAAAACTTTTCAAGTAATCGACGAACAACTTGATACTGTTATAGCCACCGCAGGTATAGAAGCGTTTTCTAAAGCTGTTATTGCTTACGAACCCGTTTGGGCTATCGGTACCGGTAAAACCGCAAGTGACGAACAAGCGCAAGAAGTTCATCATTATATTCGTCAGCGTATTGCCGGTGTCCATCCGGAAATCGCAGAAAAACTGCAAATTCTGTATGGCGGCAGCGTCAAACCAGACAACGCTAAAGCCTTATTCGCTATGCCTGATATAGATGGCGGGCTGGTAGGTGGCGCCTCTCTGGATGCAAACGGCTTTTTACAGATTTGCCATTCAGTTTAGTTTATTTGGCTTAGGATTTATATGTTGTACCAAGTTATTATTGTAATTCACATCTTGCTGGGCATTGGTATTGTCGGTTTAGTTTTAATGCAGCATGGTAAAGGCGCTGATGCTGGCGCGGCATTCGGTAGCGGTTCTTCAGGAACTGTTTTTGGTGCGCAAGGCTCTGCCTCGTTTTTATCCAGAACCACGGCTATTTTTGCTGCCCTGTTTTTTACCACCAGTCTTGGTTTGGCCATGTTAAGTGGCTATAGTGGCAAAAAAGCAGATATTATTGATACGATCAGTATCGAAGAGTCTAAAGCGGTTTCTGATGTACCCTTAAACCAAAGCAAACCAGCTGCTGAAACGGTTCAAGTAGAAAAATTACCGGATGCACCAGCTATTAAAGAAGTTGAGCAAGCGCCTAGTGCTGCACCAGCTGCAAAAGAATAAGCGAATTAAGCCGATGTGGTGAAATTGGTAGACACGCCATCTTGAGGGGGTGGTGACGCAAGTCGTGCCGGTTCAAATCCGGCCATCGGTACCAATACAGAAAAATGCATCATGTAGCATGGTGTGTAATCTTAAGTCAAAAGCCTGTTTTTACAGGCTTTTTTGTTTTTCCGCTTTACCGTTTTTATGTAACCGTGTAGCATGAAATGCAATTAAATTGCATCAAAATTGCATCATGGCTAGTTATCAAAAACGCGGAAAATCCTGGTTTGTCCAGGTTCGAAAAAAAGGGGTCACAAAGTGCTCGACTTGGCCGACTAAAGCCCAAGCCCAGGCTTGGGCTGCTCAAACTGAAATAGAAATTCTTTCAAAGGATGATAAGCCATCATTACCCGACAAAACTTTACTGGATGCAATTGAACGCTATGAAACTGAGGTTACTCCAAAAAAGCGGAGTGCACGATGGGAAATCATAAGATTTAATGTTTGGAAAAAATTGGCAATAACCAACTTACCAGTGTCGGAAGTGACCACGCCTGTTTTGGCAAAATGGCGAGATAAAAGGTTAACCGAGGTTTCTTCCGCTACAGTTAACCGTGAAATGAATTTGTGGAGTGCTCTGTTTGAGTGTGCACGCAGAGAATGGCAGTGGGTAGAATCAAATCCAGTTCATGATGTCAGACGGCCTCCCCAGCCTAGGCACCGAGAACGTCTATTTGCTGAATATGAAGTTGATCAAATTTGTTTGGCGCTTGGATATCAGGGTACAGAGGTTGTTACCAAGAGCCAGATTATTGCGTGCGCTTTTTTGTTTGCTCTTGAAACAGCGATGAGGCGTGAAGAAATTACTGGTCTTGAGTGGAAGCGAGTTAATTTAAAAAAACGAATCGTAACATTACCGCTTACAAAAAATGGGGATGCTAGAGATGTCCCTCTGTCTTCCCGTGCAGTGGAGTTGTTGACTACCCTTGCAGACCATCCTCGCCCATTCGATGTTCACAAAGATGTTCTCTCCTCGCTGTTTAGGAGGGCATGCATAGACTGTAAAATTGAAAATGCACATTTTCATGATGCAAGAGCAACGGCACTAACTAGATTAGCAGGAATTTTAAATATGCTGGAATTAGCTAGAATGGTAGGTCATAGAGATATAAGATCATTGCAAATTTATTATCGTGAAAAAGCTGAAGATTTAGCAAAGAAATTAGGATAGTTGTGTTTAACAGTCCAACGGTTCCTGGTTTTATTTTTTAATGGATCTTTTTTCACGCTGTCTTTCAGCCCAACTCTCAACTTCACTTGGTTTCCAACGCGGAACACCGCCATCAATGCGAATAGCAACAGGAAAGTCAGGTCGGGAAACAATTTTTCGTGAAACTGTGCTTCTGCTAGTTTGGAAGTAATCTACCAAATCATCAATAGACCAAAGTTTATTTTTGCGCTGACCCGATTTAAGTACCGTGAGTATTTCTGATAATAAATTCTCTACAGCATTGGTGGGTTCTTTAGAAATTAAATTATTATCCGACATTAGTTTCAAAATTATTTTAATAAATATTGTTAATTAATTTCATTTTCCGAATTTCAAACTTTGGTTTCTGGCTTCACGAACATTCTCTTTGATCGTCAACTAGCGACCTGAACAAAGAAATTTATTATTTTTTTAAGTCGATGAAATCCAGCGCCGGCGGCCAGTACTATCGGTCCAGGTTTCGCAAATTGGGCATTTATCAAACAACTCATCTTTTTTGTTAACGATTAAGTGTCGAGCTTTACATTTTTGGCAAACGGTAAAACCTAATTCAAGGGTTTTGAACTGCTGGATGATTTGCCAGGCGCGGTTGATATCCAGCACTCTGAAATTTTCGAAATTCTGTTCACGCCTACTAGGCTTTGAATTATTGGCGACCACCCGGCAATAAAGCCCGTAGGCATTTACAAACTGCTTACCGTATTCGACATTGGAAGTTGCACAATTCAAATGGCCATGAATAATGCCTAAAAAAATTGAGGCATGCAGGTTGTTGACCGATGAACGGATAATCCAATGATCATCCCAAGGCAGCAAGCCCTTTTTGGGTGATTCTTGATTTGCGATCTTATAAATGCGTATCGCCGTTTTTCTGCTAATAGCACATAAATGACAGACCATATGAGTTCTGGCTCCCAATGCAAACAGCTTTTCGGCAAGCATTAGTTCAGCTCCAAATTTCGACAAATCAACAAATCCAGCATTACTCATAAACAGCATCCTTGTTCTGGCTTTGATCTGTGTGGATTAGCAACGCCGCATAAGCCGTGGTTGAAGCTTCGAACTGGCCAATTGGCAACAAAGTGATTACAGCCCGGTTAATAGATGACTGGTTTTTGATTTCCTCCATAGACAATGCGGCAAATTCAGAAATTCGGTCTGGATCTAAACCAAATCGCCATGCGGCTTCCATGGGATTGCTTCTGGCGCATTCTCGAGCCAGCATCAGGTACTCAAAATTTAATTGCGTCAGATCTTCTTCTAAAGTCGACATGTTTTTTCCTGCCATTAGTTATGAATTTGGTGGCTATGCTAATGGAATAAATTGGTAATCGTCACGCACGCAAAGTGACCCTTTTGGGTCAGATTTCGTGCAAAGTCTTACCGGACGTGGCTTTCAGAGGATTAGATTGATAATTGATGTCGGTTTAAATATAACGTATTGATTTTGTTTGAAATAAATGAATGCAGTAAAAATTTAACAAGTAAATAGGTCGATTAGGGTCTTTTTTTGAACGATTGAAGTATGGATTTTTTCAGTAAACTCATGTCATCAACACAAAGTTTCAAACGCCATTGCTATGAAAGATTTAACTCACCCTTTTTTCGTGACAGAAATCCGCATTTTGAAAAATCACTTTAGGTCGATACTTGCCAATAATCTCTCGGCAATTATTTCTATCTCGTTTTTGTTCGGTGCAGTATTAAGTCAGCCTTGCTTAGCGCACCCAAATGTGGCTTTATCGACAACACCACTTCCGGAAAATCAGCTTAATAAACCGAGATTTTTGCCAACAAAATTGCAAAATACCCTTTGGTGGCAAATAGCCAAACAGCATGAACTCGATCCCTATATTCTTTACTCAGTAGCATTAATCGAATCGGCTAACAGTGGTGGTACGACAAAAATCACACCATGGCCTTGGGCTATCAACAAATCTGGGAAGTCTATCCAATCTGATACTCGACCTCAGGCACATGCCATTTTGAAAAAATCCATTGCCGAAGGTAATCGGCATATCGATATTGGATTAATGCAAATTAATCTTCACTGGCATGGAAATCGTGTCGGTAAACCCGAGGATTTATTAGACCCAGTTACCAATCTGAAAATCGGTGCCGGACTATTGGCGGAAGCGATTCAATCTTCGCCTAATGACCTTGTGATGGGAATTGGTCGATACCACAGTTGGGAAAACATTCCGGCTGCCATGTTATACGGACGTCGGGTTCTTGCCTTGGCGGAACAAATCAGGAATGTGATTTGAGAGGTGATTTATGGATGAAGATATCTACAACCTACATTTAGATTACCTAATCTTGGCGCAGAAGTTGGTGCTGGCAGGCATGGAACATAAAGCTATGTTCAGTCTTGGTTTAACGCAGGAAGCTGTCGCGATACTAAAAAAACTACCCTCCTATCAATTAAAAAATATTGCTCGCAAAGAGATTCTTTCATTTACTCCAAGGTTCAGCGCAGCCAACTGGAGTAGTTATCTTCATAATGAAAAAATCGCCCCTGATCAGGATGCAACTGAGATTCGTGCACGAGAGTTTTTAAAACTTATGCCCAGCCCAAATACAAAATGATGAAAACGCGCTATTTCTATGAGGACCATCTTCGAGATCATTATTTTGCCTATGAACTTTTAAAGCGAAAATTACGCACTTCCTATGTCAAAGCACAAATTAAATCCATAAGTACTCGTGAGTTACGTTATATTTATCGCTCAATCCATCAAAAAAGACCTCAGTCTGGTCAAATCCAGATTGTCACCACCATCCCGATTTGCCGAGAATCTTTTCTTTATTTGGCATTATTTGTATCCATTTTCCAAAGCACCAGCCTAGCAGATACTCAGTCACAATTGGACGTGTCAGCAATCATTTTTGCGTGGGATACATTCTGCCAAATTTTTCCGGATCATATTCGGGATAAACGGCCATTTGGGAAAATTCGTCCAGCTAATTTCAATGAGGCGTGGGTGATCATTCAAAGTTTAAGAAAAGGACTAGTGGAATTGCAATTCTGCACTACATGCCGCCATAATTATTTAATTGTGCACAACTGCCAATTCACTTCGGTATGTCAAGTATGTGAGCTGGATAAAGCCAGAAAAGCTTCACTAAACTCTATCTCAACCCTTTTAAAATACCCAAAAAGAACTATTTCAGGCCTTTTAATTGCCGAGTAAAATTCCAGCCAGCGAGACCTAAAGAGTGCGCGCTTGTACTTGACCCTACCTGCGATGGCGGTATAGCGTATCTGGAAACTGAGCTCGCTGCCGCAACTCTCAAACGGAGCGAAATACATAGTTCGTATCCAACCTAATTTGTATTCGGCTTGTATTGCTCATCCCTCGAATAGTAAAATCAGCCTGCATTTTACTTACTATGGGTAATCAGAACCCTGAATTCCGGACACATTGAGGGTTTATTTATGACTGAAACCATTACCGCTTTTGATATTGCCGAACATTTGGAAATCGACGCCGATATTCAAGAGTTTTTACGTGAAACATCGAAAGCCGGCAATTCATCCGATTTTATCCACGCGCTTAATACCACTGCGCGAGCTAAGGGTATGGCCAAAGTGGCCAAGCAAGCCGGTGTTACACGAGCAAGTTTGAACAAATCTCTAGCAGCAGCTGGTAACCCTCAGTTCGATACCATCGCTAAGATTGTTAAGGCCCTTAGCTGCAAGCTAGTGGTTTCTTGATTCCAATGAGTATGATCGCATCTTCGCCACCCGATATGGCTTTATACTGGAACGAAGCCTTGGCCAAGGAATTGTTGCATTTTTTGACGGGCCGTATCAGATGCCCTGAGGCCGCCGCTGACCTTACCCATGAGACCTTTCTTCGGCTAAATCACTTTGTTAAAGAAGCTCCGCCGGATAATGCTCGCGCTTTGGCCTATCGGATTGCCATCAACTTAGCCACTGATTACCATCGTAAAATCAAAGTCCGGGAAAATGTCATGGTTGATGTCGATCCGGATCAGTTGGCTGATATGAGTATGAGCTTAGCGCCCGGTCCGGAACAAATTGTCATGGACAGGCAGCGCCTCAAACAGTTTCATGATGTCCTGGATGAGCTTCCCGTCAATTGTCGTACGGCTTTTTTGCTGCATAGCATTGACGGATTGACTTACGAAGAAATCGCCGTTCACATGGGGATTTCTGACTCCACGGTGTATAAATACTTGACCAAGGCGATTAACCATTGCATTAAACGGCTAGGTAATAGCTTATGAAGACATCCGCTCTATTTCAGGCGCAGAGTAAGTATTTATTACCCTTACACGTCTTATTTAAAAAACCAATGCGTTTTCTTAGCGTCTAATGTCCAATTCTACCCAAAATACTCAGTCGGATCCACTCACCGAAATAGCTGTCGACTGGCTGGTAAAACTGCGGGGCGGCAACCTAAGCGAAGAGGACACTCATGCTTTTGCGGATTGGATGTCGCAAGACCCGGCTCATTCCGCGGCTTTCGTCAAAGCCGAAGATTTTTTTAACAAAATGACCCTTTATGCTCGACACCCCCGTCCCGTCGATGTCGAGCCGATACCTCAAGAAAATGCGTCAACTCTGACAAAAATCGCTGCACCTAAACAAGTCGTCAAACCCTGGCTGATCATACCGCTGGCCTTGGCTGCATCCTGGCTGGTTGCAATTGGCTTGGTATTGCCCGAGCAGTCCAGTCTACTGGATAACCTGATGAGCGACTACCACACCCAGACAGGTGAAATCCGGGACATCCAGTTGGCCGATGGCAGTCATTTGCTGCTGAACACCAACACGGCGGTTTCGGTAGGCTATCAGTCCTCAAAACGCTTGATTACCCTCCACCATGGGCAAGTCCGCTTTACCGTGGCTCAGGATATTCAGCGACCTTTTGAAGTCAAAACCGATGCCTTAGTGGTCAGGGCCTTGGGGACTGTGTTTGACGTCTACCGGAAAGAAGCAGATTCGATCGAGGTAACTGTCCAGGAACATGCGGTCGCCGCCAGAATCCAAAATCCAAGTGTTCTAATCAAGGAAGATCCTTCTAGTCAGATCACTATTGAAGCAGGACAGCGATTGACGTACCAAGGCGAGGGGGCATTGCCACAACCAATCCCAGTTAATCCCGCCCTGACCTGTTCCTGGCAACAACATCGCCTGTTCATCAATAATCGGCCATTAAGCGAATTGGTTGAAGAGCTCAACCGTTACCGGATTGGCCGGATTTATTTAGCCGATAAGGAACTTGAAAACCTGCCGGTGACCGGCGTATTTCCGTTGGATAATCCCGAGGAAATTCTATCCAGTGTCCACAAGGTGTTGGGCTTGCAGGAAACCCGGCTAAATCCCTTGTGGGTATGGCTGCATAGGTAAGCAGTTCAGCAAAGACTGACATCGATAAATGAGATAAACGTTTCCGCAGTTTTTTCCAAGCCAGCGTCATGTCTTCTGCATAAACTCAGCAAAATGAGCCTGAGCTAAAAAATAATTACCTCAGGTAAAAACATATCTTATTGATAGGTTGATATTTTTTTGAAAAAAAGACAGTTAGCAGCCTGATGTTAAAAAATATTTTCAAATTTGGGTAAGGAATTGAGTGGGGTCGCGCGTGGTAATAAGGTAATTGATCTTATTTCTCAGGAGAGTACATGAGCGAGCCACTTCCAATAACCTGCAAAACCGTTAATTCTGTAGCCCTAGCCAACATCCGAAAATTCGCTGTTGCAGAACCGAACCACAAATACAGGCAGCTTCGCTTACTGACTTTGCTATTCCTGTTCTTAGGCAATACGGCCCTGGCAGACGATAGCGCCCAGCATTACCGGATACCTGCGCAATCGCTCAATAACGCCTTGATGCAGTTTGCCGCTGATGCCAATCTGAAATTGTTGTTCTCGGACGCCAAAGTATCGGACTTGAATGCCAAACCCCTGGACGGCATCCTGACGCCTAAGCAGGCGCTGGAGCAATTACTGCAAGGCAGTGGTTACACCTACCGATTTATTGATGAGCATACCGTGACGCTGGAAAAAGCGCGGACACCTCCAGCATCACAGCTTAACAGTTCCGACCCAATCACCTTACCCAAGGTTTCAGTTGTCGGTAATACCATCAACGATGTCAAAGACCCCTACAACGAAGACTATTTATTACCCAACGCCACCAGCGGCACTAAGACAGACACGCCAATTATGGAAACGCCGCTGAATGTACAAGTGATTTCCAAGCAAGTACTTAAAGACCAGCAGGTGATCCGGCTTGACCAAGCCTTGAATAACGTTAGTGGTGTTACCACAATTTCAGGTAATGATTCTGGTAACGGTGACGCGTGGTTTTTGCGGGGGTTTCAAACGAACACCTTGTTCAGGAACGGGTTTCGGATGGACAACTTTAACGGCTTTGCCAATAGCCAACAGTTTGCCAATGTGGAAAGTGTCGAAGTGCTTAAAGGGCCAGCAGCTATTCTTTATGGGCGGGTCGAGCCAGGCGGCATGGTCAATATTGTTACCAAACAACCCAAAGCTACGCCGTATTATTCATTAACCCAGCAATTCGGCTCCTATGACTTATTCCGTACCAGCATTGATGCGACCAGTCCATTAACCAAAGACGACACCTTGTTGTACCGAATGAATGCTTCCTTCCAAAGCAATAATACCTTTCGCGATCAGATTAAGAATGAGGATGTATTTCTGGCGCCGATTATGAAGTGGAATATTAGTCCCCGTACCCAAGCTACGCTAGAGATGGAGTACCAGCATCAGAATACCAATTTCGACTACCAAGTTTTACCATTCGCCAACAACAAGTTGCAGAACTTGCCGCCCAACCGGAACCTGAATGAGCGTAATCCTTTGGAGATCGAAGAAATATTCGCAGGTTTAAATTGGTCACACCAGTTTAATGATGATTGGGCTATCAAGCACCAGGTCAATTTTAAAAGGCGCGATCAAAACCTGCCGAAAATTGTAACAGTTGGATTCATAAATCTGGACAACCGACAAGCGGATCGAACTGTTTCCGCGACCCATATTAATAACGACACAATTGCGACTATCCTGGATTTAACGGGACATTTTAAAACAGGGTTCCTTGACCATACGCTTTTGTTGGGTGGCGATTATTATCGGGCTGACTTTTTGCAAAAAAGCTTGGACATGGATTATGGCAATGACCCCGTCACTGTCTCAAGCATCAACATTGACAACCCCATTCATCCAGGACAACCGGATCTCAATCCGCATATAAGATCCTCCTTTAAGCAAAACGTAGATAATTATGGCTTATACCTGCAAGACCAGATAAAGTTGCCTTATAACGTTCATGTGATGGGGGGCTTCAGGTATCAATATATTCACCAGGTCACACAATCGGGTGACGCCAATGGGATATTCACAATTGCTGATTACAATCCACCAACTACAGCAGATGCCGTAACGCCGCGGGTCGGCTTATTATGGCAAGCCCAAAAGTGGCTAACTTTATATAGTAATTATGCGGAAAATTTTGGCGCAAATCCGTTTGGTGTCGCCTTTGGCGGCCTGGATCCCTCAGGAAATCCTTTACCTGGTAAAGCACTGCCGCCAACCAGCGCCCAACAATGGGAAATTGGCTCCAAGGCCGAATTTTTTGACGGCCGATTAAGGGCGACGCTGGCTTATTACGACCTTACCAAACAGAATGTTGCTACGACAGATTACATAGCAGGCCATGAATGCAATGGTGGTGGGCCATTAAGTTGTACCGTTGCAGTTGGTGCGGTGCGTAGCAAGGGACCGGAACTCGACATCCAGGGTGAAATTTTGCCAGGCTGGAACGTGATTGCGACTTACGCCAATCAGGATGTCCGCGTCACTAAAAGTAATGACCTCCAAGGCGCTGCTGTCGTCGGCAACCGCCTCCAACTTACGCCCCGGAATATTAGTAGCGTATGGACGACTTACGAAGCACAGAACGGTGAGCTTAAAGGGTTAAAAATCGGCGGCGGCGTGAAGTTAATAGATAGCGTGTTAGATGGCCTTAACCAATTTAAATCCCCTGGCTATGCATTAGTAGGTCTGTTGGCAGGCTATAGTTTTAATGTCGGAAAATCTAAAGTAACCGCGCAATTTAATATCGATAACCTGCTGGACAAATCCTACATTTTCAATGCTGTGCCCATATCAGATGCAAACTATAGCGCTGTTACCTTCAGTACGCCGCGTACATTTATGGGATCGATTAATATCCAGTATTAGTCTCCATTGACCTTTCAACTTTAGGTCAATCTTTCAGGTAGGGCACACACAGTTCGTGCCCTGCCTCTCGGAATATCATTAGGTTTCATCAAAACCTTTCCTCAGCTAAAATCGATGATGATCGGTTTACGTCTGCAACGCCCATCGGGTACCTTTCCAAATTTAGTGATTTATAAGATAATTTCAGGAACACTCGATTTTTGCACTGACCACATTCACGATGACAGCATCCTCGCCACCTGATATGGCTTTATACTGGAACGAAGCCTTGGCCAAGGAGTTGTTGCATTTTTTGACGGGGCGCACCAAATGCCCGGAGGCCGCCGCCGACCTGACGCATGAAACCTTCCTGCGTTTCCATCAATTCATCCAAACCACTCCACCTGATAACGCCCGTGCCTTGGCATTCAGTATCGCCGTCAATTTGGCCACTGATTACCAGCGGAAAATGAAAGTCCGGCAAAAAGTCATGGTGGATGCGGAACTTGACTCCAGCGGCCTTGCTGATGAACAAGCTACGGCGGACAGCGGGCCGGAGCGGATTGTCATGGCTCGCCAACAGTTGCATCTTGTTTACGCTGCGCTGGAAGAACTCGCCGTTGACTGTCGTAACGCCTTCATCATGCACAGCATCGATGGCCTGACACAAGCGCAAATTGCCTCCACTTTAGGCGTTTCCCAGGTCCAAGTCTACCGGCTGCTGATTAAGGCCATGAGCCATTGTCAGCTCAGGCTGAATGCACACAATGAACCTAAAGTATGAAAAACCACATTAAAGTGAAAACTTTAACCCGGTCAAGCGTCTTACTTAGTACCGACCACCATTTGTGAACACCTTGATGCCTGCCTATAACGCCGAAGACGACTTGCCGCCTTTGCAACAACAAGCCATTGAATGGCTGATCAAGCTGCGTACCCACGAGTTGACCGAAGCTGAAACTCGGGAATTTGCCGCGTGGCTTTCCCAGGACCTTAGCCATGCCAGCGCTTTCGGCGATGCCGAAGACCTTTTCGATGTCATGACCCAAGCCGTGCAATTGAAAACCGCCGAGGCAAAACCCAACCCAAAAATCGAGCAGGAGCCTGCCGGAAGCGCCACCATCCCGCTGCTCCCCAAGCGCAGTACTCGCAACTGGATAGCCGTGCCATTGGCATTGGCTGCCTCCTGGTTGTTCGCGATCACTTTGGTGTTACCCGAACAAGCCAGCCTGTGGGACGATTACCTCAGCGACTACCACACCGGCACCGGTGAACAACGTACCATCCAGCTTGCCGACGGTAGCCAATTGCTTTTGAACACCGACACGGCGGTTTCGGTTGATTATCAAGACACTTCTCGGCAAATTATTCTCCACCACGGCCAAGCCCAGTTTACCGTGGCGAAGGATAAAACCCGCCCGTTTACGGTCAGCGCGGGCGAACTTCAGGTACAGGCTTTGGGTACGGTGTTTGAGGTTTACAGGAAGTCATCCGGCGATATTGATGTCAGCGTTCAGGAACATACAGTTGCAGCCAGCCTGACTGCCGACGGAGATCGCCTAAAAACATCAGCATCGCCGACTTTCATCCAGCAAGACCAGCAATTGCATTACACCCAAAGCAGCGGCACGCTAAATCCACCGGAAATGATCAATAGCGAACTCAGCGGCGCCTGGCACCAACACCGGGTCATTGTCAAGGATCAACCGTTAGGCGAATTGATCGCTGAAATTGAGCGTTACCGTCCAGGCCGTATATTTCTGGGTGGTAACGATCTTAGCAAGCTACGCGTTACTGGCCTGTTTTCTCTGGCTGATCCCGAAGCATCGTTGGAAAAAGTGCGGACAATACTGGGCTTAAAGGAAACCCGCCTGGGTTCCTGGTGGGTAGTCTTACACCGTTAAAAAATAAAACTATCAGAATCCTCAGCAAAAAAACGTATCCTCTGTATAAAATCACAGCCTCATTCGTCTTTGTTAGTTAATGGTGACATTAACGTTAACGAGGAGAACACATGAATGTAGGACTAAAGCCGCTACAGCAAACCAATTTGCGGAAAATCCGCCTATCCAAGCAACGCAGGATGCTTTGTACCGTGCTGGGAATAGGCTTGATTGCCCTAATCGACACTGCCTTCGCGGACGAAACCACTCGCCCTTACCATATACCGGCGCAAGCTCTCGACACGAGTTTGTTGCGACTGGCCGCCGACACCGGCCTGGAAATCCTGTTCACTGCCGACCAGATACGCGGAATGACCGGCAACAGCCTGGATGGCAATTTGACGACTAAGCAGGCGCTGGATCAATTGCTGAAAGGAAGCGGTTACACCTACCGATTTATTGATGAGCATACTGTGACTCTGGAAAAAGCGTCAACACCTCCGGCGTCACAGATTAATCAGGCCGATCCTACGACCTTACCCAAGGTTACAGTGGTCGGCAATGCAGTCTATGACGCCACAAATCCTTACAATGAAGATTACGTTCTACCGAACGCGACAAGTGGCACCAAGACAGACACGCTGATCATGGAAACGCCGTTGAACGTGCAAGTCATTTCAAAACAGGTTTTGAAGGATCAGCAAGTCATCTCCCTTGATCAGGCCTTAAGAAATGTGAGTGGCGTAGTGATGGAGTCACGCGATAACCCTAATGGTGGTTTCGGGTTGGGGACCAACTTGTACTTACGTGGATTTCAGACCAGTACATTTTTTCGAAACGGTTTCCGTATTGACAATCCTTCAGTTTCTACCATGGGCTTAAGTGATCGTCAGTTTGCCAATGTGGAGAGCGTTGAAGTGTTGAAGGGGTCATCGGCGATTTTGTACGGTCGCGTAGAACCGGGCGGCATGGTCAACGTCATCACTAAGCAACCGCTGGCAACGCCTTATTATTCTTTGACTCAACAGTTCGGTTCGTATAATACCAACCGAACCAGTTTAGATAGCAGTGGACCGTTGACGCAAGACGACACCTTACTGTACCGGCTGAACATGTCCTATCAAAATCAGGGCAGTTTTCGCGACGGCGTCAATAGTGAAAATTTCTTTATCGCGCCCATTATCAAATGGAACATTAACCCGCGTACCCAGGCAAGCCTGGAAATGGAATATCAGCACGACACTGAAGTGCAGAACGTCGGCCTTGTACCCGGCTTGAACGGACAACTGGCTAATATTCCATACAACCGGAATTATTTTGATCCTAACGGCATAAACGTCCAGGATACTTATTTCATCGGTTTAAATTGGTCACATCAGTTCAATGACGACTGGTCCATTAAACATCGCATCCAGGTCAATAAGAACAATTTGAATCTATTCAATACCCAACAGGCTGCGTTTGGTGTAAATGATGACAGCAACGGCAAGCCGATATTAACCCTTAACACCATGGCAGGCTCCTATGCGACCGATACCTATTCCACGGGTCTTGATTTGACCGGACATTTCAATACAGGAATACTCAAGCACACCCTGTTGTTTGGCGGCGATTATTACCGATATACCATGAACCAGGCATTTATGAACAATGGTTCTGTAAGCGTTAGTTTGTTAAATCCAGCCTATCCCGGTATGCTGCCAACGGCTCCTGATCCTACCCAAAACTATACCGCTAATAATCAAATCGATAATTATGGGTTTTATCTGCAAGACCAGATTCAGTTACCCTATCACATCCACTTGCTCGGGGGTATGAGATACCAATATATCCACGAAATTTTCAATATTGAACAAGGGGGGATCACTTCCGCTCTGAATCCAATTAATACAGCTGATGCAGTCACACCTAGAGCTGGTGTGCTGTGGAATCCAGAATCCTGGCTCAGCGTCTACGCTAATTATACTGAAGGCTTTGGGGTGAATACCGGGGTAGCTTATCCAAGCGGCAAACCGGTTCCGCCCACCGGAGCCAAACAGTATGAGGGTGGCATCAAGACTGAGTTTTTCGATGGACGTTTGCGGGCCACCTTGGCCTATTACGATTTAACTAAGACCAACATCCCGACACCTGTTCTTGGTAATCTTAATACAAACATGGTATCAGTCACGGGGGAAGCCAATTCACATGGACCTGAGTTCGACATAATGGGCGAAATCTTGCCTGGCTGGAATGTCATTGCCAACTATACCAATATGGCTGTCCACATTACAAAAAGCAATAACGGCGATGTTGGCAACCGATTTTATAATGTCCCGCGCAATATGAGCAAAATATGGAGCACCTATGAAATTCAGCAAGGTGATCTGCAAGGTGTCAAATTGGGCGGCGGTGTGACCATGCAGGATGATCTGCTCGGTGGTTTTGCTGGTTCTGCTCAACCTATCTCCGGTTATGCAACGGTATCCCTGATGTCGGGTTATTCTTTCAAGGTCAATAAAGCAAAGATAACTGCGCAGTTGAATGTCGAAAACCTGTTAGACAAGCATTATTACACGGGGGGTGTTAACTATCTAGGCCCCAACGGAATACCTCAATCGGCTAGCGGCTATAATTATACATTTATGTCTTTCGGCATGCCTCGCACTTTGATGGGGTCGATTAATATTCAGTACTAGTTGGCATTGAGCTTTCAACTCTAGCTCAATTTTTCAGGCAGGATTCATGTAGTTCGTGATCTGCCTATGTTGAATAATATTTGTTTCCTACAAAACCCAAAAACATACACTACCAGTGTTTACACAGGATGAGAAAACTGTGCAGCCATCATAAATTTAGGTGCCAAGCTGTATGGTTCTGCTTGGCAAATTAATTAGTTCGACGTACGATTATAAAAAATTGAAACAATGGTAATTAAAAATGTCAATTTACTTAAAATCAAGCCAACAGCCCAAGCTATCAAACCGGTTTCTTCATACTGAACCGGCAAAGTCTATCTATAGCGGTCATCACGCCACAGTCAATTGTGAATGCTGTAATC